>NZ_HG916852.1:3315000-3615000 GCF_000577275.2 Rhizobium favelukesii
GCGCTCACCTCAAAAGTCGCGCGAACGCGCAAGACCGAACGGCGAGGAGCCCGGCAAGCGGGTGACCTTGCCGCGCGCGCTTTCCAAGCTTGGCCACTGCTCGCGGACGCAGGCTGAACGGCTGATCCTGGATGGCCGCGTATCGGTCGATGGACGTAAAGTCACCGACATCTCCGCCTGGGTCGACCTGGCATCGGCGAAGATCCGGGTCGACGGAACCGATGTGGTCGCCGAAGCGAAGATCTATCTGATGTTGAACAAGCCGCGTGGACTGGTAACGACGCGCGACGATCCCGAGGGCCGGCCGACCGTCTATGACTGCCTCAAGGATTTCGAAGCTCCGCATCTCTCGCCCGTCGGCAGGTTGGACAAGGCGAGCGAAGGCTTGCTGCTCTTTACCAACGATACGGTCTTCGCCCAGACGCTGCTCGATCCCCTCACCCACATCACGAAGACCTACCATGTCCAGGTCAACCGGATCATGGACAGCGAAATGCTGGCTGCGATGACTTATGGCGTCCGCCACGACGGCGAAGTTTTGAAGGCAACGTCCGCGACGCTGTTGAGGAGCGGCGACAAGAACGCCTGGATCGAGGTCGAACTCGATGAGGGCCGCAACCGCCAGATCCGCCGCATGCTGGAAACCCTGGATGTCGAATGCCTTCGCCTCGTGCGGGTTGCGATTGGAGGTTTAGCGCTCGGCGAGTTGCCGAGGGGTGCAGTGCGCGTGTTGACGGATGCAGAACTGAAAGAGCTGCGCAAGCGCGCAGGCATGGAAATGGCAAGACGGAATTGAGTGCATGACGGAATTGGCGGCGCACGAGTTTTGGCAGAAGATCCACAGCCCGGGCACCTTCAGGAGCGACGGCGATTTCTCCACATCCTATATCGCCGAGCTTGAAGACGGGCGCCAGCTTCGATTGCCGGTACGCGTGCTGGCAGACGGCCAACATGCGCTGGCCTCCCTGATCATCAATCAGGCAAGCTTCGAAATTCTCGATGTACTGGCGCAATCGCTTGCCGAGAAGCTCAAGTCTTTTGAGGTCGACGTTGTTGCCGGCCTGCCGACACTTGGTCTGACGCTCGCAGCGGCCGTGGCTCAGAGGTTGGGGCATACGCGATATGCGCCGCTCGGGACCTCTCGGAAGTTCTGGTACCGCGATGACCTGTCGGTGGCGCTCTCGTCGATTACCACCCCCACCCAACAGAAGCGTCTTTATATAGATCCGCGTATGCTGCCGCTGCTGGAGGGGCGACGTGTGGCGCTGGTCGATGACGTCATCTCCAGCGGAACCTCGATCGTTTCGGGCCTGCGGCTTCTTGCCGGGTGCGGGGTCGAGCCTGTTGCGATCGGTGCGGCGATGCTACAGTCACGCCGCTGGTGCGAGACCCTCGATGCTGCCGGTTCGCAATGGCGGGAAAGAACAGTTGGTGTGCTCTCCACCCCGATGCTGGAGATCACCGAGACCGGCACCTGGCGCCGGCCTGCTGTCTGAGCGCATCATCAGCGTGGAGCGCGGAATGCGATATTTCGCTCTGTACAGCGCAGGCCGAACCGCTACATTCTCGCCGTGGATTGAGGTTCGGGGCAAACCATGACGTTCGATCAAGCATCCTTGCTGATCCTCCTGCTCGCGATGCTCGTTCTGTTTTCGTTGGAGCGCTTCCGCATCGAGGTGGTCGCGATTTCAGGCCTGCTCGCCGGTTATGCTCTCCATCTTTATTCCGCAGAGCAGGTTTTCTCCGGCTTTGCCAGTCCAGTGGTCGTCACCGTCGTCGAGATCCTGCTCATCGTGCAGGTCCTTGCGCGGGCGCAACTTTTCGGTCAGCTCGCGGATTTTTTCGTACGGGCCAGATTTTCAAATACTGCGGTCATCGCCACCTTGTCGGGAGCGGCCGGCTTCATCTCCATCTTCATGAATGACATCGGCGCCTTTTCGATCGCCCTACCGGCAACGCTGCGCGTGAGTGCCGCGCTCGCGATACCAAAACGGCAATTGATCATGCCCATCTCCTTTGCTGCCCTCTTGGGTGGGATCGTATCGCTGATCGGCACGCCCGCGAACATGCTTGTCAGCAATGCCTGGAAGGAGGCAAGCGGCACCGGCTTTCGCCTTTTCGATTTTGCCTATGTCGGCCTTCCGGTCGCCACCGTCGGCATCGTGCTGACGGCATGGTTCGCACCGCGCCTGTTTCCGAACGAAATCGACGAGGCGCTTTCGGCAGAACTTGCCTCGCCGCCGAGACGCAGGATCACGGAACGACGTATCCCTGCGGGCTCCTCGCTGATCGGTGCGCGCCTCTCGGATCTGCCCGATCGGTTCTCGCTGCAGCCGCATACGCTCGTTCGCAATGACAAGTTCGTGTTCGGTATGCCGGAGAAATTGGTCGTCGAGGCGGGCGACCTGCTGTTAGCCGAAGCGGACGATACGGTGTTTGATGGGCTTCAAACGTCCGGAACGCTGCTTCCGCAGCGACGTCCGAGGGCAGCCATGGCCGATCTCGACTCCGTCGAGGCGGTCGTGATGCCGGAGAGCACACTGGTCGGCTCGCGACTGCATTCTCTGGAGGTATTCAGCAGCCGCGACGTCACGGTTTCCGCCCTCTCGATGCGCTCACCGCGGATCGAGGGGCGCTTTGCCGATCTGCAGTTGTCGATCGGCGACATTCTGGTGTTGGAGGGCGAGCAAAAGGCGATCGCCGAAGCGCTCGAGGAGTGCGAGTGTCTCCCGCTGGCGTCGCAACCGCCGTCCCGAATGTCGGTATCGTCCTGGCAGCCCTTTGCCATTTTCGCCGCAGGCGTCGCGGCGACGGCCTTCGAACTCGTCACGCCTGATCTTGCGTTTGCGGGCGTCGTGCTTGCCCTGGCACTCCTTAATTACCTGAACATTCGCCAGGCGATGGCCGACCTCAACTGGCCAATTATCATCATGCTTGGCGCGATGATCCCGATAGGTTCCGCCGTCGCTACAACCGGCACCGCCCAAGTCATCGCGGCGGCGCTCGGTTCCATGGTGTCGCTGGCCGAACCGACCACGGGGGTGGCGCTCGTTCTCTTTCTGTCAATGCTCCTGACGCCCTTTGTCAACAACGCGACCGTCGCGATCGTCATGAGCCCCATCGCCGTCGCCTTCGCAGCAACCGGGCATCAGTCTCCATCCGCCTATCTGATTGCCGTCGCCGCAGGCGCCTCGCTGGATTTTCTGACGCCGTTCGGCCACCATAACAATACGCTGGCGATGGGCGTCGGGAGCTACCGCTTCAGCGACTTCCTGAAGGCCGGCGCACCGCTGACGGTGGTGAGCTATGGTCTTACACTACTTCTCATCTATCTCTTCTGGCTTTAGTAGCGGGTTTGCTTGACATCCCCGGCGATGGAACTAGAGCAGGGGAAAGTTCACGATCAATGCAGAAGGATGGTCGAGCCCGTGCGAATCCTCTCCGAAGCCCATTTCCCAGAGCTCCCCAATTACTATCGCGGTAAGGTTCGCGAGAATTACGACCTTCCGGACGGGCGGCGCATCATCATCAGCACCGACAGACTGAGCGCCTTCGACCGCATTCTTACCTGCATTCCCTACAAGGGTCAGGTGCTGACGCAGACGGCTCGCTACTGGTTCGAGGCGACGAAGGACATCTGCCCCAATCACATTCTCGACTATCCGGATCCGAACGTTGTCATCGGCAAGCGTCTCGATATCCTGCCGGTCGAAATCGTCGTCCGCAGCTATCTCGCCGGGACGACGGGGACATCGATCCTCACTCTTTATAAGAAGGGCGAGCGCGAGATGTACGGCATGCGACTGCCGGACGGCATGCGCGACAATCAGAAGCTTCCGACGCCGGTTATCACGCCGACGAGCAAGGAATTCGATGGTGGCCACGACGAACCGCTGACGCCGGCAGAGATCGTCGAGCGAAGACTCTTGACCAAGGAGCAATGGGATACGCTGTCGCGTTACGCGCTGGCTCTCTTCGAGCGCGGCCAGGAACTTGCGGCCAAGCGGGGACTCATCCTCGTCGACACCAAATACGAGTTCGGCACGGACGAGAGCGGCGACATCATTCTCGCGGATGAAATTCATACACCAGACAGCAGCCGCTACTGGCACGCCGACAGCTATCAGGCAAGCTTCGAGGCAGGAACGCGCCCGACAAGCTTCGACAAGGACTTTGTTCGCGCCTGGGTTGCGGAGCGCTGCGACCCCTACAAGGACGAGATCCCGGAGATCCCGGTCGAGCTGATCCAGCAGACCTCCGACGTCTACATCAAGGCCTACGAAAGCATCACGGCGCAACGCTTTGTTCCCGACAACAGCGGCGCAACCCCGGTCGAGCGCATCCGTAAAAATCTGTCAGCCTACTTCTCTTAATGTCGCCGGGCAGGAAGCCTGCAACATGGGCTTGCAGGCTTTCAGTCGTCGGCGCTAGCATCTGCAAAACTGGGTGCCGACCTCGAGCCGGCGGGGGAATGGATGGCACGCAGGCCAAGACGCAAGGCCGAAGAGACCCGTGAAGACATTCTGTCTATGGCAGAATTGTTGTTCCGCCAACGCGGTTTCGTCGCCGTTTCCATCGCCGACATTGCCGCCTCGCTCGGTATGTCGCCGGCCAACGTCTTCAAGCATTTCCGTTCCAAAACCGCGCTTGTCGACGCCATTGCGGAACGCCACCTCGGCGACGTCGCAGATCGCTTTGCCACCTTTGACGACGAACTGCCGCCAAACGAGCAGCTGCTGCGCTTTGTGTTGCGCCTGCTCGACAGCCATCTGCAGGACATCCAGCAGAACCCATATATCTTCGAAATGGTCCTGATGACGGTGCAAGCCAAACTCGAGGCCGGCAATCGATATAGGGAGCGCATCGTTCAGAAGCTCGACGAAATCATACGGGACGGTATCGCCAAGGGACGCTATCATTGCAGCAGCCCGGAAGATGCCGCCAACACCGTCGCCGATGTCCTGGCGAGCGTCCTGCACCCGGTTCTGATCGCCCGTGATGATAAGGACACACTTGTCCACCGCGCAAGGCAGATCGTCATTTTCGTAGATGCCGCACTGCAAAATTGCGCTTGCTAAGTGACGATTCATAACTTACGTCACTTCGTAAAGTCTTTCTTAAATTCGGATCAGTGGCATTCGATTCTGGATCGATGATCGGCCTTCATCGTTGATGAAGGTCATTGGTTCGGACGCCACCGCACAAGGAATTCATTATGATACGGCGCATTTTCCTCGTTTCGTCCGCACTTGCTATCGGCGGCTTGCTCGTCGCATGCAGCGATAGCGGTAACAAGCAGGGCGCAGCCGGCACCGCTGGCGCAGCCGCTCAACAGGCCGCCCCGGTTGGCGTCATATCCCTGGCGAAGGGCACCTTCCCCGTCACCACGATCCTGCCCGGCCGCGCCGAAGCTTCGCAGATCGCCGACATTCGCCCACAGGTTAGCGGCATCATTCGCGAGATCCCCTTCAAGGAAGGTGGCGAAGTCAAGAAGGGCGACGTTCTTTATCAGATCGAAGACGCGCCTTATCTGGCAACTGCTGCGCAGGCGCGCGCCGCCATTGCCAAGGCAGAAGCAAGCGTTCCAAGCGCGCAAAGCAATTTCGATCGTTATCAGCGCCTTGTCGGTTCCGGCGCAACGCAGATCGAGCTTGAGACGGCGCGCACCAATCTTCTGCAGGCGCAGGCCGAGGTCGAATCCGCAAAGGCGGCCCTGACCGCCGCCGAAATCGATGTCGACCACACGAAGATCACTGCGCCCTTCGACGGCGTGATCGACCAGACGGCATACAATGTCGGCAACGTCGTCGCGGCCAACCAGACGACGGCGCTCACCACCGTGCGCCAGCTCGATCCCGTCTATATCCTCCTGACGGAATCGAGCACCAACTTGCTGCGGCTTCGCGACGCGATCCGCCGTGGCGAAGTCAAGGGCAATGCCGGCAACGCCGCCTTCCGCCTGATCCTGGAAAACGGCAAGGAATATGATCAGAAGGGCACCCTCGACATGTCGAAGTCCGTCGTCAGCGAGACGACCGGCACCTTCATCATCCGCGTCCGCTTTCCGAATCCTGATCACGTCATCCTGCCCGGCATGTATGTCCGCGCCACGCTAGAACTCGGTGCAGAGGTCGGCTATGCGCTGCCGCAGCTTGCCACCAGCCGGAATGCAAATGGTGAGTTGACCGCGCAGTTCGTCTCGGCCGACGGCAAGGTCGAAACCCGCATCTTCGAGAATGCATCGCCCTCCAACAATGCTTGGCTCGTTGCCGAGGATATCAAGGACGGCGACCAGTTGATCGTCAGCGGCCTGCAGTCGATTGCGGCAGGCATGCCCGTCAAGCCAATGCCGATGAAAATCAATGAAAAGGGCATCGTTGTGCCCGCTGATCAGGCCGCATCCGGTGAAGCGCAAAAGCCCGCCGCGAAGTAATCGCGACGAACCGTGATCAGAGCCGCACAGGAACAGTAAGCCAATGGCCAAGTTTTTCATCCGACGCCCGATCTTTGCTTGGGTCATCGCGATCACGATCATGCTCGCGGGCTTGCTCGCAATCTTCACGTTGTCGATTTCGCAATATCCTGACATCGCACCGACCACGGTGCGCATCAATGCGACCTATCGCGGCGCGAGCGCCGAAACCGTCGAAAAATCGGTGACGACCATCATCGAAGATGGCATGACCGGCCTCGACGACCTGACCTATATGACGTCGACCTCGTCGACCGGGTCTGCCAGCATTTCGCTGACGTTCGGCACCAGCGTCGACCCCGACATCGCGCAGGTGCAGGTCCAGAACAAGCTCCAGCTGGTCCAGTCCAAGCTGCCCGGTGACGTCATCGACGCCGGCATCAGCGTCACCCGCTCGACCTCGAGCATTCTGCTCGTCGGTTCGCTGGTTTCGACCGACGGCAAGCGCAACTCGGTTGACCTCGGCAACATCATGTCGACGTCCATTGAAGATCAGATCCAGCGCCTGGAAGGCGTCGGCAGCATCAATATCTTCGGCTCCGGCTACGCCATGCGCGTCTGGCTCGATCCCTACAAGCTGTTGAAATACCAGCTGACGACCGGCGACGTTACATCCGCAATCGAGGCGCAGAACACTCAGGTTTCGGTCGGCTCGCTCGGCGCCCAGCCGGCCGTCGACGGCCAGCAGCTCAACGTCACTATCACCGCGCAGAGCCAGCTGACCACCGTTTCCGACTTCGAGCACATCATCCTGAAGGTCGAGAAGGACGGCTCCACCGTCCGCCTCAGCGACGTCGCGCGCATCGAGATCGGCCAGGAAAGCTACGGCGGCTCGTCGCGCTACAACAGCCAGCCGTCAAGCGGCTTTGCCGTCAACCTCGCCATCGGCGCCAACGCAATCGATACAGCCGCCCGCGTCCGCTCTGCCCTCGACACCATCAGTCGTGGCCTGCCTGAGGGCGTGGAGATCACCTATCCCTACGACACGACGCCGTTCGTCGAGCTGTCGATCGAAAAGGTCGTTCACACGCTGATCGAAGCCATTGTCCTCGTCTTCATTGTTCTGCTGGTCTTCCTGCAGAACCTCCGGGCAACGCTCATTCCGACGATTGCCGTGCCGGTGGTTCTGCTCGGCACTTTCGGCATCCTCGCGCTAGCCGGGTATTCGATCAACACACTGACGATGTTTGCCATGGTGCTCGCAATCGGTCTTCTCGTCGACGATGCGATCGTGGTCGTCGAAAACGTCGAGCGCATCATGACGGAAGAGAAGCTCTCACCGCTCGAAGCGACCGAGAAGTCGATGGGCGAAATCACCGGCGCAATCGTCGGCATTGCACTCGTGCTGACCGCCGTTTTCATCCCGATGGCGTTCTTCGGCGGCTCGACCGGCATCATCTACCGCCAGTTCTCCGTGACGATCGTGTCTGCGATGCTGCTCTCGGCCGTGGTTGCGATCGTGCTGACCCCCGCGCTCTGCGCGACCATGCTGAAGCCCGTTGCCGAACACCGGAAGCACCGGATCGGCGATTGGTTCAACCGCAACTTCACGCGTTCCACCAACGGCTATGTCAGAACCATCGGCTACCTGCTCAAACGGCCGATCCGCGTCATGCTCGTCTTTCTTCTCATCGGCGTCGGTTGCGCTTATCTGTTCAACCGCCTGCCGAGCTCCTTCCTGCCGCAGGAAGATCAGGGCGTTCTGCTGACCATCGTCACCACGCCTCCCGGGTCGACCACACAGCAGACCCAGGCCGTCGTCGAGAAGGTGGAGAAATACTACCGCGAGAACGAGAAGGATGCCGTCGATTCCGTCTTTGGTGCCCTTGGCTTCGGCTTCAACGGCTCCGGTCAGAACAGCGCGATCGTCTTCACGAAACTCAAGGACTTCTCGCTCCGCACGGCCCCCAACCTGCATGCGCAAGCCGTCGTAACGCGCGCCCTTAAAACCTTCTTCACCTTCCGTGAAGCGCAAGTTTTCGCGTTGTTGCCACCGGCCATCCAGGGTCTCGGCGTCTCGAGCGGCTTCTCCATGTATCTCGTCGATACTGGCGGTCATGGCACCGACGCTCTGGACGCTGCCTCGAAGCGCTTGATTCAGGCTGCAAACTCCAGCGGCAAGGTCGTGGCGCTGCGCAGCAACAACAAGGACGTCGAGCCGCAGATGAAGATTGTCATCGACCAGGAGAAGATCGGCGCGATGGGCGTCGATATCGCCGCGGTCAACTCGATGCTCTCGGTCATCTTTACAGGCCGCGACGTCAACGACTTCACGTTAAACGGCGAGATCAAGCCGGTCTATGTGCAGGGCGATGCCCCCTTCCGCATGCAGCCGAACGATCTGGACCATTGGTACGCGCGCAACGCGAGCGGCGAGATGGTTCCGTTCTCGGCCTTCACCCGCACTGAATGGGTCAAGGGCGCCCCGACCCTGGCGCGCTTCAACGCGGTGAGCGCCATCCCGCTCGAGGGTGCATCGGCGCCGGGCGTGAGCTCCGGCGACGCCATGAACGAAATGGAAGCTTTGACGGCACAGCTTGGTGGCGGCTACACCGTGGCCTGGCAGGGTATCTCTTATCAGGAGCGCTTGTCCGGTTCGCAGGCACCGATGCTCTATGCGATCTCCGTGCTTGTCGTCTTCCTCTGCCTGGCGGCGCTTTACGAAAGCTGGTCGATCCCGTTCTCGGTCATCATGGCCGTGCCGGTCGGCGTACTCGGCGCCCTTGCCGCAGCAACGCTCTTTGGTCAGGCAAACGACGTCTACTTCAAGGTCGGCTTGCTGACGACCATAGGTCTGGCGGCGAAGAACGCGATCCTGATCGTGGAGTTTGCAAAGGACCGGATGGAAACAGGAATGGGACTGCTCGAGGCGACCCTCGAGGCAGCGCGCTTGCGCCTGCGCCCGATTATTATGACCTCGCTTGCCTTCATTCTGGGTGTCGTGCCGCTGGCGATTGCAACCGGGGCGGGCTCCGCGGCGCAGAACGCAATTGGCATCGGCGTGCTCGGCGGCATGCTGGCAGCAACCGCGCTCGGCATCTTCTTCGTCCCCTCATTCTTCGTTGTCATCCGCCGGATCTTCTCGCGGACGCAAAAAAATGAAGCGTGAGTGTGATATAAATGCACTGTGAGAAGATGAGACTCGTTGATACATTGCCGCCAACTGCTTCGGGATGGTGTTTCTCGTATGAGCGAAGCGCGGCCGATAGCGAAGCATGAAGGCTTCTGACAAGAATAGATTTGGTCGAGTTACAGGAAGATTTTTAATGGCATCTTTTCGCTTCGCCTCTCCGGCGCTTCTGCTTTTGCTCGCGGGCTGTGTGAGCGGCCCGGACCATGTTCCCCCGGAGATGCCGCTTCCGGCGAAGTTCAGCGAGGGCGGCGCCAAGAACATCGGCGACGTGTCGACGGCGGCCTGGTGGACGGCCTATCGCGACACCCGGCTGAACGGTCTGGTGGTTGACGGGCTGAACGAGAACCTTACGGTTCAGCAGGCGCTGGAGCGCATCAATGCGGCTGCCGGCGGCGTCACCGTTGCCGGGGCCGGCTCGCTGCCGAGCCTGTTGGTCGGCGCCAGCCACACCACCAGCGGCAGCATGGGCGAGCGCCGCACGGCGAGCGGCGCCACCAACATCAGCGGCGGCGAAGCCAACGTCTCCTGGCTGCTCGACCTGTTCGGCCAGTACCGGCGCTCGAAGGAAAGCGCCCAGGCGAGCCTCGATGCCGCCTATTCCAGCGCCGACGTCGCCAAGCTCACCTATCTGCAGGACCTGGTGAACTCCTACATCGACCTGCGCTTCTTCCAGGAGCGCCTGGCGCTGTCGCGCGCCAACCTGAAGTCGCGCAAGGAAACCTACCAGCTGACCCAGTTCCAGCTCGAAGCCGGTGCCGCCTCGCGCCTCGACGTCGTCCAGGCCGAAGGTCTGGTGCAGTCGACGCAGGCCGAAATCCCCGGGCTGGAGACCAATATCCGCGTCGCCGCCCACCACATTGCCACGCTGCTCGGCCAGCCGGCCGGCTCGCTGCTCGGCGAGCTGTTGAAGGCCGCGCCGCAGCCGATCTTCCGCGGCGGCATCGCCTCCGGCATCCCGGCCGACCTGATCCGCAACCGGCCCGACATTCGCGTTGCCGAGCGCAATCTGGCGGCGGCTACCGCCAATATCGGCGTCGCCATCTCGCAGCTCTACCCGACGATCACCCTGTCGGGCTCGATCTCGCCGACCTATGTCAAGCCGGCCGGCTTCTCCGGCGGCAGCCTGACCACCTGGTCGTTCGGCCCGACCCTGACGCTGCCGATCTTCGACGGCGGTCAACTGCGCGCCAATGTCGACATCGCCAAGTCCGATGCCAAGACGCAGTATCTGGCCTGGAAGCAGACGGTGCTGACTGCTGTCGAAGAGGTCGAGAACGCCCTGTCGGCGGTGCGCCGCGACGCCCAGACGGTGGAAGCGCTGCGCGCCCAGGTCAAGACGACCCAGGAAACCCTGGAACTGTCGACCGCCAGCTACAAGGACGGCGCCTCCTCGCTGCTCGACGTGCTCGATGCGCAGCGCCAGGTATCGCTGGCCCAGGCGAGCCTGGCCGCCTCCATCCAGCAGATGGCCAAGGACTATGTCTCCCTCAACGTCGCCATCGGCGGCGGCTACAATCCGGGCGCACCCAGAACCACCGCGCCGCCAAAGGCAAGCTGAGCAACAGCAGACAAGAAGCCCGCTTCGGCGGGCTTTTTTATTGCCGCCATCCGCATCCCAATGCAGGATAAAGCAGGGCGGCGGCGATTTTGGATTCGACAATACCTATGGCCTGATGTACGCAATGATTAAACGATTAATCTACGCATGTCGGAAACCATGCCTCCAACGCGACCTGGACCGAACCTGAGCAGGATTGCAACGTCGCTTGGTGTCTCCGTCGCGACGGTTTCCAATGCGCTCTCCGGCAAGGGCCGTGTTTCCGAACAACTGGCAGAGAGGATCAAGGAACATGCGGCCGAACTCGGCTATGTTCCGAGCCAGGCTGGACGGGCGCTTCGCACCGGCCGCAGCGGCGTCATCGGCCTTGTTTTGCCTGACATCGCCAACCCGCTTTTCCCCAAGCTTGCGCAGGCCATCGAATTCGCCGCCAGCGCCGCCGGCTACGGCGTGCTTATCGCCGACTCCCGGGGAGACGTCGCTACCCAGACCGAGGCGATCAACCGGCTGATCGAGCGCGGCGTCGAGGGCCTGGTGATCGTGCCCCGCCGGGCGACCCGAATTTCTGCTGCAGCCTGTCCGGTCGCCGTCATCGATACGGGCTCCACGCCTGGCAACACCGTCGCCGCCGATCACATGCAAGGCGGCTGGGCGATCGCCAACCATTTGGCCGAGCTCGGACACCGGCGTGTCCTCATCATCGGCAACAATCCTGGTTCGAACGTCCAGAACGACCGTGCAGGCGGTGTCCGTTCCGGTCTGCGTCCGGGGATGAGTTCGGCAACTCTCTGGATCGAGACGCTCGAACGGCAAGGCGGCAGCGGATGCAGCCTCGGCCTCGCTGAAAAGGTGCGCGAGGGCTATACGGCATTTGCTGCGCTCTCGGACCTGCAGGCGCTGCGAGCTCTCACCGAGTTGCAGCGCGACGGCATCGACGTGCCCAGCATGGCAAGCGTTACCGGCTTCGACGACCTCATCTGGTCGCCAGTCATTACCCCATCCCTGACGACCGTGGCGATGGACATGCACACCATTGCGGAAATCGCCATCTCGTCCTTGCTGCAAACGATAAAGACGCGCGGCAGCCGCGAAGGCGTGCTTGTGACGTCCGAAACCGACCGCGTTCCGATGCAACTGATTGTTCGCCAATCCTCCGGGCCGGCGGACCCGACAAGAATATCCTGACAGACGGAGAACAGCTGACATGAAGACTGCCCTCATCGCTTCCGCCGCGCTACTGGCGCTGTCGCCCCTCGCCGCGAAAGCGCAGGAAAAGACGCTGACGATTTCCGTCTATGCCTTTGCTCAGGACGATTTCAAGACGATCGTCTACGATCCCTTCGAGCAGAAGTGCAGCTGCAAGATCGTGGTCGAGACCGGCAACAGTGTCGAGCGTCTCGCCAAGATGGAAGCCAATAAGGCGAACCCCGCTATCGACATGGCAGTCGTCTCCATGGCCGATGCCCTGTCGGCCACGCGCAAGGATCTGATCGACAAGGTCGATACCTCGAAGCTCTCCAATTTCGGCAAACTCTATGATCTCGCCAAGGATCCAAACGGCGACGGCATGAGCGTCGGCTACACCTTCTATGCCACTTCGATCGCCTACCGCTCCGACAAGATGAAGGTCGAGTCCTGGGCAGACTTGCTGAAGCCGGAATATGTCGGCCACGTCGCCTTCCCGAACGTCACCACCAACCAGGGGCCACCGGCGCTCTACATGCTCGGTCAGGCGCTCGGCAACGACAGCCCGGACCTGAAGGCGCCGATTGCGGCGCTGGGCGAGAAGAAGGACGAGATCGTCACCTTCTATGAAAAATCCTCGCAACTCGTGCAGCTTATGCAGCAGGAGGAAATCTGGGCGGCGCCGATCGGTCGCTTCTCCTGGGCAGGCTTTACCAAGCTCGATGTTCCCGTTGCATGGGCAACCCCCAAGGAAGGCCAGACCGGCGGCATGAACGTCATGGTCGTTACCAAGGGTTCCAAGAACCGCGATCTGGCGCTCCAGTTCATGGATTTCTGGCTCTCCACTGAGATCCAGACGAAGCTCGCCGAAAAGCTGGTCGACAGCCCGGCCAACAAAGACGTCAAGCTCTCCGAGGAAGCCGCCAACAACCTGACCTATGGCGAAGACACCACCAGGAGCCTGAAGCTAATCCCCTCTGCAGCTGCACTCGATAACCGTGCCGGCTGGCTGAAGGAATGGAACGAGAAGGTCGGTCAGTAACTCTCCAGGCCGGCTCTGGCCCTTGCCCGAGCCGGCTCTTCATCCGTCGAAAGTCACTTCATGTTTCAAAACCGCGCAGAAGCCCTGGCGCTTGCCCTGCCCGCAGCAGTTTTTGCCGCGCTGGTCTTCCTGCTGCCCGTCGTCGTGCTGCTCTCCGAGGGCTTCCGCATCGACGGCAGCTGGACGCTCGGCGCCTATACCGGCTTCTTTTCGGAGTCCCTGAACCGCACCGTCTTCCTGCGCACGTTTCGGCTCGGGCTTGAGGTGACCGCGCTCTCAGCCGTGATCGGCTATGCGGCGGCCTTTGCCATCGTCAACCTGCCGCCCAAGGGCAAGGGCAGGATGATCGGCCTCGTCACCTTACCGCTGATGATCTCGCCGGTCGCCCGCACCTATGCCTGGATCGTCATTCTCGGCCGCACCGGCATCGTCAACGAGACCATCACCGGCCTGGGTCTGAGCGACACGCCTCTGCGCCTGCTGTTCACAGAAACGGCCGTTTTCATCGGCCTGTTGCAGCTTTTCCTGCCGCTGATGATCCTGTCGCTGATCAGCGCGCTTGAAAACATGCCGAAGGATGCCATCCCCGCCGCCCGCGTGCTAGGCGCCAACTGGTTTCAGGTCTTCTGCAAGGTGATCCTGCCGCTTACCCGGGAGGGCCTCGTCGTCGGCGGTACGCTCGTCTTCACCGGGTCGCTGACAGCCTACATCACCCCCGCCGTCCTCGGCGGCTCGAAGGTGCTCATGCTGGAAACGCTGCTCTATCAGCAGGTGTCCGTTGCCAACAATTTCGTCGCAGCCAGTGTCATCGCCTTCATGCTGATCGTCATGAGCTTTGCCGCCAACATCCTACTCAAGCGCCTTGCCACGGCGAGGAACAAGCGATGACCGCCCGCGTTCTCTCTCCGGTCGTTCTCGGTCTGCTGCTGATCTTCCTGATCGGCCCGTTCCTGATCATCATTGCCGCATCGCTCTCGGCCGGCGACACCCTGGCCTTCCCGCCGCAGGGCCTTTCCCTGAAATGGGCCACCAAGGTCTTCACCATCGACAGCTTCCGCGAAAGCTTCGCCATGTCGATGTTCCTTGCCATCGTTGGCACGCTTTCGGCGCTCATTCTCGGCATCCCGGCTGCCTACGCGCTCTCGCGCTACAAGCTGCCCTTCGGAGAGACGGTGCGCACCATCGTCTCGCTGCCGATCATCGTTCCAGGCATCGTCGTTGGTCTGGCGTTGCTGCGCTATCTCGTCGTGCCCTTCGGCTTCAACATCACGCTCGCATTGTTCATGGCGCATACAGCGCTTGTTCTGCCCTATGCCGTGCGTGTTGTTTCCGCCAGCCTAAACAACCTGCGCTCGGATATGGAAGAGGCGGCCGTCCTGCTCGGCTCCTCGCGCGTTGGCGCCTTCTTCCGCGTCGTGATGCCCAATATCCGCGGCGGCATCCTGGCCGCCTTCATTCTCGGCTTCGTGACGAGTTTCAACCAGGTTCCCGTTTCGCTCTTCCTGTCCGGCCCGGGCGTGCGCACCTTGCCGATCGACATGCTGGGCTACATGGAAACCACCTACGATCCGTCGATTGCTGCGCTCTCCTCGCTGCTCGCCTTCCTCTCCATCGGCATCGTCTTCCTTGCCGAACGCTTCCTGGGGTTCTCTCGCTATGTCTGACCGTTATCTTCAACTCGACAAGCTGACGCTTGCCTACGGCGACACGGTCGCAGTGAAGGATCTCGATCTCGCGATCGCCAAGGGCGAACTCGTCGCCCTCCTCGGCCCGTCGGGCTGCGGTAAGACGACCACGATGCGATCGATCGCCGGCTTGCTCGGACCGGCCTCCGGCCGCATCACACTCGACGGCGACGACATCACACGCGTTTCGGCCAACAAGCGCAACGTCGGCCTCGTTTTCCAGTCCTACGCCCTCTTTCCGCATCTGACGGTCTACGAGAACGTCGCCTTCGGCCTGCGCCTGAAAGGCATCGGCGGCAAGGATCTCGACGCCAAGGTCAGCGCCGGCATCAGGTCCGTCGACCTTTCCAAGTTCGTCGATCGCAAGCCTGCGGAGCTGTCGGGCGGCCAACAGCAGCGCGTGGCGCTCGCCCGCTCCATGGTGATGGAGCCGAAGGTGCTGCTGCTCGACGAGCCGCTTTCCAACCTCGATGCGCGCCTGCGCCTGGAAATGCGCGCCGAACTCCAGCGCGTCCAGAAGGAAACAGGCGTCACCATGATCTTCGTCACCCACGATCAGATCGAGGCGCTGGCGCTTGCCGACCGGATCGTGGTGATGCTGAACGGCGGCATCGAGCAGATCGGCACGCCTGAGGAAATCTACAACAAGCCGGTCTCGGCCTTCGTCGCCGATTTCGTCGGCTTCGAAAACGTCTTTGCGTTGGAGAATGGGAAGCTTGCGACATCCAACAGCCTCGTCGACCTTTCAGGTCCAGCGCCGCAGGCCGCAAAGGGCCTGGCCTGGCGTCCGCGCATGGTGATCCTTGGTTCAGGTCCTTTCCAAGGCACCGTGCGCGGCACGTCGTTTGCTGGAGACACCCGCGAATACCTTCTCGACACACCGCTTGGCGCGATCAAAGCCGAGGTCGATGCCGAGCTGCCGGCCCATGCGATCGGCGCCACGCTCGCATTCGACCTGCCGCTTGCCGCAGCAGCGCCCCTCTCACGCTACAGGTAACATCATGGGCGTCTGGATCGACACCGACATGGGCTTTGACGATATCGCCGCGATCCTTGTGGTGACCCACGTGAAGCTCGACGTATCAGGCATCTCGCTCGTCTTCGGCAACACGCCGCTGCCCCAGGTCCGCGTCAACGCCGCCGGCGCTGCCAAGGCCTTCGGCTGGACCTTCCCCGTTCACACCGGCCGGGCCATGCCCGTTCTCGGTGCCCTGGAGACGGCACAGGCGATCCTCGGCAAGACCGGCATCCCGACCAAGGGCAAGGGCCTGCCTGCCGCCCCGCCCTTGGACGACAGCGATGCGTTTACCGCGCTTTGCCGCTGGCTGGAGGCGGACGGCCCGCACCGCATCCTCGCGCTCGGACCGCTGACCAATATCGCCACCGTGGCCTTGGCACGCCCCGCCCTTGCCGCCCGGATCACGGAACTCACCTGGATGGGCGGTGCCGTCACGTCCGGCAATCACACCGCATCGGCCGAGTTCAACGCCTTGGCCGACCCTGAAGCGCTCGCCATCGTTCTCGCCCACGGCCTGCCGCTGCGCATGGTCGATCTGGATCTCTGCCGCAAGGTCGTCGCAACACCCGACGACGTCGCGCCGGTGCGCGCCGCAGGCGGCCGCAATGCGACGCTGCTCGCTGACATGCTCGACGGTTACATCGGCATCGGCACGAGCCGTGGCAGGCATGGAATGGCGATCTATGACCCCTCCGCCGCTGTCGCCTTTGCCGCACCCGAGATCGCCAGCTTCCGTCCTGCCCGGATCGAGGCTGAACTGCAGGGCCAGCATAGCCGCGGCCGCACCGTTGTTGAGACGCGGGCGACGCACGCCACATTCAATGCGGAATACGCAATTGACATCGATGTCGAGAAGGCGCGCGCCCTCATCCTCGGCGCATTGATTGATGAGGCCAGCCGATGAGCGCCGCGGAACCGAGGGACCTCAACGATCCCACGCTTCGCGAGCGCGCCGTTGCCGCCGCACGCGGCGACGCGCCTTTCGACATCCTGATATCAGGCGGACGCCTGCTGGATGCCGTCACCGGCCTTACCCGCGAAGCCGACATCGGCATCGTGGGGCCGCTGATTGCAAGCGTCCATGCGCCTGCCAGGCGTACAGACGCAACAGAAACGATCGACGCCACAGGCAGCATCATTTCGCCCGGCCTGATCGATACGCACATGCATATCGAAAGCTCGATGGTGACACCGGCCGAGTATGCTGCAGCCGTCGTTCCGCGGGGTGTCACAACGATCGTCTGGGATCCGCACGAGTTTGGCAATGTGCATGGGCTGGACGGCGTGCGCTGGGCGATCGAAGCCTCCCTCGGCCTGCCGCTCCGCACGATCGTGCTCGCACCTTCATGCGTTCCCTCCGCCCCGGGGCTTGAAGTCGCCGGCGCCGATTTCGACGCCGCGGTCATTGCCGAAATGCTCCGCTGGCCTGACGTCGGCGGTGTTGCCGAGGTGATGAACATGCGCGGCGTCATCGACGGCGATACCCGCATGACCGCAATCGTCAATGCCGGTCTCGCCGCCGGAAAACTGGTCTGCGGACACGCGCGTGGGCTCGAAGGCGCCGATCTGAACGCCTTCATGGCGGCTGGCGTCACCTCCGATCATGAGCTGACCTCCAGCGCTGATCTGCTGCAGAAACTGGCGGCCGGCCTGACCATTGAGCTGCGCGGTTCGCACGACCACTTGCTGCAGGAATTCGTGAGTGCCCTCAACGCCATCGGCCATCTGCCGTCAACGATCACGCTCTGCACCGACGACGTCTTCCCGGACGAACTGAAGGACGGAGGCGGCCTCGATGACGTGATTCGCCGGCTCGTCCGGTATGGAATGAAGCCGGAATGGGCGCTGAGGGCAGCAACGCTTAACGCAGCGCAGCGATTGAAGCGTTCGGATCTTGGCCTGATCGCTGCCGGCCGGCGGGCCGACATCGTCCTGTTCGAAGATCTGGTTGACTTCGCCACGAAGATTGTCATCGCCAATGGCGAGATCGTATCGACGGCCGGCGAGATGAATGTCCGCATGCCCTCCTTCGAGATTGCAGCCCTGCAAAACTCGGTCAAGCTGTCACCGTTGACGGAGAACGACTTCAGGGTTCCAGCCGAAGGAAGGCGGGTTCGCGTCGCGACGATCGATCGCCCGCGGTTTACGCAATGGGGCGAAGCCGAGACCGTCGTCAAAGACGGTTTCGTCGTGCCTCCCGCCGGCAGCACGATGATTGCGGTCGCCCATCGGCACGGAAAAGCCGATGGGCGTCCGCGCGTCGGCTTCCTCACGGGTTGGGGAACATGGCGTGGGGCCTTCTGCACAACGGTTTCCCACGACAGCCACAACCTTACGGTTTTCGGCGGCAATGCACGTGACATGGCGGTCGCTGCCAACGCTGTGATTGCCGCGGGCGGCGGGATGGCCGTGGCCAGGGATGGTCAGGTTGAAACCCTTCTGCCTCTGCCAGTATCCGGCCTTGTCACCGAGGCGCCATTGGAGGAGACGGCCGCCTCCTTCAGGGCGGTGCGAAAGGCGATGGAAACGATCGTCGACTGGAAACCGCCTTACCTCGTTTTCAAGGCCTGCTTCGGCGCAACGCTTGCCTGCAACATTGGCCCGCATCAGACGGATCGCGGCATCGCTGACGTCCTGACCGGCAAGGTTCTCGAGAGCCCTGTGATCGAGGTTCTCTAGCGCGAGGAATAGCCGCATCCGGGCGTTTTGCCCCCGGGTGCGCCCGGCGGCCGGCCATGGCAACACGTGCCTCATCGGCCAAACGACCTAAAGCTCGGCCTTCAGCTCGCGCTCGACCAGCGTCGTCCAAAAGGCCACGCCGTAGCCGATTGCACTGTCATTGAAGTCATACGCGGTGTTGTGATGCAGGGCGCCATCAACAGCCGGCCCGTTGCCGAGCCAGACGTAGCATCCCGGCGCATTCTGACCGAAAAAAGCGAAATCGTCGCCGGCGGTCGAGGGCGGAAAATCCGTACGCACGTTTTCCCCGAACACCGCGACGGCTGCACCGAGCGCACGCTCGGTGGCGTTCCTGTCGTTGACGACAGGCGGGATGCGCCGTTCGAACTGATAATCGACCGCAATGCCGAACATCGCTGCCGTACCAGTCGCAAGCCGGCCGATTTCTTCGTCGAGCTGATCGCGAACGTCAGGCGAATAGGCCCGAGCCGTACCGCCGATTTCAACAGTATCGGGTATCACGTTAAGCGCCTTCGGGTCGCCGGCCTGCAACGAACATGCACTGATCACGGCCGGCTGCAGCGGATCGACGACACGCCCGACGATCGTCTGCAAAGACGCAAGGAACGTCCCGGCCGCCGTGATCGGATCCTTGCCGAGGTGTGGCTTGGCGCCGTGCGTACCTGTGCCGCGAAACGTTACGCGCCAGCTGTCGGACGATGCCAGTCGCGGCCCCTCGACGACGGCGATTTCGTCGACGGCAAGGCCCGGCATGTTGTGCAGGCCGTAGACGGCATCGCACGGGAACAGCTCGAACAGGCCGTCCTCGACCATCTTGCGTGCGCCGCCCCTGCCCTCCTCGGCCGGCTGGAAGATGAAATGCACGGTTCCGGAAAAGTCGCGTGTTGCCGCCAGATGTCGTGCCGCGCCGAGCAGCATCGCCGTATGTCCATCATGCCCGCAAGCATGCATTTTCCCCGCAAATTTGGATTTGTAGGGACGATCCGCCACCTCCGGCATCGCAAGCGCGTCCATATCCGCCCGCAATCCGATCGTCCGCGTACCGTTGCCGACCTGCAGCGTGCCGACCACGCCCGTGCCGCCAAGCCCCCGATGGACCTTGATGCCGGCCTCTTCCAGAAGCTTCGCCACGATGGCGCTCGTGCGCTCCTCCTCGAAGCCGAGCTCGGGATGTGCGTGCAGATCGCGACGCAATTCGGTGAGGAAGGGCAGATCGGTCTCGATCCGGGCGGGAATGGGCATGGGCCTGGATGTCCTGTAAATGCAAGCGGGCGCCAGAACAGCGCCCGTCGCAATCCATTCCTTATTCAGCAACCAGCCCGGAAATTCAACCTTTTCGAACGGCTTATACCACGGTCTCCCGCCGTCGAGCGTGCGGACGCGGCATCGCGGCAAGGGTTGGCCGGCACGGGAGATATCACCGTCCCGCAGATGCACCCATCCTATCGGCGCACGCTTGACACTGTCGAAAACCGGATGGCCTAATCGCCGCAACGCGAAAGGGCTACCGATGAGCGATGATCACACTTCGAGCGACAGCAAGCTCACCACATCGAAGCGCCGCTGGGCCGCGGAGGGAAAATTTCTCACCGGCCGCATCAGTCGGCCGGAAACCGAACGCTTGCCGCCCGGACAACACCTCGTCAAGACTTGGCCGGTCCTGGATCTCGGCCAGCAGCCGCTCATCTCGACCGAGACCTGGCGCCTGGAAGTCCGCGGACTTGTCGAAACTCCGCTTGATCTCACTTGGGCCGCCTTCCAGGCGCTCGAGCAGAGCACCAAGGTCACCGACATTCATTGCGTCACCACATGGTCGCGCTACGACAACAAATGGAAGGGTGTGTCGACCCGCGACCTGCTCGATCATGCGATGCCGAAACCCGAGGCCCTGTGTGTGATGCTGACGAGCTACGACGGCTACACCACGAACCTGCCGCTCTCCGACTTCGCCGCCGAGGATGCGATCCTCGCAACCTCCTGGGAGGGCCTGCCGCTGACGCGCGACCACGGCGGGCCCATGCGGCTCGTCGTCCCAAATCTCTATTTCTGGAAAAGCGCGAAATGGCTGCGGCGTATCGATCTGCTGCCGGCCGACGCAGCGGGCTTCTGGGAGAAGAACGGCTATCACATGCATGGCGATCCCTGGCGTGAACAGCGCTACTCCGGGGATTGATACCAGTAGCGATGACTGCCGGTGCCAGATGACCGAGCCGTTACCGCAATCTGCGCGCTATAGTTTGCCAGATACCCTGCCGCTGCCTCTCGTTACCCCGCGACCATAAACCCGTTTAACGGGTAGTTCGCGTGAGTGCGAATTCGCCTCAGAATAGATGCAGAAAGCAATATATTTTTTAAATTAATGCCTTACGACGATTTGAACGCTGTCCACTATTGACCTCTACCCATTTTGGGTTGTTGTTGTAGGCCGATTCCAGATATCGCGTATGGGTTGATGAACAAGGATACTTCATTTCACACTGTCACGCAGAAGCTGCTGGATGCGTGGTTGCATACCACCCCCCAGCTGCCTGCCGCGCCGGAAGATATCTACCGCGACGTCCTCGACCTTCTGACGATCAGGATGAGGATGACGCTCGTCGTTCTCGACGGCGAGGATCCGCTGCAATGGCATCTGAAGGTCGTGCGCCCCTCTGGCTTCAGTTCGCGTCTCCTGAACATCAACAAGCTCTTTGCCGATCAACGCATCGGCGAGTTCAAGGATCGTGCCTACATGGAAACGGCCGTTATCCCGCGCTATCGCGAGGTGATCGCCACGCGGAAACCTTCGATGGAACTGGTCAAGACGAGGGTGCTTGGCGTCAACCTCGGATACGAGCGGTTGATCCTTCCGCAAAAGACAGCGGCGCGGCGCCCATCCTGGTTGCTGACGGTCTCGAATGGCCGCTTCATGTTCAACCCGCCGCAGCAGCAAGCCCGCATGGATGCGACGGACGAAGCGGTGATCCAGCTTTTGACGGAAGGCGCGACGGCCAAGGAGATCGCAGCCGATCTCGGAATCTCGCATCGGACGGTCGAGCACCGCTTGGAGCGCATGAAGGAGCGTTACGGCGCGAAGAATACTGTGCACCTCGCAGCCATGCTGGTTGCAACGCACTTCGACCGCGATGTGGAAAAGAGCTAGGGCGTGATCCGCCGAAGCAGGCGCCGCCCGCAATAGAACACAGCCAGGATCGCCGCCGCGAGCGCCGTCAACGTCGCCATACTTGCAGGATGCAGCGGAACGTCCCTCCACGCCGGGCGAACGACATCGGCAGTATTGAACGCCTCACCGCTAAACTGGCAAGTGATCAGCGCCAAGCCGCGCAGCACCATGCCGGCATCGATCGCCGAGACGATGGCCTCGGCCTCGACAGCCTCACCGCCCATGCCCCGCATCGATAGCAGCACGGCCTTCGTTGCAGCAAGATATGCATGCGAGCACTCATTGAATGGACTGGCCTCGTCCGTCACGCCACCGGGCATTTTTCCCCAGAGGCAGTAGGCGTGCTGGATTTGCGCATAGTTGAGTACGCGTCGGAACGGCTCGTTCGTGTCCGTGGCACGCGCCGCGAGATCGATGATCCGATCGCGATACTCTGCGATCATGATCATTTCGCCATGTGAGATTTCAGCGATTGCGATGCCGGTGTGGGGACCACTGCTGCTCCGCTGGTGCGCGCTTGCCGCAACAGACCACAGCTGCAGCACTGCTATCATTGCCACGATGAAAATCGAACGCCGGTTGGTCATCGCCTGGTTCAGGCTCCGGATCGCTCCGGAGCCTTCTCCGATCAACGAAAAGCCGGCGCGCGTCCGCGCGAGCTGGCAGCGACACCAAGCTTGCGTTCGGCGAGTGCGCCGAAGGCCAGGCCAAGGACGCCCCAGAGGATCACGTGCATGCCGATCGAAGTCGTACGGAAACGCCAGAGGACCATCGCCGAATAATTCTCCGGCACCTCGTTGATCGGTGGCAGCAGATACTGCACGAGCCCGATGAAGACGACATAGGCGAGACCTGCTGCAATCGCCGCGTTCCAAACCCCAAACCGAGGCGCCAGGCGGCGTGCAAGCGCAATTGCCGCAACGAGCGCGGCGATCGAAACGACGATCATCAGGAAGAACAGCTCGGTCCTGACGCCGATTGTGTCAGGGTTGCCGACTGCCGGCGGGTTGGCCGGATATTTGATGTTGGGTACGATGACAACGGCGACAAAGGCCGCAATCGCAATGACCGCAGACGTTCCGCGCGCTCCAAGCGTGCTTAACCGGCCTTGGACGAAAGCAAAGACGAGCGCAAACAGGCCACCGACGGCGATACTGTAAGCCATCACGCCGGTGAACAGACCAAAGCCCGCCTGCGTGGCACGGCTGACGATTTCGGGTTCGCCAGCTTCGCCTGCCGCCTGGGCAGCGGCTTCCTCGAACGCAATCGCCTGGTCGACAAGCGGCTCACCAAAGGTATGGGCAAAGGCGAAAACGAGGACGCCAGCGATCAGGCCCGCGAGCATCCCGCGAAGCAAGAGATTTCCAACCATGTCCGGAACTCCCTAGTGGCAGGGGAAGCCGAGCAGATGCCGGCCGTCATGCACGAACTCGTGCACGTACATACCGTTGAAAAGCGCCATCGCGCCCTCTTCGGTGCCGACGAAATAGATGGCGATGAGCATCAGCAGACCGCCGAAGATCGCCCAGGGCAAAAGCTCGCCAACCGGAATCGGGGTCGGTACGGCGACGGGCGCAAAAGTAGAGTCAGACATGTATTCCTCCTGGAATGACGCGTTCAGTCGAGAATTGTTGCGTGGTAGGGTCTGACTTCCAGTCTGAGGTATCCTCATCCTGATCACAGTGGCGCGACCGCACCGGAATTTCACCGGTTTCCAAACCCACAACAACACCGTTATATCTGCGGCTTCGAACCTGTCAACGAAAGTTCATGCAGTGACAGGCCACCCCTCCTTGTTATCCGGAGACGACCAACGTGATGACGCGCCTCACCTGGATCTGCCATGGCTCGACCGCCGCCAACCGCGAGGCGCGCTTCCCCTTGGACGAGCCCTTGAATGAGAAGGCAGTCATTGCCACGCAGGCAATTGCGCCCCGCCTTCGGCACGCCGATAACGTCTTCGCTAGCCCGACTTTGCGCACGCGTCAGACGGCCGATGCGCTCGGCCTGCAGCCCGCATTCTCGGACGCGCTCGCCGATTGCGATTTTGGCCGCTGGGCGGGACGTTCGATCGCCGAAATCCAGCAACTGGAGCCGGAAAACCTTGCGGCCTGGATGGCGCGGCCGGAGGAGGCTCCGCATGGTGGTGAGGCAATCGCTGCCGTGTGCACGCGTGTAAACGCCTGGCTGAGCCAGCGCTTGCAGGCCGGCGGCCACATCGTCGCCATTACCCATGCCGCGGTGATTAGGGCGGCCATCATCAGCACGCTGAACGCACCCGTCGCGTCATTCTGGATCGCCGACATCGAACCACTCGCAATCGTCCACATGACGAGCAATGGAAGCCGCTGGTCACTGCGTGTCGAAGGCGCAACGGCCTAATTTTCAAGCCGATGTTTTAGGCCAGCCTTACGCAAGCACGCCATGCCATAGCTTTTGCGACCCGACACCGTCGGGCCGTCAATCCTTGCCCCAAGGAGGATCAAGCATGCCCTATGATTGGAGCGGCGCGCAGATGCGGCGCACGCGCCTGCTACGCATGACCGCCGTTGTGATGCTTCTCCTGCTTGTCATCGGCGCATCCCTACTGATCAGGCCCTGAGAACGACAGGCGGGCGCCTGCACCGTTCGCCTTTCGAGCCCCCTCACCCTTCCGCCGTAGTGCAGATACCAAGAATTCGCCCTTTGGCTTCAACATACCCTTCAGACTTCAATGATACACCGGCGCCCGGGTGGAGATGGAGTGAAGCATGCCGGTATTCTTCCAGAGCAGGGCCGGGAGGCAATGCCTGTTGGTCCTGGCGTCGGGGTTAACGCTGTGGCTCGTCGGTGCGATCCTCGAATTGGACAACTGGCTGGTCGCTTTCGTCGGCGCCTACGAGAACTATGGTGCAGACAAGCTCGTCCTCGCGCTTGGCATCGGCGGCGCCATGAGCTTCGTCTATTCGATCTTGCGCATCGTCGACCTGCGCAAAGAGATGGAATTGCGAGCCAGCGCCCAGGCTAGGGCCGACTGGACGGCAACCCACGATCACCTTACCAAACTTCCCAACCGTTACGCATTCGAGCGCAAAGTTCTTCCGCAAAGGACAAAGACCGACGTCGAAGACGACGAGTGGGACCGGAATGTTACGATTTTCTCGGTCGACCTCGACGGCTTCAAGAAGGTCAATGATCTCGTCGGCCATAACGGCGGTGACGCCCTGCTGATCGAGGTGGCAAAGCGCATCTGTGCGATCGGAAATGCTGATTGCGTCTATCGTTTTGGCGGCGACGAGTTTGTCGTCGTTGCGCTCGGCCTCTCCCCTCGGCACGAGGAACGCTTCGCGCGGTTGCTCATCCAGGCCGTAACACGTCCCATCCATATCAATGGGTTTGCCGTCGAAGTCGGCGCGAGCGTCGGTTACGATCGCTGGGACCAGGGTCGGGAACCGCTCGAAGACGCCGCCCATCGTGCCGACCTGGCCATGTACGAGGCCAAGTCACGCGGACCCAACCACCATATGGCGTTTGAAGCCTCGATGCAGGACAAGGTGGCAAAGCGCGCAACGCTGGAATCCAAGCTGCGTGTCGCAATCCAGAACAAGGCGATCCGACCGTTTTATCAGCCGTTGATCGATCTCAAGAGCGGCAAGGTCTGCGGCTTCGAGGCGCTCGCCCGCTGGACGGATGAAGAGGGCGCCGCCATTCCGCCGCCCGTCTTCATCGGGATTGCCGAAGAAACCGGAATGATTACCGAGCTCTTCGAAGATCTACTGGCGCAGGCCTGCAGGGATGCCCTGGCCTGGGACGACCACGTCACCCTGTCTTTCAACGTCTCTCCGGTGCAGATGGAGGACAAGCTGCTGGCCTCGCGCATCTTCAAGGTGCTTTCGGCAAATGGCCTGCCACCGCCCCGCCTGGAGATCGAGATCACCGAGAATGCGCTGATTCAGGATCCGGCAGTTGCCGCCATCATTCTGGACGAGCTCCACGATGCCGGCGTGCAGATCGCCCTCGACGATTTCGGCACGGGTTACTCAAGCCTCGCCCAACTCGCCCGATATCGCTTCGACAAGATCAAGATCGACAAGAGCTTCATCGCGACCTACCGCGATGATGAGCGCCAGGAAAAGATCATCCGCGCAATGCTTGGGCTCGGCCGCAGTCTCAACATCCAGACCACTGCAGAAGGCATCGAGGAGCATCGCCAACTCGGGCACCTGCTTCAGCTCGGATGCGATGTCGGACAGGGCTATCTGTTCGGTAAAGCCATGCCTGCCGAAGAGACGCGCTCTTTTCTCGATCGTGACGAAGCATTGGCCAGCGGATAAGCGCCGCGAAATACGCGCCGCTCACCACGTCGCACATCAGAAATTCGTGATGGAACCCTTTCAAGCAGGGCAACGTTCGCTCGTTGGTCCTGTGGGCGGACACTTCCACTGAAAGTGTATCTGCATGCCGCATGGGCCGCGATCATTGATCGAGCCCGGCTCGGTTGGTGTGCGAACGGAGTGGACCCTTGTCATAGGAGAGGGATTTATCATGGATTTTCGTATAATTGCTGCCTCGGCGGCCTTTATTGGTCTTGCGGGGGCTGCATCCGCCGCTGACCTTGTGAGCGAGCCACCGGCAGCCCCGGTTGCACAAGCCGCACCGGTTTTCACTTGGAATGGCTTCTATGTCGGCCTGCAAGGTGGCGGCGCCTGGGGCAACGGTGACTTCTCCGGCATCGGCGACGCCAACCTCAACGGCGGCCTCATCAACGGCTTCACCGGATACAACTGGCAACTCGACAACAATATAGTGCTCGGCGTCGAAGGTGACGTTTCCTATAATTGGAACGAGGAAACTGTTGGCGGCAATGAATACAAGTTCGATACGACAGGCTCCGTCCGCGCCCGCGTCGGTTACGCTCTCGATCACGCGCTGTTCTATGGAGCCGCCGGCTGGACGGGTGCAAGAGGCCATGTAAACACACCCGTCGGCGATGACGACGCCACGTTCTCGGGCTGGACCGTTGGAGCCGGCTTGGACTACGCCTTCACCGACAACATCTTCGGGCGAGTCGAATATCGCTACAACGATTACGGCAGCAAGGACCTGCTCGGTGTAGACACCGACTTCAATCAGAACGTTGTCACCCTCGGCGTCGGCTTCAAGTTCTGAGATCCCCTGCCGACGAACGGGCAGGAAATGACAAAGCCCGGACAAATACCCGGGCTTCGTTCATTTGATCTGACGGTGGCCGCCGTGAAAGGTGATCCGTTCGCTTTCTAGTGGTTTCCGCCGTGGCCGCCACCCTGGTTGCCGCCGCCCTGGCTGCCACCACCTTCGTTGCCGCCACCCTGATTGCCGCCGCCTTCGTTGCCGCCGCCACCTTCGTTGCCACCACCCTGGTTGCCGCCGCCCTGGCTGCCGCCACCTTCGTTGCCGCCACCCTGATTGCCGCCACCCTGGTTGCCGCCGCCTTGGTTGCCGCCATCCTGGTTGCCGCCGCCTCGGTTCTCGCCACCTTGGCTGCCCCCGCCGTGGTTACGACCGCCACGCGGACCGTCACCCTTGGAGGCGTGCTGGTCTTTTTGGCCATCGCCCCGGGGGCCGTCGCCCTTGGAGCCGTGATGATCCCTGGGACCGTCACCGCGAGGGTCATCACCCTTCGGACCGTGGTGATCTCTCGGGCCATCTCCGCGAGGGCCGTCGCCCTTGGGACCGTGATGATCCTTCGGACCATCGCCGCGAGGGCCGTGATCTCTCGGACCGTGATGGTCTTTCGGGCCATCGCCGCCAGGGCCATGATCTTTGGGGCCGTGGTCGTCTTTCGGACCATGGTGATGGTGGTCGCCGCCATGATGACCACCGCCGCCACCGCCACTGCTGCTGCCATCGCCGCCGTCACCATCCCCATTGCCACCGCCGCCATTGCCATCGCCGGTGCCACCAGAACCTTCTCCCGTGTTGCCGCTGCCGCCGCGTCCATTGCTATCACCGCGGCCAGCGCTATCACCGCGGCGAGCGTCGGAGCCGCCGGCATTCCCTCCTCCGGAAGAATTGCCTGCGGTCTGCCTGCCTCCCAGCAATCGGCCACCGTGATGATCAGGATCGGCAAAAGGATTAAGATTGATCGATGCTACCGGCCCGCACAATCTCTCCTCAATCGTGCCTGGCCGCACCGCCTGACAATTGAGCCGCTGGCTCTGTGCACTTGCGAGGCTGGTTCCGGCAAGAAGAAAAGCGATGCCAGCAGGAATTGCCAGTAAATTTGTACGCATAATTACTCACTCCCAAAGTTAACAGAGCGTTAACGAGGAGGTTTATACAGTATTAATAAAGTAAAAAGAAGAATAACTATCGTAAACAAACCCTAGAACGTTAGTACATGGTTAACCTTTAAAATATTAAATTCTAATTAAAGATGGCAGCTTAAAGTGTATAATTGGCAGGTCAGCACTCAGCCGAAGGGATGTTTTCGATGCGAGCCATTGTAGCTTTCGCGGCGTTCACTCTTGTTTTCG
This sequence comes from Rhizobium favelukesii, assembly GCF_000577275.2. Classification (NCBI taxonomy): domain Bacteria; kingdom Pseudomonadati; phylum Pseudomonadota; class Alphaproteobacteria; order Hyphomicrobiales; family Rhizobiaceae; genus Rhizobium; species Rhizobium favelukesii. Next base: position 3,343,451 of record NZ_HG916852.1, read on the forward strand.
TAGCGTTTGCGGGTGAGAGCTACGCAGGGTCCGCCCTTCGCCCATCACGCTCGATCGGAGCCCCGATAGGCTTTCCCTCCGCATGCACGCGCTACGCTTGGCTCTGCCACCGCACCGGCGGTCGCGAGATGAGTGACCAAGAGGCGATGCCCCTGCTCCAGAAGGTGAATAGGCAGGTCAACGCCGGCGTTGCAGCAGCAACGGACGCACAGACATCAGGAAAATCGGAATACTGGTCGCTGCCCATTAACAACAAAGGCGACTGCGAAGACTATGCGCTGCTGAAGCTGAAGACGCTGCTCGGCGCAGGCTTTGCATCAAACAAACTGGCGCTGTCGGTCGTCATCGATCGAGGCGGCAACAACCATGTCGTCCTGCTGGCGCGATTGAAGTCAGGCGACTATGTGCTCGACAATCTTGTCGGTAAAGTAAAACCCTGGGAAAGCACAGGATATACTTTCTTGGCAAGCCAGAACTTCAGCAACAAGAGTGACTGGCAAGTAACGCTGGCAGGCCCGAGAGCCGCCCAATTCTCCGGAACGTGAGGAAACGGGATACCGCAAGTCTCCAATTGCCCGATCCAGCACCTTCATGCGACCGAGCAAGGGTTAGTGGACCGACGGGTCCTCTTCTTCCAAAAATGTTCTGATCCCTTCTTGCGCGACCGTCGCCAGAAACTCGTCAAACGCCTCGCGATCGGTCGCAAAGGGCGCCTCCCATTCGATGAGGTCCTCGTGCTGGGTCACCACTTCCATCTTCCAGTCGCCATTCGTGCCCGCAGGGCGGAAGATGTCGACGAGCACCGTTACGCCGTCATCGGTGAACTCACCAGCAAGGTCGGAATGCTCCAGTTTCGGCTCCTTCGCCATTCTCAAATCCGATCCGTGATTTCGTCGAGCAGTCTAAGTTGCAATGATGACACGCCTGCAGACCCACCATCGTGCATAGCGTACGAAAAGGAGAAAGGCCCGAGGCCAAAGTTTATTGAAAATTCCACAGAAGAAAATGCGTGATTTGGCTGGTAGTGGAGGCGCCTTTCAACGCATCTCGGGATCATCGTTGGCCGTGTCGATGCTGCGTGAACTGAATGCATCGCATCCAGGATCGGAAAGCGAAAGGATAATAACATCAATATGTTTAGAGACGGGTTGGATGCCTAACGCTGCCGCGCAATCATCCTGTTTTCTGAATAGTGCCCAGCCGATTTGGCAACCTTGCGCGAAGAGCTGTTGTGGCCCGCCGCGTTTGACGGTGGGCTTTCTGCGGAGGAGCGGAAGACTACTTCCGCCCCGCTTGGGCGAGATTTTCCGCCCGCTCCACCTGCGGTCTTGCCGTCGGGCATGGCCAAAATTTGGTTCCCCCTAAGTGCCCTCCACTGCTCGTATTTGCAACTTGGCGCTCTGATTTACGCTGGATCTCAGCCGCATCGGTTTTGCTCATTCTAGATTCCTCTTCGTTGCAAGAGTGATCACTGCCCGACGTAGCCCTGCAGATGAAACCAGATTTTGAGAGAAAAGGTCTGCTTGACGCCAACGGGCGCGAAACGAAGCTCGACTAGCAAACTCGATCAGGCAGGCCGCCATTGTGTTTAAACCACGCTCTAGACCGGAGGATCAGCCAACAAAAAAGGCCGGGGCGAAATCGCACCGACCTTCCTCACATCGCTACTCACACCAGTGCCAGTACATCCGTGGTCAAAAGCAGAAAAGCAATTGCGGCGATTGCGAGCGACAGATACCTTCCAGCGCTCATCAGCAATGCCGATAGCAGGGATATAGGCACTCCCCGTATGAAACGCAACCTCAATTTTTGGTTTTGTTACCGAAACCTTATAAAAACGAAAATTGTAGGAATCACGTTGCATGCGGAGCCGCGCTCAGGCATGGTGGCTCCGTCAGCAGCCAATGTTACGGGCGCTGCTGCATCAGGGCTACCGGCCCTTGCCCCAAATGGAAGGAGGACCGAAATGTCTTCCGAACTTAGCTTTGTCTTGAAGTCAAAAGACCTCACGATGCTGCAAGGCGTCTTGGATGCGGCTGGATACTGTTCGGCCAGTAGCGTTGCTCATCCCGAACGATACAACGTCGCGGCGAAACTGCTTATCGAACGTTTCCGGCACGGGATGACCTCCGCCGACGACCTATCCAGGGAACTGGAAAGGCATTTTGGCACTGTGGTTTCGGCAATATCTCCGCCAAGCTTCGAGCGAACGCGCGCTGCCATTCAGGGACGCCCTCTCCAGTAGAAGCTTCCAGGAACTGCAGGGCGGGCTCCCAAAGGCGTCCGCCGGTCATTGCCTTCTGCTCTTGGGCTGTGCAGAACATCGAACCTGACGGCCTTTCTCTTCGCCCCACGGTCCTTTCAGATTCTCCCTCAATTCAATCGACGACGGTCCAGCTACTCGCGATCTGGAATTGCAGCCGCTGCGCGGAAAGCGTTGCAAAATGCAAGGGGAATAGTGGTAGCGGAGGACCGTAGCGGCCTCTATCACCGACTGCATTCCTCGGGCGGCGGCAGTCGTGCCACCAGGCCATTTAGAGCGCCGTGCGTTCGAATGGGCGCACAAGGGACGCTCTAACTCTTTGAGCCTACGCATCGTGCTTTCCGAAAATCGATTCCGATTTTCGGGTCGATGCTGTAGGCTGATTGGCGCAATCGGTCTGATATTGTCCTGCATGGTACTCCCTCATTTTTAATGAAGGAGACACTGAGCGTTTCCGCCGCCAAGCTGATAATCGACTCTGCAGCGACCGTTTCCCGCGTCTTAACTCCACAGCTATGCGCTCTGTTTCGGCACATCCTATGGAAAGCCAGGTCGACCTTGACGCGGATGACGGCTAGCGCCATCTGATGATCATCTTCGGGGCGGGAGCACCGATCAATCCCTCGACAACATGACCGCATGGTCTGAACTAATCGGCCAGATCGGCCCCCGCCGTCTCCTGCTCCCATTGGCGCCGCCGACCTATATGACGGGCTAGTTCACTTCAGATGCACCCCTAGGAGCTTATTGCAAACCATGACCCCGGATCGATTTAGCGAATGTCTGCTCCATATCCGATGGACCCCGATCAATATCGCGTCGGCGCTGCAGTGCGAGCTCTCTTGGATCGAAGCGCTAGAAGCCGGGAACGAGGAAGTTCCGGCCGAACGTGCTGCGTGGTTGGAGACGCTGCCGAAAGCACACGAAGCGTCACCAGCGCCAGCGACTTACCGTGGCAGGGGTTCAAAGCACTGAGCGAGGCTTTTGTAGATCGCGACCAATGCCTCGACCGCAGGCTGCCGGCCTTAGCTGCGCTCGGAATGTTGGTGACGCTGAGCTTCGGAAGACGATTTTGAGCCTTGCCGGGCAGTTTCTCATCTGGAACGTGCTTGTAATGCTTATTGGCGACACCCCCGTGTAGGAGCGGCGGCAGATGCCGGTGACGCCATCGACCTGCCCCTGAGATAGAGACGTGCCGACAATACCGGATGCGTGACGGCGCACCGCGGCGAAGAAAATCTTGCGGTCCATAGGATGATCAAGATTTGTCTGAAGGGGAGTGTTGCAGTTCCGCACTCGACTCGCCGCTGAAGCGATGCTTCAAGTAGCGAAGCCTAAAGTTGGGAGTTGGCGATGTACTACGAGTGGGACGAAGCGAAAGCGAGACGGCAGTATCTGGTCAAGTTCGCCTCGGTTTGGCTAGCAGCGATTGCGCTGGCATTTCTTCCTGTGTGGTGGCTGGTACAGGAAACCACTTTTTAGCCCGTCACGGGGCGGACCAGCGATATTGCCATCAGTATTACAGCCAGAAACTTATTTTGAGACGACATCGCTCGTAGGTCCGGTAGGCTCAATATCCATGTGGGGAGGAGCTAGGATGACCTCGGAGGCTTATAAACATCACGCCGACTGGCAAAGTATCGCCATGGTGCTAACAATGCCATTGGCGATTGCCATTGTTTCAATTGGATGCCAATTCTTTCTTTAAATTGCGCGGCTACACCGGCCATGAAATAACCCGCAACTCGGCCAAAAAGGCCGTACACGGTTGGTTGCGAGGCCGCTGACCCAGGCGTCGACCTGACCAAGAGGCCGGCAGCAACGAGCTGAGCTGCAGCTTGAACTGCCTAACTGAAACACTGGTGACACGAGGCGGCGGCGGATTCGCCAGTCCCAACGGCCTTTACAATCTGTCGAAGCTGTCCGTCTGGTTGGCTGCGGCTCGGCATTGGGCTCGAGCGCACCAGGCCGGGCTACGCGCAGGAGAACGGCCGCCATGGCCGGCCAACGGCTCGGCATCAAGGAAGTCGACGACGGCATTTGGCTCGTCAGCTTCATGCACTATGATCTGGGATATATCGACCTGGAGCAGAGGACGTTGCAAACCATCGGCAACCCGTTCGGCACGAGACTTTTACCCATGTCTTAGGGACGATCTGTTACCTATGTGTCCGAGCTAGACAATAATAAAGATGGTAGCGGAGGACCGTTTTCACCCATCCCTCCAGTTCTGTATAGGGCGGTTTACAGCATGAATGGTCCGCTTTCGGCCTTTTTCGTTGTTAATGTGCGACTTGGGACGCTACCGACATCAATTCCTCGGAATTCGGTGCCTTGAATGTATGGAGCCCAGCCTCCAGAACTTCAGTGAAGCTCCAGCGTACGATGCCCTCCCGGTCGATTAGGAACTGACCGACAAGCTGCCCCTCGTCGGCAGTCATCATCTGCTGATCGGCTTCCGTAATCTGATATCCTTCCTTCTTGTTGAGAAATTCGTCCATTGCCATCACGCCCATAGGCTCGGGCAACTCGCCCGGAAGATCGATCCGTATCGCCATGACCGTGTCGATCCCGACCTCGCGTAAGCCGAAGACTTGGTGCGAAGCCCGTGCCGGGTCGGAAGCAGCAAGAAGACCGGGTATCGGATGGTAACGGAAATAGAGCCGCGCGCGTTCAACCGGGGTGTTTACCACCGCCAGGGATTGGACGCCTTTCTCACGCAGCATCGGGTTGAGATGTGCCATGGCCGCGACATGGCGCCGGCAGAACGGACAATGCAGGCCTCGAAACAAACCGATCAACACTGGGCTGCGGCCACGAAAATCATCAAGTGCGATCTTCCCCTCGCGCGAGATCGCATCAAACACAACGTTCGGGGCCCGGTCGCCCGGTTGTAGCGGATGGTCGACATAGCGCGTGGACATGGACAACCTCCTCACTCAGGGATCAGTCGAGAAAAGGCGCCACGGCAAGTGCTTCGAGGTCGAGATTGAGCGTTGCAAGGCCTGACCTCTCGTCTTACCGCACAGCCAGGATCCGATCTGAGAATGGCCTCAAATTGGCCCGCGGGCAAGCTGTAAACAGCCAATCGTGATCCATGCCATGGGACGACACGGCGGCGAGGCCGAATGGACGGGCCGACTAGCTGTCTCGTTGATCGCTAGTCCGTGATGAGTTGAAAATCTTCTGTGCACTCAACCGAAAGATTGACAAATCATTAAAAAACTTTCAACAGAACTGTGGACTTCCACACAACTGTTAAGGGCACTAAGTTACGAATGCGGCCGAGCTGAAAAAGCTTCTAGCCAAAAATGGCTGCAAATTCGAGAACCAACGCGGTGGCAGTGGCCACCAGACTGTTCGCCGGGGAACCGAAAGACCGTTATGCCCGTTCATGGAAGTAGCAAGGAATTGGGCAAGGGCTTGGTGGCGAAAATTCTGAAAGACCTAGGGATCAAATAATGTCCAGATTTTACGAACTCAACTTCACAATGGACGAAGCGGAAGACGGAACCCACTCGTGGCTCGTCACCGCGCCTGCATTCCCAGAAGTAACAACCTTTGGCGACACGCAGCCAGAGGCAGCACTTGAAGGTCTAAAAGCGATTGAGGAGGCTATGGCTGCGCGCATTTCTGACGGGGAAGATATTCCACTGCCGTTGGATGAAACCTCTGGCGTCGGACGCTATGTGGAGGTTTCCGCCCTGACCTTCCTGAAATGCGGGCTCTATATGATCTGCAAGTCTACGGACGTGTCGCGCGCTGAACTCACGCGGAGACTCGGTTGGCACCGAGAGCAGGTTGATAGATTGTTCCGCATTGATCACAAATCGCAGCTTGACCAAATCGAGCAGGCGCACAAGGCACTGGGAGTACCTCTCGATGTCGGGTTTCAACTTCCCGCGGCTGCCTAAGAGATAAGACCCCGCCTGACGGTGGGGTCTTCCTTTTCAGCCAAGGTCATAGACCGCGGCGTTATCCTGAACCTCTCGCAGCCCCTTATACGACGCATGCCGCAGCTTGCCGTCGCGCGTCCAGGCGCGATACTCGATCTCTGCGATGAGCGTCGGCTGAACCCAAACGAGGTTCTTGCGCCGGCCGGAATATTTGATGGGAGGCGTCTTTCGCTTGATCCGATCGAGCGTCTTTCGAAGATACTCGGCGCTGCTTTCGTTGGAGCCTGTCCCGACGTTGCCGACATAGATCCAGTCGTTCCCTTTGCGGGCCGCTAACAATAGGCTGCCGATCCCTGCTCTCGCCGAAAGCGAATGCTCGTAACCGACGATCATGAAGCTGTCGCTCTGGACGCATTTGACCTTCACCCATTCGCCCAGCCTGCCTGATCGATAAGGGCTATCCTTGTATTTGGCGATGATGCCTTCGAGGCCGTGCTCGCAGGCAGCGGCGAAGATTTCGCGGCCGTCGCCTTCAATGCCTTCGGAGAGGCGGATAGCGCCCTGCTCGTTTTTCAAGAGCGACCGCAGGAAATATCGCTGGGCCGTAAGTTCAAGACTGCGGATGTCGTGACCGTCGAAATACAGGAGATCGAAAGCGGCGCCAGAGTTGAGTTTTCCGCCTCGTCCGCCGAGCGATTGCTGAAGTTGGCCGAAGTCCGGACGGCCCTGCTCGTCGAGCACGACGGCTTCGCCGTCGAGAATGGGACTGCCGACGCCGAGCCGTTTAGCGTCAGCCTCAATCGCGGGGAAGCGATGCGTCCAGTCATGGCCACCGCGCGTGAGAATGCGCACGTTCCCATTGTTGAGATGGACGGCGATCCGATATCCATCCCATTTTGACCTCGTAAATCCAATCAGGGCCGATCGGCGGGCGCGGCTTGAGGAGCGCAAGGCACTCTTCTATCGCGCCGGCATAGGATCGAGTGGGAGGCGGGGTTGCGCGGATCGCGCGGTTTGCGCGCTCGACTGCGAAGCGGCTTTTCGTCTGCAACAAGCGGTTTGGAATGCGGAGACTTTGCCATCCGATAACTACAGCAGGCCAAGCTCAAAATGACAACTAGTTCGATGTGATGGCGAGTAACGGAACAAAGTTTGACGCGAAGGGTTAGCATTTCGCCCGCAACCGCGACTGCGGGGTTTCCTTTATGGCTGTGTTGGATGCGCTGCAAATCCGCGCAGGTGTCGTGAAAGACTCGGCGCAATCCTGTAGGTATCGCTGAACGGCGATTCTTGCAGGAGAGAGGTCGAAGTCACTTGGACTGATGACAGCTTGCCTGAGGGCCAAGGAATTGCGGGCCATACGGTCAGGGTGAAAACCCGAGTGCTTGGCGATATTACTTTTTCATTCAAAGATGTCGAAGAGAAGCTCAAAGCGAGCGCCATCGACCTTCTTTCGAAATCTGCGAAGCTATCCGCGCACATTGAGGTGGAACAAAAGCCGATGCCGCCAGCGCGCTAGTCGCAAATGGTCCTGTATCGCACCACCCGGTGGCCATACCGGTATCTGTAGTATTTCTGTATCCAGCACCGTTGGCCGTAACGATCCGGGTCGCCATCGTAGTCATCGTATGCGTAGCGTTGCGGGTAACGATAGTACCGTGGTGCTGGCCGGTCATCGTAGTAGCGAGGTCCAGCTCCGTACTCAAAGTAGATCTGAGAGAATGCCGGCGACGCTGACAACGCAGTCGCAAACGCCAGCGCTGCGATAGCGAACTTTTTCATGTCTTATTCCCATTCCGATTTGCACACTCGTCTGCAAGGCTGTGTCTCACGCCTCGAATATTGATACCATTGGCGTTGCTTCTGAACATTGGACCTGAGTCCGATCAATCAGCGACTTCGGCTCTGGTGCCTTCAGGACTTTGGTCCAACTTCCCAATCCGGCCGGGACTGAATAACCATGTGCTGTCCAAACCCCATCGGACACCAGAATGCTCCGGGCGCGCCCCTCGCCGGGTCCGTCCATGTCGGTGGCGATGAGGAAGCGCTTTACCTCCAGCAGCAGTTCCCAGTGTGTACCGAACGGCTCGTAGCGCTTCTCGCTCGTTTCCGGTCCCGACGGCGCGCCATTCGGCAGGGATACGACGTGGTGGAGGCCTGCCTCGATCATCGCCATGACGTCGATCTCGCCTTCGCAGATAATCAGATCCTCGCCGGCGCCGATGCTGTCGGCGTTGAAGAAAACCGGCGGGTCCTTCTCTTGGCGGAACAGCTTGTTCGCCGTCCGGTATTTGACGTTCCGCAGCTCGCCGTCCCACTCGTATGGGAACGCGATGCAATCCTCTTCCTTTTCTGTTTGCGGGAACCACTCGCGGGTTTACCGGTCGACGACCCCCCGAGAGATGCCGCGCTTGTCGAACCAGGCGTGAAGGCTGTCCGGACGCTGCGGGGAAGCCTCGCGCTGCGGCTTGCGGTAGACACGACGCTCGCGCACGGGACGATATTCGCTTCCCCCGGCGGCGCCGCTGAATGAGCAATGGTGGCAATTCCAGACCGCGCTGCCATCGGGCTTAACTGTGACAGACAGGCAGGGATCGTTCTTCTTGCGGCGCGATGACGAACATGCGGGGCATGTGGTCTTGTGGTTTCCGACGCTCGTGCTGCGGATGCGGATGTTGTGTGTCCATCATCACATCCTGAGCTTTGGTCGTCGGGGTCTTTGGCTTCGCGTCGAGCTTGTCGCTGTACCAGTTCCGCCAAGTTGCCAGCCAGTCGAGCTTTGCCCCTTTCGGATTTGACAACGACCAGTTTTTCATGCGCTCGGCTTTGCGCGTATCATTGACCAGGTATCGCGGGGAACGATCGACGAAGAAGACGTCGCGGACGTGCTGCCCGGCCTGAAGGCGGAAAGGACCCGTCTAAAAGCGGATCTGGCGGCTGAGGAGCCGGCCAGCAACGTGATCGAGATCAAGCCGAAGGCGGTGACGAAGTTTAGGGAGGATATCGAAAGCCTAGCTGAGATCCTAAAGGACAGGGGAGAGGAGCCGACGATCGAGCTGGCAAAGGCATTCAGGGAAGTGGTGTCCGGCGTGGTGGTCTATCCACGAAAGGCCAGGGAGCAATATCAGTATGAGATCAAGGGCTGGCTATCAGGAATCGCCGGACCGGAATTGTCAGCTGTTTTAATGGTAGCGGAGGAGGGATTTGAACCCCCGACACAAGGATTATGATTCCTCTGCTCTGACCTACTGAGCTACTCCGCCACTGGTCAACGGTGCCATTCGCGATGCGGCGGCCCGTGGGATGAGCGGCTTATAAGGTGCGCTTTGGCTTTGTGTCAAGCGCATGATCGAGAAAATACCACAGGCTTTTTCAAGCTGCGACCGGGCTCGCTAGCAGCGCCTTCAGCGAGGCTTCCGCCGCCGGTTCGCGCTCGGAACGCTCGATGAAACCACCGCCATAAACGCGGGCGTCGTCGCCAGGCGCCGAATAGAGTGCGCAGGCCTGTCCCGGCGCAACGCCAGCTTCCCCGATCGCGAGATCGACGTAGATGCCACTCGCATCGGTATGCAGGACAGCGGGTGTCGGGGCCCGCGTCGAGCGGACCTTGGCAAAGCATGCGAAGCCTTCTCCCGCGGCAGCCTCGGCAAGCGGCTCGTCGCCGAGCCAGTTGACATCCCGCAGATAGACGCGGTGCGTCTCCAGCGCCTCCTTCGGCCCGACGATGACCCGGCGAGACCGGGCATCGAGATAGACGACATAGAGCGGTTCGCCGGCGGCAATGCCGATGCCGCGGCGCTGGCCGATGGTGTAGTGCAGGATGCCTTCATGCTGACCCAGCACGCGGCCGTCGAGGTGGACGATCTCGCCTGCGAGCGCCGCATTCGGCTTCAGCTTGTTGATGATGTCGGAGTATTTGCCCTGCGGGACGAAACAGATGTCCTGGCTGTCAGCCTTTTTGGCGACGACAAGGCCCATCTCTTCGGCAAGCTTGCGCGTTTCGGCCTTGGGTAGACCGCCAAGCGGAAAGCGCAGGTAGTCGATCTGCTCCTGCGTCGTCGCAAACAGGAAGTAGCTTTGGTCGCGATCGGCATCGGCGGGACGATAAAGCGCGCGGCGACCGGGATTGCCAGGTGCCGGATTGGACCGCGAGCGAATGTAGTGGCCGGTTGCCAACGCGTCGGCACCAAGCTCCTTGGCCGTTGCCAGGAGGTCCGCGAACTTGACGGTCTGATTGCAAGAAACGCAGGGGATGGGCGTCTCGCCAGCCACATAGCTTTCCATGAAGGGATTGATCACAGTGTCGCGGAACCGCTTCTCGTAGTCCAACACATAATGGGGAATACCAAGCGTCTCGCAAACACGACGGGCATCGTCGATATCCTGGCCGGCACAGCAGGAGCCGGCGCGGTGAACGGCCGCGCCATGATCATAGAGCTGCAGCGTGATGCCGAGCACGTCATAGCCCTGGTGTTTGAGAATGCCTGCGACCACCGAGCTGTCAACGCCGCCCGACATGGCGACGACAACGCGGGTATCTTCCGGCTTCTTGTCAAAATCCAGTGTGTTCACGGGTGGCTGCCAATTCTAAGCTTGTTGCGATCCGCCCCTCAGAGCCAGCGGATTTCGTGTGTCCGCGCGGGATCGGCCGCCGGACTTTCGTTGCCGAGGATATAGAAAGGATTGGGTTCCTGCGCAAGAGGCGGGGGATTTGCGGGCGTCTCGGAGCAGATTTCAACCCTTACGCAATCGCTTCAGAGTATCCCGAACAGCCTCCAAGCCATCCCAGCCACCGCACATCCGAACAGTGTGGGAATAACCGACATCCTGAACCGGAAGATCGCAACAGCGGCGGCAATGCTGAGAACGAGCGATGGCAGTGCCAGCGACGACCACACGGGCAGCTCGATCCATATAGGACCGAACCGGTGGATGCGCGCCTCGGTGAACAGGAAATGCAGACCGAACCAGATCGCGAGGTTCAGAATAACGCCGACCACGGCAGCGGTGATGGCCGACATCGCGCTCGCTAGCGCCGCATTGCCCCTAAGCTTTTCAATGAAAGGCGCACCGAGAAAAATCCAGAGGAAGCACGGCACGAACGTCACCCAGGTCGTAAGCATCGCAGCCAGCGTCGCGGCCGTGATCGGATCGAGGGTTCCTGGGTCGCGATAAGCGCCCATGAACCCCACGAATTGGAGAACCATGATCAGCGGGCCTGGCGTCGTCTCGGCCATGCCGAGCCCGTCGAGCATCTCCGTCGGCCGCAGCCAGCCATAGTGCTGCACCGCCTCCTGCGCGACATAGGCGAGCACGGCGTATGCGCCACCGAAGGTCACCACGGCCATCTTGCTGAAAAAGACGCCAATCTGCGTGAACACATCATCTCCGCCGCGGAAGACATAGAGCAGCAGAAGCGGCCCGAGCCAAAGGGCAAGCATGACAGCCGAAATCTTCAGCGACCACACTAGGTTCGGCCGCGCATGGACCGGCGTTTCCTCGCCAAGCGCGGAGTCTGCATCGGCAAGAACACGACCGGTCGTGGCCTTGTGGCCATTGCCTGTCTGGAAGAGCCTCGAGCCGGACTTTGCCCCCGCTAGACCTATGATCGCCGCGACCAGAATGATCAGCGGGAACGGGACATGAAGAACAAAGATCCCCAGGAAGGCCGCGGCCGCGATGGCCACCATGGCCGGGTTCCGGAGCGCCCTACCCCCGATCCGAATGACGGCTTGCACAACGACCGCAAGCACGGCGGCCTTGAGGCCGAAGAACATGCCTTCGACGGCGTCGACGTTTCCAAACACCACGTAGACGTAGCTGAGGGCAAGGATGGACAGGAAGCCGGGCAAAACGAAAAGGATGCCGGCCACAAGCCCTCCGGCCGTCCTGTGCATAAGCCAGCCGATGTAGATGGCGAGTTGTTGCGCCTCGGGCCCAGGCAACAGCATGCAATAGTTGAGAGCGTGCAGAAAACGCTGTTCGCCGATCCACTTCTTTTCGTCGACGACGATCCTGTGCATGACGGCGATCTGCCCGGCCGGGCCGCCGAAACTGAGAGCCGCCACGCGCAACCAGACGCGAAACGCCTCGCCGAAGGAGATGCCGTGGCTCGCCCCGCCCGCCATATCCTCGGCGGGCGTATCTGTGACAAGGTTGGCCATCTCAGCTTCCCTTCTTCGCGGAGGGCCAATTGTGGGTTTCCTCGGTCGCGTCCCGGCACCATCGGTAGAAAACATCATACAGGGTCATGCCTGCCTCCAATTGCTCGAGGTCGTCGGCAAACATCCGCGAGAGCCCGAGCGAGGCGGCCAGCAATCCCGCCGCTTCGGGCGCGAGATCAAGCCTTGCGGTATCTGCAGCCCTGACGATTGTAGCAAGCCTAAGGAGCGGCCCGGATTGAAGCGCGAATTCCTCCACCATGATATCGAACGAGCATCGATCGCCGCGATGGCTCCAGAAGACATCCTCGATGTCGAAGGGTGTTGCCCCGAAACGGTCGGCGACCATAAGCACGTCCGCGGCAGGAACGAACAGAAAGACCGCCGACGGATCCACGAAGCGGCGGATCAACCAGGGGCACGCTATACGGTCGATCTTCGGGCGGGCACGAGTGACCCAAACCGTCCGCCCCTTGGCGTCGCGAGGCGGCAGCTTATCCTCGGGCACGGCGAGGCCGCCTGCCTTGATCCATGCCTCGAACCCGCCCTCGAGCGTTTCGGCCTGTACGCCCATGACACGAAGATGCGCGGCAACGCCGTGGCTGAGCTTGGCGCCATGGTGGCAGACGATGACCGCCGGGCTGTGGATTTCAGCACCCCATTGGTCCACATCCCTGAATGGTTTGCGGATAGATCCGGGGATGAGACGAGCGTCGGCGGAAAAGTCCTCGTCATTGCGCACATCGATCAAAACCGGTGCACCCGGCGTGCCGATGAGGCGGTTCAGTTTATCGGTTGAGATTTCGGTGAATGACGGCATCGCGCGTCCTCCGTTTTAGCGGCTTCGTTGGACGCGACTCTTCGGCTGGCGCCTCGTGGGGTGATCGCGACCCCATGAACCATATGATCCACGGTGGATCGGGTATGTCAACACCTTCCACCGCCTGCGCTGCCGGACAATTGAGATGTAACGACTGAACCACAGGGCGATGCCGCAGCAGCCAAGCTGAAGGGTCTTCAGGTCGCCGTCAGATTTCAGAAGCACAAGACCCATGGCGGGTTGGTTTGTGAAAGGTAGTTCGAATGGTCTACGTCGCCGGCTCAAGACCCGTGGCCCTGCGGGCGATCCCGAAAGGCGTCTGGGCTCTTGGCTTCGTCTCCCTGTTCATGGACATCTCCTCCGAGATGATCCACGCGCTGCTTCCGGTCTACATGGTTGCCGTCCTCGGCACTTCGGCATTTGCGGTTGGCCTGATCGAAGGCATTGCCGAGGCGACCGCCGCCATCACCAAGGTGTTTTCCGGAGCACTGAGCGATTGGCTTGGCAAGCGAAAGCTGCTTGTGGCCCTGGGCTACGGCATCGCTGCGTTGACCAAGCCCGTCTTTCCCTTGGCGCCATCGCTTGGCTGGCTGGTGGCAGCACGTTTCATAGACCGCGTCGGCAAGGGCATCAGGGGCGCGCCACGCGACGCCCTGATCGCCGATATCAGTCCGAAGGAAATCCGTGGCGCAAGTTTCGGTCTGCGCCAATCGCTCGACACGGTCGGCGCATTCCTTGGGCCGGCGCTGGCTCTTGTTTTGATGTGGTGGACCGCCGACCACTATTCGACAGTCTTCTGGATCGCGGTCATCCCGGCGTTCTGCTCCGTCGCGATTATCCTCTTTGTCGTCAAGGAACCGCAGCGGAACGAGCAGCGCCGCATTCGGGTGCCGTTCCGCCGCTCGGAGCTCGTCCGGCTGCCTGCGATCTACTGGCTGGTCGTTGCCGTTTCGGCAGTATTCACCCTTGCGCGGTTCAGCGAGGCCTTCCTCATTCTCGACGCTCAACAGATGCGGCTTCCCGTCATGTTCGTGCCGGTCGTGCTGATCGTCATGAACATTGCCTATGGGTTGTCGGCCTATCCGGCAGGCGTCATGGCGGACCGCGTTGACCGGATAACTCTGCTGATTGTCGGCCTGGTGCTTCTCGTTCTCGCCGACGTCGGCCTGGCGCTTCTTCCCGGATTGGCAGGCCTCGGGATTGGGGTACTGCTGTGGGGTCTCCACATGGGATTTACGCAAGGGTTGTTGGCCGCCCTTGTTGCGGATGCCGCACCCGCCGAACTGCGCGGAACCGCCTTCGGCATATTCAACCTGATTGCGGGTATCGCGCTTCTCGCAGCGAGCGTGCTTGCCGGTGCCCTTTGGGATTGGGGCGGACACCAGATGACCTTCCTCGCCGGCGCGGCCTTCGCTTTGCTCGCCGGCCTTTCGCTTCTGCCGCTGAAAAAGCGCCTAAGGAGTGCGTCGTGAAGCCAGACCTGGCGATCCGGCGCATTGGAGAAATGGCGAACTCACAATGAAAATCCACGTGCCCGATAGCGAGCACGCGGACGCCCTCATCGACTGCCGGCTATCCGGCCGGCGATCTTGAAGGAAAGCTTGCCCACGAAAATCGTCCATTCGTGCAGGCATTCAGCTGTCCGCCCGAGCTTCAGGAAACTGAACAGTCCCGTCATGCAGAAGGCCATCAGCAGGGTCTTGGTATCGGTCATTGTCGTTCTCCACGCGGAGGCGGACTGCGCCAGAAGCATTTTCCAAAGACACAGGCACCACCTCTCAACAAGGTTAGGTGCCGTGGGTTCGCCTTTGGCGACTAATTCTCGCTGGTGCGAGGGCCGGAATAACCAACCGGCCGATCACTTTTCGGCCAGCTCTAGTTATTGCGGCATGTCGGTTCTGTCATTCGACCGGGCCAAAGGAACAGCGAGCCGTCGCCTGACGCGCTCGCTCGCTTCGCAGCCCGATCCTAGTCGAACTTCTCAGTCGTATCTGCCTTCCCCTTCACCCAATAGCCAGACGCCTTGATCCAGTGCAGCGGATAGCCTCTTTCGGCGACCAGATAGTCGCGGACGGCGCGCGTGACCGAAGCCTCCGCCGCGACCCAAACGAAGGTCCCGGGCTCGATGTCCATGTTGCGCAAGATCGTCAGCAGCGGCCCGGCGTCCGTCGCATCCGAAAGAGGACGGTCCGCCCAATGCAAATGCAGGTCCGCCTTGGTTTCGAAGATCTGTCTCTCCGCCGGACCGGCCACCGCAGTGATCGCGGTGATCACTGTACCGGTGTCGCATTCTTCGATCCGACGTCCCATCGCCGGCAAGGCAGTCTCATCGCCGATCAGCAGCCAGCGGGTCACGCTGGCGGAGACCACCGCCGAGCCGCGCGGCCCACCGATAGCTAGCGTATCGCCCCGGGACGCATCGATCGCCCATTGGGTCACCGGACCCGCCTCATGCAACGCAAAGTCGATCGTCAATGTGCGGGCATCGTTGTTGTACCGCCGAGGCGTGTAGTCGCGGCGCGCTTCGCCCTTTGCCGCGGGAACGAAAATCTTCAAGTGATCGTCGGGCGCTAGGCTGACGAAGTCCGCGAGATCGTCACCCGTGAGGACGATGCGGCGCATGCCCGGTGTGATATCGGTGACTTCGGCGACGGTCAGGGCGCGGCGACGCAAGTCGTGGCGAACCCGTTCGATCTGTGGAGCCGGCAGGCTGTGAGTTGGGTTTTGATTGTTATCCATCGTGTCCTTCGGAGGCTCGTTACCCCGATCCGCAGGACACAGTCGCGCAGATCGGAGCCGCAGAGCGGTTCGATCATACGCGTTGAGTGACGTTAACGCTTACGTGACCGAGGTGCTCGGCCATTGACGAACGCGATGTAATCGACATCTCAGGGCTGTGCAACAACCGCCGGCGGTAAATGTCGATTGTTGCGAAAGTTTAACTTTGATGCTGGCGTCATCCGGTCAAGACTTCCCGGGCGACGACCGCTCAAGTGGGTGGCGTGGCCCTGAAAACGCGCGCACCGCGAGGGACTGACAATGGACCGCAAGATCCACGACGTACTTGAAGCCTACCATGTCATGATCCGAAAGGAGCAAAGCAGTCCGCGCGAGCTTCCTCCCGGCGGCCGCGATGGAGGGCAGGACATGCGCTTGCGTGCGGTCGGTCGCGAAACCGGACAGCTTATCAACATCCTCGCCAAGTGCCTCAAAGAGCCGGTCATTCTCGAGCTCGGCACATCCTTCGGCTATTCAGGCATCTGGCTGGCGGAGGCTGCCCGGGCCGCGGGCGGAAAGCTGATCACGATGGAACTGCACGAGTACAAGTCGGCACATGCCAAGGAGATGGCGACAAAGGCGGGACTTGCCGATTGGATCGATTTCAGGATCGGTGACGCGGTGCAGATGATCAGCGAGCTCACGGATGGCATCGACTTTGTCCTGGTGGATCTCTGGAAGGACTTGTACCTGCCATGCCTGGAGGCCTTTTACCCTAAGCTCAATCCCGGCGCGATCGTCGTTGCCGACAACATGCTGCGTCCGGGCGACGAGAACGTCAGGCGGTATGGCGCAGATATCCGGGCCAAGCCGGGCATTACCAGTGTGCTTCTGCCGGTCGGTAGCGGCATCGAGGTCAGCCGCTTTGGTGGGTGAAATCAAAACCGGCAGCGCGGGCCATTCAAGCCTGATCGGCCAGGCTTGGATCGGCAAAAAGCGTGCCGTCAGCAGCCCCGAAACAGGTTCTGATGGCAACCACGATCCAGATCCCCGATAGCGCGACGACCAGAACTCCGCCAAAGATGGCGATCGCCGGGAGATGAACCACCGCCGCCAGGCGCAGCGTGGCAACCGCATAGACTCCGATCGGGAAGGTATATCCCCACCAGCCGAGATTGAACGGGGGGCCGTTCAGCAGGTAGCGCGCAGTCGTGGCGAGCGCTATGCCCAGCCACCACAAGCCATAGGCCCAGAGCAGGATTGCACCGAGGAGGGCGGCACCGGACATTGCACCGGCGAAGACGCCGAGACCGTTGGCGATAAGCACCGCGTTCCCGTTCAGGGTAAAAAGGATCAGTCCGAGCGCGCCGGTCCCGATCGGACCGAGCGACAGGAAAGCGGTCGACGCCATGTGAGCCGGAGGCAGCTTGTGGAGGACCATGCGCAGGAAGAGGATGGTGAGCAGCCCCAGCGCCAGCGGCACCGAACAGGCCCAGAGCACGTAGCTCGCAAACAGCACCGTCATCTGGCCACTCGCGCCGGGAATATGCGGAAGAAGCAGGCCGCCGCTTGCCGCGGTCACTTCGCAGGCAACGATCGGCAACAGCCAGACCGCACTCATCTCTTCGAAGACATGGTTCTGCCGAGTGAACATGGCAAATGGGATGGCCAGTCCGGCAAGCACGGCGAGCGCGGCATCAAGCCACCAGAGGCCGATGGCGACGGGAACGGCCGCTTCGCCAAACCACGTCAAGCCGAAGATGACCGTTCCGTTGACGATCGTCGCAAGCCCCATGGGAATGCACCCGAAGAACATCGATACGACGGGGTGTGAGAAAGCGCGCAAGGCCTCGCGCGGGTGTCGGATCCATTTGCCGGCATAAAGGATCGAAAGACAGGCAAACAGGACGATATTCGAGAGCCATAGAACCTCCCCGGCCGCAACCAATGCCGGTGCATTCGGGAACTGTGCGAGGCAGACGGCAAGAATGCCTGTGCCCATCGTCGCCGCGAACCAGTTCGGCGTAAAATGCAGGACGCACCGGCGTCCTTCAGATTGCGTGGGTCGAATGCCCAGGTCGGTGAATGCGGTCATGGCCATATCCTTAAAAGCGTTGTCCATCGATACGCCCACAGATCAATCGATTCTAACGAATTGTAATTCTAGTTACGTTCGATAAAATCGAATGATCGATTCACAGCGAATGATCCCTTGACCCTCGAACAGCTTCGAATTTTCGTGGAGGTCGCCACCCGCCAGCACATCACCCAGGCAGCGGCCCACCTCAACATGACGCAATCGGCCGTCAGCGCCGCAATCACTGCGCTTGAACGCAGGCATCACGTTGCGCTGTTTGATCGCGTCGGACGCTCGATCGTGCTGAACCAGACCGGACGCGTGTTCCTCAAGGAGGCGCAAGCCGTCCTTGCGAGCGCGCGCGCTGCCGAAGCCGCCTTGATGGATCTGTCGGGCCTCATGCACGGTGAACTGTCGATCATGGCGAGCCAAACCGTCGCCGGCTATTGGCTGGCCCCACGTCTCGCGGACTATCGCAACCTCTACCCCGGCATCGCGCTCAAGGTTCTCATCGGCAATACGGAGGAAGTCACCGACGCCGTAGCGCAGGGAAGGGCAGAGATCGGCCTCATCGAATGGCCGCAGGAACGCCGGAGCCTGTCGGCCAGAAGGATTGCCACTGACGAGATGATCGTGATCGTCGCGCCTCGACACCCCTGGGCCGACGGCAAACCGCTAACCGTCGACGACTTCCCGAAGACGGCTTGGATCCTGCGCGAGACCGGTTCGGGAACCCGCCGCGCATTCGAGAGCCTACTGGAAACAGCCGGGTTGACGGCCGCCGCGCTGGATATTCCAATGTCGCTGCCGGGCAACGAAACGGTGATCGGCATCGTTGAGACTGGACTAGGGGCAACGCTGATGTCACGAAGCATCGCGGCCCCTTTCCTGCGGGCTGGAACTCTCAAGGAGGCGAACATCCCGCCCCTACCCCGCCCGTTCTTTCTGCTGCGCCATCAGGAACGCTATCGCAGCAAGGCTGCCGACACCTTCGATGCGATGATTTCAGCCACGGGCTCCGACAAGCAAGGGTGAGGCGCCGCCCTCGATCAGAGCCTGCGCCTCGGCCTGCAGCATCGGCCTGCCAAGCAGGAAGCCTTGCACCTCGCTGAAGCCTTCGGCGCGCAATTTCTGCAACTGCTCCTCGGTCTCGATCCCTTCCGCAAGCGTCGTTGCATTGAAGCCGGAGCCGATACCGACGACCGCACGTACGATCGCCAGATTACCCGGATCCGTTTCGATGCCTGAGACGAAGCTGCGGTCGAGCTTGATCTTGTCGAAGGCAAAGGCCCGCAAGTAGCTCAAGGACGAATAGCCGGTGCCGAAATCGTCAATGGCGATGCGGATGCGAAGTTCCTTCAATGCCCGCAGCAGCGGCAGGCTTTGCTCGACGTCGGCCAGGAAGACGGATTCTGTAATCTCGATCTCGAGGCGTTCCGGAAAAAGGCCGGTCTCGTCGAGTGCGGAGACGACCGTCGCAAGCAGGCTATTGTGCCGGAACTGGCACACGGAGAGATTGACCGCGATCTTCAAATGATTGGGCCAGGCGGCCGCCGCCCGGCAGGCTTCGCGCAACACCCACTCGCCGATCTGAATGATGAGGCCTGTTTCCTCTGCGATAGGGATGAATTCCATCGGCGGAACCAGCCCTCGGACGGGATGGCGCCAGCGGATCAAGGCCTCGAAGCCCGCCAAGCCATCGTCATCGAGTTGCACGATCGGCTGGTAGTGAAGTTCGAACTGGCCTTTTAGCAGCGCCTCGTGAAGTTCGGCCGTGAGCATGTGCCGGCGCTCTGCTTCCAGACGCATTTCCGGCACATAGAAGCGGTAGGTCGAGCGGCCGCTCTCCTTGGCTGCATAGAGCGCAAGGTCCGCGTTGCGCATCAGGACATCGTCGTCCTCGGTATGTTCAGGCGCAAGCGCAATGCCGATGCTACAGGTGACGTGCTCGTTGACGCCGTCGAGATCAAACGGGGTCGATAGCGATCTAAGCAGACGTTCGGCAAAGCGTTCGATGCTCTCGCGTCGCTGCAAGCGCAAAAGCAGCGCGAATTCATCGCCGCCGAGGCGAGCGACGAGATCGCCGTCTGCCACCAGTTGCATCAGACGTGCGGCGACCTGGCAGAGCAACGCATCGCCTGCCGCGTGGCCCTTGCTGTCATTGATGTGCTTGAAATGGTCGACATCGAGGTAAAGCAACGCCAGCGGGTTTTGCGCCGTGGCGATCGGTGCTTCCCGCTGGATATGATCGGCAAAGAATGCCCGGTTCGGCAGGCCGGTCAGTGCATCATGCATTGCCATGTAGGCGAGACGTGCCTCGACCGACCGCTCCTCGGTCACGTCCTGGGAAATGCCGAGCACATAGCGCGGCGCTCCGCCATCCGGTGCGGGAAGTGCACGCTTGATCGTCCGCAGGATCCGCGGCGCCCCATCGGCGCGCTCAATCGTCTCCTCGAAGCTGATGGTTGCTCCGGCCCCAAGAGCCCTAGAGTCCTGCTCGCGAAAAATGGCCGTTTGCCTGTCGTCGAATAGGATGCAATCGCTCTGGCCGACAATGTCTTTCGGGTCATAGCCGACGATGCCGCCGCAAGCCTCGTTGAAAAGGATGTAGCGGCCGTCTTCGTCCCATGTCCTTCACGAAGACGCCGACGGGCAGGTTGTCGACGATGCTGTCTAGCATCGAGCGCGTATCGCTCACCTGCTGCTGGGCTGCGTTGACCTCGGTCCGGTCCTGAACGATCGCGAGGATCGCATCCCGCCCGTCAAAACGAACCGCCCGCCCATAGGTAAGGACTTCCAGGGTTTCGCCGTTGGCCTTCACGTGCGTCCAACGCTCGGCGCGTTCCATGTCGGTTTTGCGCTGCACGGCATCGAGCATTCGCTTGCGCTCCTGCTCCGGCCGGATGTCGAGGACCGTCATGCGCGCATAGTCCTGGCGCGAATAGCCATAGAGATCGACAGCAGCGTTGTTGACGATCAGGAAGCGAAGGCTGCCGGGATCGTAAACCCACATCGGCGAGGGATGGGTTGCAAACAGCGACCGAAAATCGTCGTTCGGCGCATCGATCGGAACAAATGCTTTTTGAAGACCGGTCATGAGGAAATCACATGAAACAATGGCAGCGGATCGGCAGGTTATAGACAGAAAAGCTAAATAAAATCAGAATCATAGTGCGCACAAACTTTAGGCGAAACGCCTTTAGATTGGGCAGCATGTCTTCCGGCTCTGTTGTCGTTTCTTTAGCTTATCGATCCGGTATCCATCGTCAGTGATGGGCGTGACTGCACTGACCGTGATCCGCCAGAACCTCGATGACCCGGCACTGATCGACGCGACCATGACCGCAGCCTTCCACCATCAGTTCCAGTTCCGCCTTCAAGGCCATCAGGCTTCGGATTCTCTGCTCGACTTCGACGAGACGGGCCTTGGCGATCGCGTCCGCAGAAGCGCAGGACTGATGTGGATCGTCCTGCAGTGTCAGGAGCGCGCGGATCGCTTCCACCTCGAAACCAAGCTCGCGGGCATGACGGATGAAGGCCAGCCTGCGCAGATCTGCGGGCTCGTAGGAGCGTTGATTGCCCTCGCTGCGGTTTGGCGCCGGCAGGAGGCCGATGCTTTCGTAGTAGCGGATCGTCGGAACCTTGACGCCGCTTTTTCGGGAGGCCTCGCCGATCGTGATCTTTTTCATGATTTTCCTCTTGCACCTCTAGTCGCTAGAGCGATGTAGGAAGGATGCCTCTGTCTGACAAGGAAGCGGATCATGGGTGAAACGGTCGAGAAACGTTACAGGGTTGGCGGCATGGATTGCGCTGGCTGCGCAGCCAAGATCGACACTGCCGTCCGGCGTATGCCAGGCGTCGAAGACGTTTCGGTCTCCGTGACGGCAGGAACGATGACGGTGCGCCACGATGGCAACAGCGACCTTGTCGCGATCGAAAGGAAAGTGACGAGCCTCGGCTATTCCGTCTCTCAGGTCGCCGGAAGGTTGCCGGCAGAAACACCACCGGCAAATCATGCACACCAGCACCACGACCACACTGATCATGACCATGACCATGATCATGCTAACCACGATCACACAGGTCGGGAACACACCGAGGAAAAGGCGACGGACGCACCGGAGGGCCTCCACGGTCACGACGTCCCAATCGCTGGACCTTGGTGGCAAGGCAAGAAGGGCCGCCTGACAATCCTTTCCGGCGCAGCGCTCGTTGTCGCCTACGTCATTGGTCACCTCGTGCCGGCAATTGCGCCCTATGCATTCATCGTGGCGATGCTCGTCGGGCTTGTTCCAATCGCCCGGCGCGCCGTCGTCGCCGCCTTCGCAGGCACACCCTTCTCGATCGAGATGCTGATGACGATCGCGGCGGTCGGCGCGGTGATCATCAATGCAGGCGAGGAAGCCGCGACAGTGGTCTTCCTGTTCCTGGTCGGCGAACTGCTGGAAGGTGTCGCCGCCGGCAAGGCGCGCGCGAGCATCCAGTCTCTGACGACCCTGGTTCCGAAGCGTGCCTTCCTCGAAGAGGGTGGTGCGACCCGGGAAGTGCTGGCCGAGGGCCTCGCCGTCGGTTCGACCATTCTGGTTCGTCCGGGCGACCGCATCGCGGCTGATGGCACCATTCTGTCCGGCGAGAGTGCAATCGACGAAGCGCCGGTCACCGGCGAGAGTACGCCAGTGCGCAAAGGCGAAGGCGACATGGTTTTTGCCGGTACCGTCAACGGTGACGCAGCGCTTCGGGTAAAGGTGACGGCGGCGGCGGCCGACAACACGATTGCACGCGTCATCCGTCTCGTGGAGGAGGCGCAGGAATCCAAGGCGCCGACGGAGCGCTTCATCGATCGTTTCTCTCGCTATTACACGCCTGGCGTCGTCGTCGTTGCAGCCCTCATTGCCATCCTGCCACCGCTTCTTGCAGGCGGCGCCTGGGACGAGTGGATCTACAAGGGCCTCGCCATATTGCTGATCGGTTGCCCCTGCGCACTGGTGATTTCGACCCCGGCCGCAATTGCCGCCTCGCTTTCTTCGGGAGCGCGCCGTGGCCTGCTGCTGAAGGGTGGCGCGGTCCTCGAGACGCTTGGCAAAGTCACCGCCGTCGCCCTCGACAAAACAGGCACGCTGACGGAAGGCAAGCCGCAGGTGACTGATGTGATTGCTTTCGGACTGGACGAAGCCGAAATCCTCAAATATGCCGCCGCCCTTGAGACAGGGTCTAGCCATCCGCTGGCGCTGGCGATCCTGGCAAGGGCAACGGCCTCGGGGATCACGCTCCCCGCAACGACAGACGCCAAGGCTCTAGGGGGCAAAGGCATTGCCGGGAGGGTCGAGGGCCAGCCGGTGTTCTTCGGGTCTCCCAAGGCCGCCGGCGAGCGAATTCCTCTTTCGTCCGATCAGACGGCGCGCATCACCGCGCTCAACGACGATGGAAAGACGGTTTCGGTGCTCGTCGTCGGCGACACGCTGGCAGGAGCCATTGCCATGCGCGACGAACCGCGTGACGACGCCAAGTCCGGCCTCGAGGAATTGACTGAGGCAGGCATCAAGATCGTCATGCTCACCGGCGATAACCGCCGCACCGCCGAGGCCATTGGCAAGCAGCTCGGCATCGAGGTGCTCGCCGAGCTGATGCCGGAGGACAAGCAGCGCATCGTGAACGAGCTGAAGCGTGATGGTTTGATCGTTGCCAAGGTTGGGGACGGTATCAACGACGCTCCGGCGCTTGCTACAGCCGATGTCGGTATCGCCATGGGTGGCGGCACCGATGTGGCGCTCGAAACTGCCGACGCCGCCATCCTGCATGGCCGCGTCAGCGATGTTTTGGCATTGATCGCGCTTTCCAAGCGCACCATGCGCAACATCGTCGAAAACATCACCATCGCGCTCGGCCTGAAGGCCGTGTTCCTGGTGACCACCATCGCTGGTATCACCGGCCTGTGGCCCGCGATCCTCGCCGACACCGGCGCCACGGTACTGGTCACCATCAATGCGCTGAGACTGCTGAAACCGGCCAAATAAGGATCGCCGGTCTCGCGTCCATCCACAGCGAGCGTCGGTCACTGAGACATCGGTCGTTCGTTCTACCGTTTCTCTCCGAGGTACTGAAACAGTGTCCGCCTCCAACGCTGGTCGTGGATTGCCTCGAGGACGGCAACGTCGATTGCCTTGCGATATCCAGGAAGCCGATGGTTGCCGAGTTGGCCAGCGTCCCGACGCGCACGTTCGGCAGATCCTCCACGCCGTTGACCAGCCCGCGCATCTGCCTGGTCGTCAATGCGGACGTGACGCTGGCTGTAAAAACTGCGATCGTGATGATCGAGACCACCATCCAGATAATCGCGAGCGCCCTGCCCGCGATCGTGATCGGTCCGCGATGTCCGGTGCTGGCTTGCGTCATTGCCTCCGCGGACCACCAAATGCTCGCGCCCAATCCGCGTCCCACCGTTCCTCCGAAGTCGTAGTTATGGCGCCGCTCAAACAGCCATACCAGCGCGCCGACGAGCAGCGAGATGCCGATCAGCGCTCCTGCCGCCTGCAGGAAGCCCGCTGAGATCATCGTCCGGATGATTTCGCGCCACACCGACACGCTGTTGACGGATACCGCGATCCCCAGGCCGGTATCGTAGAAAGGCTGGCTGAAATCCACGCTGCGTTCGCGTTCGGCCGTGATCGTGATCGCCGCCACGGAAACATCGTAGTCGCGCCCCGCGACGTCGCTTCGATGAGCTTCTGGACATCAGGTTCTTCGGAGTCCGAGCTTTTGTGCAACCTCGCGCCAGAGCTCGATAGAAATGCCGCTCCAATTGCCGTCAGCATCCTTCATCGCGAAGGGCGGCGCCTCCTTGGTACCGATAACAAGCTCTCGCTGAGGAAAGTCCTACCTTTTTGTTTGCTGCGGCATCTTCACCAACCGCAGCTGCGCCGAGCGCCGCGAGACCAATTAGCGCGCGCCCGACATAGCGGAGCGCGCCGTGCAGCCAATTGCGTCCGCTGCTCGCGTCAAACACTGCAAGGGAGACTGCCATCATACCCGTTCCACCAGCCTCCAACGCCCGAAAAGAACCGCCCGCAGGGCCCCCCAGTCCGCGCGATCGCCGGCTGGTCACCCCCGTTGGGCGGTGCTCCGAAGCGAGCCAGGGAAGTGCGGAAATTGGAAGTACGTTACGGTAAAATTGCTCTTGGCTTAATGGCGTTGGTGTGCCTGCAAACCTCTTGCGCCGTTTACCCTTGGAATTTGCACGCGGCCTGGAACATTTTGCGCGCTAGGGAGTTAACGTTAAGAGGAGGTGTAACATGACGAATGACTTCAACAAACCAAACCCGATGAATACCTCAGCGTCCAAGAGCAAGACGCTATGGATTGTTTTAGCAGCCATTGTCGTTATCGTAGCTCTAGCAGCGACTTACTGGCCGAGATCACAGAGCAGCTCGACCGCGACAGCTCCGAACGCACCGGCCCCGACCACTTCCGAGCCGGCTTCGCCGCCACCCGCATCGACTACACCGGCAACACCGCCGGCAGCTAATCCGCCAGCAGCGAATGCGCCCGCTGAGGCTCCGGCAACTCCTGCGGCTCCTGCCGCTCCGGCTCCTGCCGCTCCGGCTCCTGCGAACCCGCAGTAATCGCGAGCCCGCTTGCTCAGGCGGGCTTTACTGGTTCCCCAGAATAGAGGCCGGCTGTTGGACTTAGTTCGCGCCGGCCTTGAGGACACGATGCGTGCTGGCATCGAGCGCATTGCCCGCCTCCCTGCCGTCCCTGGCAAGACCATTCGCCGCGTTTGCGCAGGACGAGAGGCCGATTAGCGATGCAAGCGCAATGGCGATAGCGACGGCTGACTTTGTCATGGCAGCTCCCGAATTGACCATGAAAGAACGATAGTCGCCCGCGTGACGGTGATCAACTTGGACGACTGAGAGGCAAAACGAGAAAACCCGGCGCAAGGTTCCCACGCCGGGTTTTCTCATTGCCTTGGGAGCAAACTCAATCGACCGCAAAGACCAGCGGCTTTGCCTGGCGGATCGCCGTGTTTGCCGTCAGCTTGGCAAGCACCTCATCGCCAATCGGACCATCGACGTAAAGCAGCGCGATCGCATCCCCACCCTGCTTGTCACGGCCGAGTTGGAAATTCGCGATATTGACGCCGGCGGTGCCAAGCGTCGTGCCGATGAAGCCGATCATGCCGGGCACGTCGGTGTTGGTGATGTAGACCATGTGCGAGCCGACGTCGGCATCGAGGTTGATACCCTTGATCTGGATGAAGCGCGGCTTGCCGTCCGAGAACACCGTACCAGCGATGGAACGGGTCATCGAATCGGTCTTGACGGTCAACTTAATGTAGCCGTCGAACACGCCGGTCTTGTCCCGCTTGACCTCGGAGAGCACGATGCCCTTTTCCTTGATCATGATCGGCGCGGAGACCATGTTGACGTCGGCAACCTGCGTGCGGATCAAGCCGGCAAGCAGTGCGCTCGTCAGGGCGCGCGTGTTCATCGTGGCTGTCGCACCGTCGAAAAGGATCTCGATTTCCTTGATCGGCTCTTCGGTAACCTGGCCGACGAAGGCGCCGAGAACGTCGGCGAGCCGGATGAACGGCTTAAGGATCGGTGCTTCTTCCGCGGTGATCGACGGCATGTTGATGGCGTTGGAAACGGCACCCTTCACCAGGTAGTCCGACATCTGCTCGGCAACCTGCAGCGCTACGTTTTCCTGCGCTTCCGTGGTCGATGCGCCGAGATGCGGGGTGCAGACGACGTTCGGCAGGCCGAAAAGCGGGCTTTCCTTGGCCGGCTCGACTTCGAAGACGTCGAAACCGGCACCAGCGACATGGCCGGACTTGATGGCTTCGGCAAGGGCCGCCTCGTCGACGAGACCGCCGCGAGCGCAGTTGATGATGCGAACGCCGGGCTTTGTCTTCGCAAGGTTTTCAGCGCCGAGAATGCCGCGCGTCTTGTCCGTCATCGGCACATGCAGGGTGATGAAGTCGGCCTTGGCCAGCAGCTCGTCGAGCTCAACCTTGGTGACGCCCATTTCCTCGGCGCGTTCCTTCGAGAGGAAGGGGTCGTAGGCCAGAACGTGCATCTTCAGGCCGATGGCGCGCGCGCAGACGATCGAGCCGATATTGCCGGCACCGATGACGCCAAGCGTCTTGCCGGTGATTTCGACACCCATGAACTTCGACTTTTCCCACTTGCCGGCCTGCGTCGAGGCATCGGCAGCTGGCATCTGGCGGGCGACCGCAAACATCAGCGCAATGGCATGCTCGGCCGTGGTGATCGAGTTGCCGAACGGCGTGTTCATGACGATGATGCCGCGGCGCGAGGCGGCCGGAATATCGACATTGTCGACGCCGATGCCGGCGCGGCCGATGACCTTGAGGTTGGTCGCAGCAGAAATCAGCTTCTCCGTCGCCTTCGTGGCGGAGCGGATGGCGAGACCGTCGTAATTGCCGATGATTTCGGCGAGCTTGTCCTTGTCCTTGCCAAGCTGCGGCTGGAAATCGACTTCGACGCCGCGATCACGGAAGATCTGGACGGCGGTTTCCGACAGTTCGTCGGATACGAGAACGCGAGGTGCCATTGGGGGCTTCCTTCAAAAGTGTTCAGCGATGGATGAAATCAGGAATGCGAGGCTCCGCCCGTTCGGCGGAGCCGGATGCGATCAGCTCAGGCAGCAGCCTGGGAAAGCGTTGCCTTCTGCGTCTCGAAGGCCCAGGAAAGCCACGGCATCAGCTTCTGCATGTCGGCGGTTTCGATCGTGGCACCGGCCCAAATGCGCAGGCCCGACGGCGCGTCGCGATAATGGCCTATGTCGTAGGCGACACCTTCCTTGTCGAGCAGGCTGACGATGCCCTTGGCGAAGTTCGCCTGGCCATCGGCATCGAGCGCCAGAACGCCCTTGTCGACGATCTTCAGGCAAACGGAGGTGTTGGAGGCCGTCTCCGGCTTCACGGCCAGGTTGGCGATCCAATCGTTGGCGGCCACGAAATCGGCGATGACCTTGGCGTTCGCATCGGCGCGGGCCATCAGGCCCTTGAGCCCACCAACGTCCTTCGACCACAGCAGGGCATCGATATAATCCTCGACGCACAGCATGGACGGCGTGTTGATGGTCTCGCCGCTGAAGATGCCTTCGATCAGCTTGCCGCCCGAGGTCAGGCGGAAAATCTTCGGCAGCGGCCAGGCCGGTGCGTAGTTGAGCAGACGCTCGACGGCTCGCGGCGACAGGATGATGACGCCATGTGCCCCCTCGCCGCCCAGAACCTTCTGCCAGGAGAAGGTGACGACATCGAGCTTGGCAAAATCGAGGTTCTGCGCGAAAGCCGCCGAGGTCGCGTCGCAGATCGTCAGGCCGTTGCGATCGGCGGGGATGAAATCGGCGTTCGGAACGCGGACGCCCGAGGTCGTGCCGTTCCAGGTGAAGACCACGTCGCGGTCAAAATCGATGCTCGAAAGATCCGGCAGCTCGCCATATCCGGCTTCGATCTTGCGGACGTCCTTCAACTTCAGTTGCTTGACGACGTCGGTGACCCAGCCCGCGCCGAAGCTTTCCCAGGCGACCATGTCGACGCCGCGCTCACCGAGCAATGACCAGAGCGCCATTTCGACAGCGCCGGTGTCAGATGCGGGAACGATGCCAATGCGGTAGTCCGCCGGCACTTCCAGAATTTCACGGGTAAGATCGATGGCCTGCTTCAGCTTCGTCTTGCCGACCTTCGCACGGTGCGAACGGCCAAGGGCCGCGTCGGAAAGAGCTTCAAGCGTCCAACCGGGGCGCTTCGAGCAAGGGCCAGAAGAAAAATGAGTATTGTTCGGACGTACGTCCGGCTTTGCGGTCTTCGCCATGTGCTATCCTTCCAGATAGATAGCTCCTCGTTGGGGAGGAGTGTCCCGCCGCCGTCGTTATAGGGCGGTGAGATCGAAGTCAAGCAACCGGCGTCGCAACGAGAGAAATTTTTGGCGTGTCCGCGTCATCGCGTCGCAGATCAGCCGGCCCTACCAGCCGGCGATGCGCAGGCCGACGCGGACTTCGTGCCGGGTCATCCCGTCATCGCGCCCGCTTGCCGAGGAGGGACCTGTAAACATGCTACCGCCGGCAATATCGGAAAAGCGATAGCCAAGATCGACCTTGATGTTGTCGGTGACTTCATAGCTGACGCCAACCATCAGTGCATAGGTGAAGCGCCAGCTATTTTCTCCGTTGAAATCTTGCCGGGCAAAGGTGGCTCCCGCGCATGTCGAGGCGACGTCGACGCACTCCGGTTGGGATCTCACACTCCCCCATCTGACGTTTGTTATCCCGACGCCGGCACCGACATAAGGGGTGAAGCCGGCAACGGTCGCAAGGTCGGCATAGCCGTTTGTCATGATGCCATACGCCCGAACATCGGCACGCGTGCCGTAGGAGCAACCGGTTCCGGCAGGAGCGGAGGCCGCACATGGCAGATCGAGGCGTGCTGTACCGGTAAAATCGCTTTTGAAGAAATCTGTCGTTAAATCGGCACGCCAGATGTCGGTGAATTGATAACCGATCCCGACGCCACCGGAAACGGGCTGGGAGAAGCGCGCCGGATCGAACTCGCCGGCGTCGGCACCACCGACGTGATACGTTGGCTTTTCGTTGCCCGTCCACGGCGCGTAGCCAAGGTCACCCCGAAGATACCATCCGCTCGTCATGGAGCCGCCGGCGATGCTAACCTCCGGTACGTCCGTGATGAGCGGTTCTTCCGCCGCCACCGGACTGCCGAGCAGCACAAGGCTTGCTACAGTGGCGAGGATCACTTTGGACGATTTCATTGGAAATTCCCGGCCGGGCAATGAAACGCCCGCATGACTGACTAGCGGACATTATTCCAGCGAGATGCTAACGCGCGGTTAACCATATTTGTTAACTGCAATCAGCGTTCGGCCCATGCGAAAAAGGCTGCCGTGAAGGCAGCCTTGCAAGTGAGAACTCGCACGACAAAGAACGTGGCTGGCTATTGCAATGAGTAGCGCAAGGCGAGTTTGAAATCGTGCGAAGTAATGTTGTCGAAATGCATCGGCCCAGTGTTCACCGTGTTGTCATATGAGCGGATCCGGCCGGTCTGTGCATCGCCAAGATCAAGGTAGGTGTAACCGAAATCGACGGTGAGACGATCTGTCACCTGATAGCCGAGACCCGCATGCAGCGCCCAGGCAAAGTTCCAGGTGGAGTCGCTGTCGGCATAAGCGACGCCCTGGGTCGGGACGTTGACGTCCCTGAAACCGGAGATCGTGTTGCGGGAGGTACCGACACCGGCCCCGACATACGGCGTAATGCCGTACCAGGTGCCTAGATCGACATAGGCGTTGGCCATCAGCAGCCATTCCGACTTGGCACCGTCGTAATCATTCGTGGCATCCCAAACAGCCGTCCCCGTTGCATCGGTGTGTCCATAGCGATCGAGTGCGGAGAAGTCGGCTTTGCCGCGATACTGGACGATTGCGTCGGCGCGTAGCCACTGGTTGAATTGATAACCTACACCCAATCCACCAAGCGGCGCGCTGTCGAAGCCGCCATCGTCCAGAAATTCATGGAGCTCCACGTCGTCAAACAATTCTTGCTGCAACCCGCCAAGGCGCTGGTTGCTCATGCCCAATTCGCCGCGCAAATACCATCCGCCGAAGACAGGCGCCGGTGCCGGCGGATCGACATAGAGATCGGCCGCGAGAACTGGGGGAGTTCCCAGCACCACCGCAGCCACGGCAATCAAAAATCTCTTCATAATAATTCTCCAGGAACACAAATAATCCGCGTGTCAGTCGACCGCATCCGGCTCTTATTCGTCCCGAAGTCTTACAAATCAGAGTTAATGTCCGATTAAATTTACAAGATATTCATCATGACCTTATGCGAAAAAGGGCATAGCGGGGTCGAATCGACATCCGCCATGCACGGCCGCCTTCACGCCGCGTCGCGCACCCCACCGATCACGCCAGTCAGATCATTGACGATGCGTTCAATCTGGGCGCGGTCGTCGCCCTCGGCCATGACACGGATCAGTGGCTCGGTGCCGGACGGACGGATGACGAGGCGGCCGTTCTTGGCAAGCTCGGCCTCCGCATCGGCGATCGCCTTCTGCACCCGGATATCCTCCAGGGGCTTGCCGCCGGAAATGCGGACGTTGCGCAGCAGCTGAGGTACCGGATCGAAGCGACGGCACACTTCGCTCACCGTCTTGCCGGTCCGCTTGACCGCAGCAAGGATCTGCAAGGCGGCCACCAGACCGTCGCCAGTCGTGCCGTAGTCGGACAGCACGATGTGGCCGGACTGCTCGCCGCCGACATTGTAGTTGTGCTGGCGCATGTGTTCGACGACGTAGCGGTCACCGACCATCGTACGGACAAGACCAAGTCCCTTATCGCCGAGGAAGCGCTCCAGCCCGAGATTCGACATGACGGTCGCGACGATACCACCGCCGCGAAGCTGCTGGTTCTCGGCATAGCTTTCGGCGATAACGGCCATCAGCTGGTCGCCGTCGACGACCGCGCCGTTCTCATCGACGATGATGACGCGGTCGGCGTCGCCATCGAGCGCAATGCCAATATCGGCGCGCACTTCATCGACCTTCTTCTGCAGTGCGACCGGGCTCGTAGAGCCACAATTGAGATTGATGTTCGTGCCGTTCGGCTCGTTGCCGATGGTCACGACGTCAGCGCCGAGCTCCCAGAGAACGGCGGGAGCCACCTTGTAGGCCGCCCCGTTTGCGCAATCGATCGCGATCCTCAAGTCCTGCAATGTCACGTCGCGCGGCAGCGTGCGCTTGGCATGCTCGATATAGCGGTCGTGCACGCCATCAACGCGCTTGGCGCGGCCGATATCGTCGGCCTTGGCAAGCTGCGTCGACAGATCCTTTTCGAGCAGATCCTCGATCTGCGATTCCAGATCGTCGGACAGTTTGTAGCCATCAGGCCCGAAGAGCTTGATGCCATTGTCCTGATAGGGATTGTGGGAGGCAGAAATCATGACACCGATGTCGGCGCGCAGAGACCGCGTCAGCATGGCCACGGCCGGAGTCGGGATAGGACCGAGAACAAACGCATCCACACCGGCAGCGGTGAAGCCGGCGACCATCGCGTTTTCCAACATGTAGCCCGAAAGGCGCGTGTCCTTGCCAATGACGACGCGGTGACGGTGGTTGCCTCGGCGAAAGATCGTCCCAACTGCAATGCCGACCCGCATCGCGAGATCCGGTGTCATCGGAAACACGTTGGATTGGCCGCGAATGCCGTCCGTACCGAAATAGCGTCTTTTCATATGCACCCCTGTGCCTTGGCGCGCCTTCAGGCTGCGCATTATTGCTTGCAAAAATCACGCCGCCACAGGCGGAATGTCGCTACAAGAGCCTCGAATGAGGCCTCCCTATGTCACCGGCATGACATAAATCGCCGTGACCATCACGTAAATTCGCAAGAAAACCCATTACATCGCGTTACCGACGCAAAAGGCCGGAGTCCACAATGGACCCCGGCCTTTCAGTCATTTTCAAGAGAAATCAATGTGGCTGCGGCTCCAAGCCAGCTTCCGGCTCGTCACCCTTTGTCGCCGGCCGCGTACCGGTCTTCGGCACAGCCGAACCCCGGCTGGGCGGCGCATCGTCGCCGAGATCGCGGGAAGGCTTCTCGCCACGAATCAGCGCCTTGATTTCTTCGCCAGTTAGCGTTTCGTATTCGAGGAGCCCTTCGGCGATCGCCACGAACTCGTCGTGATTTTCCGTCAGGATCTGGCGTGCCTCGGTATAGGCTTCCTCGATCAGTCGGCGCACTTCGCTGTCGATCTTCTGCGCCGTGGATTCGGAGACGTTCTTCGACTGCGAAACGGAATGGCCGAGGAACACCTCCTGCTGGTTTTCGCCATAGGCGACCTGCCCGAGCACGTCGGAGAAGCCCCACTGGGTGACCATGGCGCGGGCAAGCTTGGTGGCCTGCTCGATATCCGAGGATGCACCCGAGGTGATGTTCTCCTTGCCGAAGGTCAGCTCTTCCGCAATGCGCCCGCCCATCATGATGACGAGGCGCGAGACCATCCACTTGTAGCTCATCGAGTAGCGGTCGCCCTCGGGGAGCTGCATGACCATGCCGAGCGCACGGCCGCGCGGGATGATCGTCGCCTTGTGCAGCGGATCGGCAACCGCAACCTTAAGCGCGGTGATGGCATGACCGGCTTCGTGATAAGCTGTCAGCTTCTTTTCGGCTTCGGTCATGGCGGACGAGCGACGCTCGGCACCCATCATGATCTTGTCCTTGGCGTCTTCGAATTCCGCCATGGTGACGACACGCTTGTTGCGGCGTGCAGCCATCAGGGCAGCTTCGTTGACGAGGTTCATCAGGTCGGCACCGGAGAACCCGGGCGTACCGCGAGCCAGAACCTTCAGATCAACATTCGGCGCCAGCGGCACGTTGCGGGCATGCACCTTGAGGATGCGCTCACGGCCGACGATGTCGGGGTTTGGAACGACGACCTGACGGTCGAAACGGCCCGGACGCAGCAGCGCCGGATCGAGAACGTCGGGACGGTTCGTCGCTGCGATCAGGATGATGCCTTCGTTTGCTTCGAAGCCGTCCATTTCGACCAGCAGCTGGTTGAGCGTCTGCTCGCGCTCATCGTTACCGCCGCCGAGACCGGCGCCGCGATGACGACCGACGGCGTCGATTTCGTCAATGAAGATGATGCAAGGCGCATTCTTCTTGGCCTGTTCGAACATGTCGCGGACACGGCTTGCGCCGACGCCGACGAACATTTCGACGAAATCGGAACCCGAGATCGTGAAGAACGGAACGTTTGCTTCGCCAGCGACAGAGCGAGCGAGCAGCGTCTTACCGGTGCCCGGAGGGCCAACCAGGAGTACGCCGCGCGGAATCTTGCCGCCGAGGCGCTGGAACTTCTGCGGATCGCGCAGGAATTCAACGATTTCCTCGAGGTCCTGCTTGGCCTCATCAACGCCTGCAACGTCATCGAAGGTCACGCGGCCATGCGCTTCGGTCAGAAGCTTGGCCTTGGACTTGCCAAAGCCCATCGCGCCGCGCGAGCCGCCCTGCATCTGCCGCATGAAGAACAGCCAGACGCCAAGGATCAGAAGCATCGGCAACAGCGTGCCGATATAGCTCAGGAAGCCCGACGAACCATCGGTTTCCGGGCGCGCGGAGACGAGAACGTTCTTCTGCTGCAGGCGATCGAGCAGGTTGTCGTCGACGACAGGCGTATAGGTCTGGAAGGTGGTGCCATTTTCAACATAGCTACCGGAGACGCGGTTGCCCGTGACGACGACTTCCTTGACGCGGCCCGCATCCACTTCCCGCAGGAATTGCGAGTATGGGATTTCGCGGGAGCTGGTCTGCGCCGGCGACGTCTGGAACATGCTGAACAGAGCAATCAGCAGCAGCGCTATGATTGCCCACAAGGCGAAATTACGTAAGTTAGGGTTCATCGAACTCCCCAGCACTGGAACAGCCGCCTCATGGCGACCGTCTTATTTGGCCTCTAACATAGGATTGCCTCAGGGGAATGCCAAGGCAAACTGGACTGTTAGATAGATTTTCCGTCAATAAGACCTAAAGGCGGTTTTGGATAGGGGCGTGTTCCAAAGGCAGCCGCAAGGCTATCGGCGAAGATGAAATCAAATCGTGTCAAAAAACGGTCGAAGGGCGAAAAATAGGGTGTGACACGGACTTTCTCGGCAACATTGCCGGGAGCCTCGTGTCCTGCCACGTCGACGATACCCGGCGCGGCCGCCAGGGCTCGCCTGGTGACGCCCCTGGGGAGTTGACCGCTCTGCGCCGCCGTTGCGCCAGCAACGATGCCGATTTCCGTTGGAGCCGCATTTTCAACCAGGAACCGGCCGTCCCAGACAGCGCGCGCGGCGGGTGCCAGTGTCAACGGCAGGATGCCGCGGTTTTCGCGGACAAGGAAGAGGCCGTCGCGCCGAAGGTCGAACACCACCCTGCCCGCGGTCATCCGGCCCAACTCACCTTTTGCGATAAGAGCCAGCACGTCGTCCGTCTGCTTGCGGCCAAGTGCGAACACCTGCCCGCCAAACACTGCGGCAAGGCGCGCAAAGGCATAACCAAGAATCTCGCGATCGGCCGCTAGCCCGGCCGGGATCACTTGGCCGATCAAGGGAGAATGCACGATAAAATACTGATCCAACCATTTCGACGCCACAGTAGCGACGCTTAACCGCAGATCACCCGCGCCGTCCGGAGCCGGGACAACGTCCGCCTCTTCAGCAAGGCGCGATCGCATCCGCACACGTTCGTACTTCGGGTCATCATTGCTTGGGTCGTCGATCCAGGCGACCTGCCGTGCGCGAAGGTAATCACGGATCGCCTCCCGCCGGCAGCCGAGCAGCGGTCGAGCGACCCAAAGGCGCCGATCGAAAAGGACGAGATCCGCAATGCCGGTATTTGGCTGCTCTGAACGTCGCGAGCGCATGGCGAGTGTCTCGCGCTGGTCATCGGCCGTGTGCGCAGTCACGACAATGTCCGCATTCAGGCTTTCAGCGGCATCGGCAAGCAGAGCGTAACGGGCGTCGCGTGCTGCCGCCATCATACCGGTCTTCGGCTTTTCGCCACGCCATGTCGTGATGAGGTGCGGGATATCAAGCGACCGACAGAAGGCTGCAACCTGGTGCGCCTCCTCGGCCGATTCTGTGCGCAATGCATGGTCGACTGTTACGGCACAAAGAGAGATTTTCAAATTGGCTGTGGCCTTAAGAGCTTCGGCGAGCGCCAGAAGCAGGCCGGTTGAATCGCTTCCGCCCGAAATCGCGACAAGGATACGCGAGGGCTTGATCAGCGAACCAAGGAAACGGCGTGCTGCCGTCTCTGGTAGAAGGGGACCGTCCGGGCGCAAAACCGGAAGACCTTAGCAGGCGAGACGCTTTTGCTCGCTGGCAACCTTGGTTATCACGGCGCGCGAAGCCTTGGGATAACGCTTCGAGACTTCCCGCAGCGTCGCGCATGCGGTTTCCGTGTTGTCGAGCGCGGCAAGCGACATGCCGAGCTTGAGAAGCATTTCCGGCGCCTTTTCAGAGCTGCCATACTTCTTGTGCGCATCGAGGAACGTCTTGGCAGCCTCGTTGTACTTGCCTTGCGAGTAGAGCGCCTCGCCAAGCCAGAAGTTGGCATCGGCGGCGCGAGCGCTGGCGGGATACTGAGCGATATACTGGGTGAACTCCTGCTCGGCCGTCGAGTAGTCACCCGACAGCACGTGGCCGTAGGCAGCCTTGTACTGGTCGGCTTCGCTGCCGAGGGAGGCAGTCTGCGACGAACGGCCGGAATCGACGCCCGGAAGCGGGCGGGATCCAACTGTGGCACCCTCGTTGACCGAGCCGCCGATCGGATTGCCGCTCTGGTCGAACTCCATCGAACCGAGCTGTTTCGGCGGCTGGCCGAGGCCCTCGTTTGCGGGAACGTCGGTCGAGGGAGCCGTTTCGGCTCCCTGCGGTGCTTGGATAACGCGGGCGACATCGTCGCCACCGCTCCGACCTTGAGCCGGAGGAGGTACATCTGCCTCACTCTTTTTCATCGTCTTGGAGTTGCTGCCGGCACTACCGCCACCGCCGCCCTTCTCCAACTCCTGGAAACGGAATTCGTTGTCTTCCTGCGCCTTGCGGATCGTTTCCTGCATCTGCAGGAGCTGGAAGCTCATCTCCTCGATGCGGCCGTTCAGCTGACGCAGCTGCTCTTCCAACTGCTGGACGCGGACTTCGGCGCCGCCGGCCTGCACGTTTACAACCGGTGCCTGCGGCTGTCGATCCGCGGCCTTGCCGCCGATCTCCCAACCCAAAAGCGACGTCGCATTGGCCGATTGGCCCGCCCCGGCCACGGCCGCGAGACACAGCATGCCCGCAACGACAAGTTTTTTCATATGGTTCGTCCTGTCCCTGTGATTCTTCGCACCCATTGGCACGAACAGGAGATTTTTCCAATTGCTTTCAAAAAGCAACGGAAACTGGCCAAAGTGTGTTCAAAAAGAAAAGGCGGCCCGCGATGGAGCCGCCTTTCGAAATTGTAATATTTCCCGGTAATTACATGCCGGCGCCACCGAGAACGGTGACGGCACGGCGGTTCTGCGACCAGCAGGAAATATCGTCGCAGACGGCAACCGGACGTTCCTTGCCGTAGGAGATCGTCTTCATGCGCTGCGCCGGAACGCCACGCGAAGCGAGGTAGTCCTTGGTGGCGGCAGCACGGCGAGCACCAAGAGCAAGGTTGTATTCGCGCGTACCACGCTCGTCGGCATGGCCTTCGACAGTGATGGCGTACTTCGGGTAGCGGGCGAGCCACTGAGCCTGACGGTCGAGCGTCTGGGAAGCGTCCGCGCGGATCGAGGTGGAGTCGGTGTCGAAGAAGATGCGATCGCCGACGTTGACGGTGAAGTCCTGAGCGGAGCCAGGCGTTGCGGCGCCGGCGCCAAGGCCGAGGTCGCCGGCACTGTTCGCCACGTTCTTCTTGTTCGCGCAACCGGCCAGAGCAAGACCGGCGACAAGCGCGATCATGACGGGGTTACGGGCGAAATTCTGCATGCGGCTCATTGCCGGGGTGTGAATTCGGCTCATGGCCGGTCTCCTTGCGACTTGATTAAGGTTGCCGGACTGTAACCTCGTTGGGTTAATCGGCACTCAAGAATTATGGTTAACGGATGGTTGATTTGTCCCTTAGTCGCCCCAATCAGGGATTTTTGCGGCGACAAAAAGGCACATCCACAGGCTTTACTACTCGAGAAGCGGCGACCAGGCTGGGTCCGAAGCGTAGGTCGGGGTCTTGATGAGCTGCTCGTTGTAGCCCGTCAGATCGATCGAGTAGAGCTGCGGACCACCTGCACCCGCCGCCTGGCGGAAGAACATGATGACGCGGCCATTCGGCGCCCAGGTCGGGCCTTCGTTGTGGAAGCCCGTCGTCAGGATGCGCTCGCCCGAACCGTCCGGCTTCATGACACCGATCGAGAACTTGCCGCCCGACTGCTTGGTGAAGGCGATCAGATCGCCGCGTGGGGACCAGACGGGCGTGGAATAGTTGCCGTCGCCGAAGGAGATGCGCGTCTGGCCGGAGCCGTCGGCGTTCATGACGTAAATCTGCTGCTTGCCGCCACGGTCGCTCTCGAAGACGATCCGCCCGCCGTCCGGCGAATAGGACGGCGACGTATCGATCGCGGCCGTCGAGGTCAGGCGCGTCGTGGTGCGCGAACGCAGGTCCATCGTGTAGATGTTCGCATTGCCTTCCTGCTGAAGGCTCATGACGACCTTCTGACCGTCGGGCGAGAAGCGCGGCGAGAAGGTCATGCCCGGGAAGTTGCCGACGACTTCGCGCTGTCCTGTCTCAAGCTGCAGCAGGTAGACCCGCGGCTGCTGGTTGGCGAAGGACATGTAGGTGACTTCCTGACGGTTCGGCGAAAAGCGCGGCGTCAGAACGAGGTCGCTGCCGTTGGTCAGCATGCGGACGTTGAAGCCGTCCTGATCCATGATGGCGAGCTGGCGCTTGCGCTCCTGCTTGGTGCCGGACTCCGAGACGAAAACGACGCGGGTGTCGAAATAGCCTTCCTCACCGGTGATCTGCTTGTAGATCGCATCGGCGATGATATGGGCCACGCGGCGCCAGTTCTCAGGCTGCGTGTAGAACTGCTGACCGGTCATCTGCGTGCCCGCGAACGTGTCCCACAGACGGAACTCGGCGCGGAGGCGACCATCGCTTTCCTGCGTCACGCGACCGGTGACGAGGGCCTGCGCATTGATGACCTTCCAGTCCTCGAAGCGCGGAGCGGCATCCGGGTTGGAAATCTTCTCGATGAAGGCGTTCTTGTTGATCGGCGCGAAGAGGCCGGAGCGCTGAAGGTCGGCAGCGATGACCTGCGACACCTGCGCGCCCATGTCGCCCTGCAGGAAGTCCGTGATCGCGATCGGCAGCGGCTCGACGTTACCCTTGTTGATGTTGATTTCGACAAGCGCGTTCGCCGGCGTGGCAACAACCGCAGTGGTTATCATGCCGACTGCGACCATCAAGGCGCGGATGAGGGAACACTTGGTCATGGAGGACAAGCCTTTCAGCATTTTAAAGGGCTAGATCGCTAGGATCGAAGTTGACGATAACTTCGCCCCAGGCGTCATATTTGTCTTTCGGAAGGTTCGTGAAGGGCGACGACTTCATGACGGCGCGCTTGGCACCGCTTGCCAACGCCATGCGCGTCGCCTCGTTGGTGCCGCCGACCGCTTCGACCTCGGGCGAGCCGATGATGTTGCCATCAGGGTCAAGCTTCATGTGGACCTTGATGCGAACGTCGCTGGCGCCTTCCATTCCGGGAATAACCGACCAGTTGCCGGCGATCGCACTGCGCAGAGCATCCATCTCGCTCATCGAGAGCTTGGAACCCGTGGACGGCTTGGTGGAGCCGGTCGAAGCAACTTCGGTTGACCGCTTGGCACCGCCGTTCGACGGGTCCTGCTTGTTCAGCAGGGCTGCGATGTCGTCGGCGTTGAAGTCGCTCTGCTTGGAGGAAGAGGCTTTCGCCTTCTCCTGCTTCTTGTCGGCCTTCTTCTTGTCGGTCGGCTTTTCGTCGGTCTGTGCCTTGTCTTCCGTCTTCTTTTCAGGCGGCTTTTCGGCCGGCTTCTGTTCGGGCGGCTTTACCTGCGGCTTGACGACTGGCGTCGGCACTTTGTCCGGCAATGCCTCGGCATCCGGCTTCGGTGGCTCGGGCGTTTCCTGTGGCTTCTCCTCGGCCTTCGGGGGCGTCGGTGTCGGCGGCGTGATCTCGGGCTTCGGGGGCGTGATTGACGCCACCTGCTTCGGCTCGACGTCCGTCTCCTCCTTCATGATCTCCTTCACCTCGTTCGGCACAGGATCATTCTGGGGAAGCGGTTTTTCGCTGGCCTTCGGCGCGGCCGCGCTCACATTGTTGTTCGGCTTAGCATTCGGGACCGGCGGCGTCTTAAGGTCGACCTTGTTGTCGCCCATGTTCTCGGCGTTTGCGACTTCGGTCGGCTTGGAGGTCGGCTTCGGCGCCGGCTTTTCGCTCGGCTTGGCCGTCTTGTCGCCCTGCTGCATCTGCGTCATTTCTTCGACAGGCACGAGGTCGACGGGCATCGCCTCGAAATCCTCGACCTTGAACTGCTCTGGGGAGCCGATCGAAATCAGCGCCCAGGCAAGCAGTGCACAGTGCAGAGCCGCAGATGTGACGATACTGGCCTTCATAGCGTTCGCTATTGGTCCTTCTTCTGCTGCGTCACGAGACCGATGTTCTTGTAGCCGGCACCCTGGATGCGGGCCATGACGTCGGCGATCACGCCATAAGGCGCGGTCGCGTCGCCGCGAACGAAGATGCGCTCGTTATAGCCGGTCGTTGCGATCGCCTCGAGCTTCGCGGCAATCTCCTCGGCCGGGATCGGCGTTTCCTGCAGGAACACCTGGCCGTCGTTCTTGACCGAGATCGTGATCGGCTGCGTTTCGGAATTCAGGGCCTTAGCCTGCGTTTCGGGCAGGTCGACCGGCACGCCGACGGTCATCATCGGTGCTGCGACCATGAAAATGATCAGCAGCACGAGCATGACGTCGACGAGCGGCGTCACGTTGATTTCGGAGATGACGGCG
Source organism: Rhizobium favelukesii (assembly GCF_000577275.2). Classification (NCBI taxonomy): domain Bacteria; kingdom Pseudomonadati; phylum Pseudomonadota; class Alphaproteobacteria; order Hyphomicrobiales; family Rhizobiaceae; genus Rhizobium; species Rhizobium favelukesii. Next base: position 3,383,981 of record NZ_HG916852.1, read on the forward strand.
CCTCTGCGCCCGCCGCGGCGACGGCGTCCACCGCCCCCGCCGCCATTGCCTCCAACAGCCATACCCATTTGCGCTACTCCGTTTCCGTCCGTTACTGCGCGGCCTGGCGCGGCTGCAACTTCTCATCGATCTGGCGCGAAAGGATGGCGGAGAATTCATCCGCGAAACCTTCCATACGGCCCGAGAGCTTGCCGGCGTCGGCGGAGAGCTTGTTGTAGGCGATAACCGCCGGGATAGCGGCGACAAGGCCGATGGCGGTGGCAAGCAGCGCTTCGGCGATACCGGGAGCAACGACCGCAAGGTTCGTCGACTTCGAGCCGGCGATCGCCTGGAACGAGGTCATGATACCAACGACGGTACCGAAGAGTCCGATGAACGGACCTGCCGAGCCGATTGTCGCCAGCGAGCCGAGACGGGCCGAGAGGAATTCGGACTCACGAGCGAGCGTGACGTCCATGGCGCGGTCGATACGCATCTGCAGACCGATCGGCGACCGTGCGCCGCGCTCGAACGACTTCTTCCATTCGCGCATGGCGGCGACGAAGATCGAGGCAAGGCCGGTGTTGTTGCGTTCCGACAGCGTTCGATAAAGTTCTTCCAGCGACTGGCCCGACCAGAACACCTGCTCGAACTTGTCGAACTGGCGCCTCGCGCGGCCGTAAGCCAGATACTTGTCGATGACGATCGCCCAGGTCCAGACCGAGGCCGCGATGAGCCCGAGCATGACCAGCTTGACGACGAGGCCTGCCTGCATAAACAGCGACCAGAGGCTGACGTCGGCCGTTGCTGCTGCCAATCCTACTTGTTCCATTGATCCAAAATCCCCGAATCCAAACGCCCGGCACTTGACCGGGCGGCACAAAGTGATCTCGCAAGAAGTGTCTGGCGGCCGCCGCCCAAAGCCCTGGTCAAGCTTCCAAGCTCTTATCCGCCTTCCTTGCCGTCAAATTTGGTCAAAGGAAGGCGTGCACCGCACAAACTCTGACAATCCAAGTAAGACACTATTATGGTTAATAGTTCGTTAGCGCCGGATCATGACAGCGAAACTATCGGCGAAAGATTTATCCCTTGGATGACTTGGCCAGATCTAGGCCGATGACCACACAGCGCTCATCTTCCAGCGCGCGAATTCCTTCACACAAAACTCATGTTTATGCAAGGCCGGTAATCCTGCGTCTTTTCGGCGCTTCGCAATCAACCGACGCGAATCGCCGCGGCAGAACCTTGTCTGAAGCGGCACGATCACATTGCGCGTAGAAAACGCTCAATGTCGTCAGAGCGGCTTGCTGCCTTCCAGAAATTTTTCGGCAAGTGCCTCCGGCAATCGTCGCGGCCGCGCATTGGCATTAATGACGGCTATGATCACCCTGGCGACGATCAGCAACGTTTCGCCACGCCGGATTTGCTGATTGAGGACCATTTTGGCCCCGCCGGCTTTTTCGGTGTGTGTCAGCACGGTCAGGATGTCATCCATCCGCGCCGGCTGTTTGAAGTCGATCTCCATGCGGTGGACAACGAAGACGAGCCCCTCGTCGTCAGCATTGATGAGTTCCCGCTGCTCGACGCCGAGGCAACGGAGATAATCGGTGCGGCCGCGCTCGAGGAAGTGCAGATAGCGAGCATGGTAGACGAGGCCGGAAAAGTCAGTGTCCTCGTAATAGACGCGCTGCAAGAGCCGGTGGCCCGTTTGCGTGAGTTCGCCTGAGATCGAAAAACCGTTGTCCGCCATAATTTTCTCCAAAGTCACGCGCCCTCTTTGGCGGAAGACTTTCCGCCTTGCAAGCATTGAACAATTGTCACGCTTCCTAAGTAATTTTCGACAGAGACAATCAAGCAGGAGACGACGCGATGAAGATTGCAGTGATGGGCGGGGACGGATTCATCGGCTGGCCGACATCATTGCATCTCTCCGACACGGGACATGACATCCATATCCTCGACAACCTCTCGCGACGCTGGATCGACACCGAACTCGGCGTCCAGTCGCTGACCCCGATGGACTCGATCCAGGAGCGCACGCGCATCTGGCACGCCGAAACCGGTCGGCGCATCCATTTCAACCTGATCGACCTCGCCAAGGACTACGAGCTCCTGAAGAAGTGGCTGGCCGAGAACCGTCCGGATGCCATCGTCCATTTCGCCGAGCAGCGTGCCGCCCCGTACTCCATGAAGAGCGACCGCCACAAGAACTACACGGTCAATAACAACGTCAACGCCACCCATAACCTCCTGAATGCGCTCGTCGAACTTCAGCTCGACGCGCATCTGATCCACCTTGGCACGATGGGTGTCTACGGCTATTCGACGGTCGGTGCCGCCATCCCCGAGGGCTACCTGCCGGTGGGGATCGAGACGTCCAGCGGCGAGACTGTCAGCCAGGAAATCCTCTATCCCTCCAATCCCGGCTCGATCTATCATGTGACCAAGTGCCTGGATCAGCTGCTTTTCCATTTCTATGCCAAGAATGATGGCCTGCGCATCACGGACCTGCACCAGGGGATTGTCTGGGGCACGCACACCGAGCAGACGCGCCGGCACCCGCAGCTCGTCAATCGCTTCGACTATGACGGCGACTACGGCACGGTGCTGAACCGATTCCTGATCCAGGCGGCAATTGGATATCCGCTGACCGTTCACGGAACCGGCGGACAGACCCGCGCCTTCATCCACATCCAGGACTCCGTGCGCTGCATCGAGCTGGCGTTGAACAACCCGCCCGCCCGCGGCGCCCGCGTCGAGATCTTCAACCAGATGACGGAAACGCATCGCGTGCGCGATCTGGCTGAAATGATTGCCAAGATGAGTGGCGCCGAAATCGCCTGGCTGCCGAATCCGCGCAAGGAAGCGGCGGAGAACGAGTTGATCGTCAAGAACGAGAAATTCCGCAATCTCGGCCTCGATCCAATCACCTTGCAGGCGGGGCTTCTCAGTGAAATCGTCGACGTCGCCAAGAAGTTTGCCTATCGTGTCGACCGGTCGCGCGTTCCTGCGGTTTCCGCCTGGACGAAGGACATTGCTGCTACGATCAACCACGATCCGGAAGGCAGGAGGCTGAAGTCGGTTTCATGAGTGAGCCCCGGTCCCTGCGGCACGCCTACGTCACGCTCGTCACCAACAACGACTACGCCATGGGTGCCAAGGCGCTCGCGGCGTCGTTGCGCCGGACCGGCACCTTCGCCGATATCGTCGTCCTCCATACGGCAGATGCTGGCAAAGCCAGCCTCGCCCCGCTCTTGCAACTCGACTGCCGACTCGTGCCGGTCGATCATCTGCCGCTGTCGACCGCATTCAACGCGCGCCACGCGCGAGCCAACCTGCACTCCGCCGCCCCTTTTACGAAGGGACGTAAGCCAGACTTCCATTCGCCGCTCGACAATTTCTGCAAGCTGCGCCTGTGGCAGCTGAGCGAATACACCAGTTGCGTCTTCATCGACGCCGATGCGATCGTGCTGCGAAACATCGACAAGCTCTTCCACTACCCGGAGTTTTCGGCCGCCCCGAATGTCTACGAATCTCTTGCCGACTTCCACCGGCTCAATTCGGGAGTTTTCGTCGCACAACCGTCCGAAGACACATTCCAACGCATGCTGGAGCGACTGGATCAGCCGGACGTGTTCTGGAAGCGGACGGACCAGACGTTCCTGCAGGATTTTTTCCCGGATTGGCACGGCCTGCCGGTCTATTTCAACATGCTCCAATATGTATGGTTCACCATGCCCAGGCTTTGGGACTGGCGGAGCATTTCCATCCTGCACTACCAGTACGAGAAGCCATGGGAGGCGAATCATCCGAAGGTCGAGAAACTGCGGCCGCTGATCGACCTGTGGCACGCATTCTATGCCGGCGATGATCTGCCGGATATTTCGGCAATGGCCAACCCTGAAGAGGCGGCATGAAGGTACTGGTATCGGGCGGAACGGGTCTCGTTGGACGCTATATCGTCGAAGAACTGCTCGCCGCCGGCTATACCGTGATCATCGGCGGTCGCCACGCGCCGCTACCGCGCTTCTTTTCTCGTCCGGTCGAATTCGCGCCGCTTTCGCTCGATCCGGCGCATGACCATATCGAAGCCTTCGACGACGCCTATTTTTTTGTGCACGCCGCCTTCCATCATTTGCCGGGACAATACCGCGGCGGTGAAGGCGACGACCCCGAGACGTTCAAACGCTTCAATTTGGACGGCACCGTCCGGCTTCTCGAGGCCGCCAAACGCGCCGGCACACGGCGCTGTATCTTCATTTCCAGCCGTGCTGCCTATGGCCAACATGCGCCGGGAACCACCCTGACGGAGGGGATGCCCGACAAGCCGGAAACCCTCTACGGCCAAGTCAAGCTGGATGCGGAACGCAGCCTCGCGCATCTTGCGGCGCCGGGCTTTGCAACGGCCAGTCTCCGATTGACCGGCGTCTACAGCGACCTTCGACCCAACAAATGGGACAAGCTGATCGAAGATTACCTGGCTGGCCGTCCTCTGCCTTCACGTGCCGGAACCGAGGTCCACGCAAGAGACGTCGGCAAAGCCGTCCGGCTCATGCTGGAAGCGGACGCCGCGCGCATCTCCGGCGAGACCTTCAACGTCTCAGACGTCGCTTTGGATACATGGGACATCCTGGAGCCCATTCGCTGGGAGCGTGATTGCCTGAACAGGCTGCCGCTGCCCGCCGACAAATCGCTGCTCACACCGATGGACACGACGAAAATCCGCGCGCTCGGTTGGTCGCCAGGCGGCATGCCCTTGTTCGACGAAACGATCCATGCGCTCGCCGCGGGCATATAGGTGGCAGGTGAAGGCGCACAGGTCCACGCAAGCCTGAGGTTGCAGACTACCACGGATAGTGCAATCCGGAGAATAGTATGCAAGTCGGTTCCACATCAGCGCTCAACATCCTGCGCAACACCTATTCAACCGACAAGCTCAATACGTTGACTGACAGCGCCAGCGCGCGACTGAAGATATTACAGAATTCGGCAAAGGCGCGGGAGAGCCTGCGCGAGAACATGACGACCTCCGCCGAAGCCGCCAAGAGCCGCGCGGCGCGCAAGCTTGAGGAAGCCAAGCAGCAGTTGGAGATGCTGAGAAGCGGCGGCTACCCGCCCGAAGTGGTTGCACGGCTGGCGGCCGAACTTGCTCACAAGATCAGCGCCGCAGCTGCGGAATTCGCCTCCGCCGTCGCTACGAGCGCGACGAGCATCGCATCTGCAGCCGTTGCAACCGCCGATGCGGGCACGGGTGCGGCTACGGTGGCCACAACCGATGCGCCCGCGTCAACCGCAACGGCATCCTCAAACGATACCAAGAGCGGTACTGCCCAGGCGGACGAGCCTGACGGCGCGACTCCGGCTCGCAACGCTTACCAGCGCATCGTCGAAGATGGAAAACGGGCGTCCTCCGGCATCTCCGCCGAGGATCGCAAGACAATGGAAGAGTTCAAGTCCATCCTGCAGGAAGTTCGGCAGCTCATGGACAGGGCGGTGCGCGAACTGCGGGCGGGACGCGGCCAATCCGGTTCGGGTACGACCTCTCCGGTGGAGGCCAAGGTTGGCATCTCGGCCATACCGACTAGCTTCACGATTTGACGTCCTCGGTTCGGGCAGGCAGCCAAAGGTCGCATTGTCACGTTGAAATCATCGCTTGGCCCACTATGGTCTGCTGAAAACAGCGCGATGGACCGCATGACCCCGAAAGAACTGAAAGCCGAAATGCGTACCGGGCGGCTCGCACTGCGCGACGCGATCCCGGAAGATACTCGCATCGAGATGAGCCTCGCAATGGCCGAGCATGCCGGCGAGGCGGTCGCATTCGAGCCTGGGACGACCGTGTCCGGCTTTCTGCCGATCCGCTCCGAAGCGGATATCCGGCCGCTTATGGCGCGATTCCAAGCGCGCGGAGCACGGCTTTGCGTACCGGCGATACTCGACAAGCAGACGATCGTCTTTCGTCAGCTCGTACGCGGTGCCCCGTTGGTCAGCACAGGCTTCGGCACCTCGGGTCCACCTGCGGACGCCGCCGTACTCGATCCCGAGATCATGCTGGTGCCCCTCTCCGCTTTCGACCATCGCGGCCATCGCATCGGTTATGGCGCCGGCTACTATGACCGCGCCATCGAGCTTTTGCGGCAAAAAGGCCTGCATCCGAAACTGATCGGCATTGCATTCGACTGCCAGGAAGTGGCACATGTGCCCGACGAGCCGCACGACGTCAGTCTGGACGCCCTCCTGACAGAAAGCGGGCTGCGTTTTTTTGCCTCTTGGATTGGATAGCAATGCGACTGCTTTTTCTGGGTGACATGGTGGGTAAGACCGGACGCACCGCCGTCTGGAACCGCCTCCCCGGCCTTATTTCCGACCTGAAGCTCGATTTCGTCGTCGTCAACGGTGAGAACGCCGCAGGCGGTTTCGGCATCACCGAGGATATCTTCCTCGAGACGATCAATGCGGGCGCGGATGTCGTCACGACAGGCAACCACGTCTGGGATCAGAAGGAAGCGGTCGCCTTTGCCGCACGTCACGACCAGTTCCTGCGGCCGGCCAACTACCCGCAGGGCACGCCGGGGCGCGGCTCAGGCCTGTTCTATGCCCGCAACGGTGCACGCGTGCTGGTCGCAAATGTCATGGGCCGCGTCTTCATGCACCCGGAGTTGGACGATCCCTTCAAATCCGCCGAGACAATCCTGGATGCCTGTCCGCTTAAAGAGCAGGCGGATGCAATCATCTTCGACTTCCACGCCGAAGCGACCAGCGAGAAGCAGTGCTTCGGCCATTTCGTCGACGGCCGCGCCAGTTTCGTCGTCGGCACGCATACGCATGTGCCGACAGCCGATCACCAGATCCTGAACGGCGGCACCGCCTACATATCGGATGCAGGCATGTGCGGCGACTACGATTCCTCGCTCGGCATGGACAAGGAAGAACCACTGAACCGCTTCATCTCCAAGATGCCGAAAGGCCGCATGGAGGCAGCGACCGGCCCGGCCACCATCTGCGGCGTCGGTGTCGAAATATCAGATGCGACCGGCCTCGCTGAAAAGATCGCGCCGCTGCGCCTTGGCCCCAGGCTCGCCGAAACCATTCCGGAATTTTGGCGCTAGAGCCTTTCAGGCAGGCTCCCGCCATGACGCAAAAGTGAGCAGCGGCTCCGGATTTCAACTGGACCACTGCGGCGGCTTGCCGCATCCTCCCAACGACCCGTGAAAGCGCCGGAGGAGTGGCATGACGCCACGTTTTCTTGTCTTCGCAATCGCCTGCCTGATGGTCCTGATCGCGGCCGAAGCGGCCGTCGCCCAAGAAGAACGAAAAAACGTCAGCCAGTGCCAGGCCATCGCCCAATCGATCCCGCAAGCGACCTTTGCCAGCGTCACAGGTCCAGCACCGATCGTTGGCGCCGGCGCTACCGGCCAATCGGTCACGCTGACCTACATCGGACATTCCACCTTCCTTATCGAAACGCCGGGCGGCGTAACCATCGCGACCGACTATAGCGGCTGGTATTCGCCGCCGCACGTGCCGATGGTCGTCACCATGAACCGCGCCCATTCCTCGCATTATACGCTGGCGACCGACCCTGGCATTCAACACGTCCTGCACGGATGGAGCGACGTGCCGGGGGAAAGGGCGAAGGTAAACCTAGTGGTGGGCGACACCTACATCCGCAACGTCACAACGGATATCAGAGGCGGCTTCGGTGCGCCGCAGACGGACGGCAATTCAATCTTTATCTTCGAGATTGCCGGGCTCTGCATCGGCCATCTCGGCCACCTTCATTATGAGTTGACGGAAGCGCACTATGCCGAGATCGGCCGGCTTGATGTCGTCATGGTTCCCGTCGACGGCGGCCTGACGATGGGCTCGGACAGCATGAGTCGAGTCATCAAGCGCCTGCGCGCCTCTCTCATCCTGCCGATGCACCAGCCGAGGCCGCTGCAAAGTTTCCTGTCGATGTTCGGACCCGATTTCGATATCAGCTACGCACCGACGAACACGATCACCGTGTCGCTAGGGACATTGCCGAAGAAGCCATTGATCTACGTCGCCAAAGGCATGCAGTAAAGGACCCGGAAGGCGCCGGGTCTATTTCATTCTCAAGCGAATTGCAGATGCTGCCGGATGCCGACATCGGGCATCTTGTCATCATCGAGATTGGCCTTGGCAATCTCCCAACCAAATTTGAGCTTACTGCCGGTAGAGACCCAGATCTCTGCGTCGTCAACATGCATCACGAGCATCGTCAGCTTCGGATCCTTCTTGCCATCCTCATACCAGGCGGCGACGACGGAATCCCAATACTCATTGATCTTCGACGGATCGGACCGCACCTCGATCTTGCCGGCAAGGCAAGCGTGATAGTCGTGATGCTTTCCGACGACGCAGAAATGTGCCCTGGTGCCCGGCTTGATGGCACGGGCGATTTCTGCGTCCGATTTCGAGTAGAACCAGATCGTATTGGTCTTCGGATCGGCATGTGGCGCCATTGGCTGCATATGCATGTCCGCTCCGTCCACGCCGAGCATGCCGGCATGAATGTCGTTGACCTGATCCCAGAGCTGACGTGCGGGGTGTTTCCGCGCCTCGTCGAAACTAGCCATAGCACTTCCTTCCGTTTCAAGGGTCCGTATTTTGAAACGCCAGCTTCGGGGCTTTGTTCCGTAATTCCGGACGAGCGGGTCCCCCGGAGAATGAAGCCGTTTTCCCTTGAATACGGCCCATTTCGCTCTTATAAGGCGGCCCATTCCGACAATGAGACGTGAACAGGGGTGCCATGGCTGGCCATTCACAGTTTAAAAACATCATGCATCGCAAGGGCCGTCAGGATTCCGTGCGATCGAAAATGTTCTCCAAGCTTGCGCGCGAAATCACCGTTGCCGCCAAGGCTGGCTTGCCTGATCCTTCGATGAACGCCCGCCTGCGCCTGGCGATCCAGAACGCCAAGGCCCAGTCCATGCCGAAGGACAACATCGACCGTGCCATCAAGAAGGCCGCCGGTGCCGACGGCGAGAACTACGATGAAGTCCGCTACGAGGGCTACGGCCCGGGCGGCACGGCGATCATCGTCGAGGCGCTCACCGACAACCGCAACCGCACCGCTTCCAACGTCCGCTCGATCTTCACCAAGGCCGGCGGCGCACTCGGCGAAACCGGCTCGGTCTCCTTCTCCTTCGACCACGTCGGCGAGATCACCTACAAGCTGTCGGCAGGCGATGCCGACAAGATGATGGAAGCAGCCATCGAAGCTGGTGCCGACGACGTCGAGACCGATGATGACGGCCACTACATCACCTGTTCCTTCGAATCCCTCGGCGAAGTTGCCAAGGCACTGGAAGCGACGCTCGGCGAAGCGGAAACCGTCAAGTCGGTCTGGCGCGCCCAGAACAATGTGCCGGTCGACGAAGAGAGAGCTCAATCGCTGCTGAAGCTCATCGACAGCCTCGAAGACGATGACGACGTCCAGAACGTCTACTCCAACTTCGAAGTCTCCGAAGAAGTTCTTGCCAAGCTTTCGGCCTGATTTCTTCAGCAATCTGCAGATTCCAAGAAGCCCGGCCGCCCTCTCGTGCCGGGTTTTTTCTTGTCCTCAGATGCCCGCCGCGCGGGTAAAACTGTCGCGGAAGGCGGTCAAATCGGTGGCGTTGACGTCTGACACAGCCGAAAACAGCAACCCACCGGCCGACCACTCCTCGATATTGTAGCCGTCGCGAAGTGCCGTCGTGCGAGCGGCGGGCGGGCCGGGCCAGACGAAGACGTTGATGACGTGTCCGTGCCGTCGGTAGATCAAGGCTGCGACGACGCGGCCGCCGACATAGTCGACGCGGCCGCCGACCAGCGCAAAACCCTCTGCCGCCAGATCGACCACCGGCGGTGAGAAGTCGAGCTTGCCGTTGAACCAGGGCTTGACCGTATGCTGGTCGGAGGTTTCGACGTCGGTCAGGTGGTCGGCCAGCAGCGAGCGCACGTGGCTTGCCAACAGCTGGTCCTGGATCGAAAGATCCTGACGCGGCACGTTCACGAAGAGAAAGGCGCTTGCCGCCAGCGCCGCAAGCGAGGGCACCAGGCTCCAGCGCTGAATGAAGCCAAGGAGGTGCCGTCGCGCCTGTTCGGGAGGCAGGGGCATGGCGGCCGCACTCTCGCGCCCGACCATCGCCAGTATGCGCGCCCTGAGTGCCTCGGGAGCCTGCCAGCGGACGCCGTCGCGGCCGATCGCGCCGCGCACGGCGCGCAGGCGTTGACCTCGCCAGCGCAATCGGGGCAGGTAGCGAGGTGCGCCTCGACTTCCGCCGCGTGCGCTGAATCGAGCTCTCCGTCGATGAAGCCATGCAGCATGGCGCTCCATTCGGGGCGATGGGTCTGGTTTGCCGCGGTCATGGCGTCGCCTCGTTGGGATCGATCAGGCGCCAGGCCTTGCCGAATTCGTCGCGTGCGCGGGCAAGACGCGACATGACGGTGCCGATCGGCGCATCGATGATGTCGGCGATCTGGCGGTAGGAGAGGTCCTCCAGCTCGCGCAGCACTAAGATTTCACGCATTGCAGCGGGAAGGCCGTGGATGACGGCGCGGACGCGCTCGGCATCGCTCTTGTGGATCATCGCCATTTCCGGCGTGTCTTCGTCGGACGCGATGTCGCGCGAAGCCGGCGGGTCGTCTTCACCCGCCGTATCGTCCGGCAGCGGCTGCTCGAAATGCGCCTTGCGGCGGTAGTCGTGCCACCAGGCGCGATAGCAGTTCCTGACGATACTGAAGAGCCAGGCGCGTGGATCGCCGCCGCGATAACCGTCGAAATGCCGATAGGCGCGCAAAAACGCCTCCTGCACGATGTCCTGTGCGGCTTCGGCGTCGCGGCTGAGAAAACATGCGAAATTATAGGAGGCGTCGAGATACGGGACGATCGTTTCGTGGAAGCGACGGGCAGTCTCAGCCGACGCGCGGCTGCACACGGCTGGCGGCTGCTCCGGCCGCACAATGAGAAGGATGTTTCCCGACATTCCGCCCGACTTGACCGCCGTCCGGTCCCGGGCGGGGTTTCGCCCGGCACCCGTGGCAACGGCCCCAAAGAACAGGTCGCGCACGGCCAGTATCCATGGCCGGACGTCGAAGAAAACGGGCGAAAGACTGCGGATGCCTGTCATTCCTTCTCCTCGGTTCCCCCTCGGATCCTATGCCTCCGCCGGCAGCACGCGCAATGTCGCGTTGTCTTCTTGATCATCCTCGGCCGCTGTTTATTCCGCCGTGCATCGATTTTTTTTGGAGCGCCGCGTCGGGTCGGCGGGTGGCGGCATCGTTCTGGCGGGATACTTCCGAGCGGGTAGGAATTATCTCTTCTTTTTCAATCAGTTGCAAGAATCTTTCGCGCTACAGGGAATAACTGCCGGGCGTCGCCGCTCTTGTTCGGCAGCGGCGGATTTTGTCTGCCGCGCCATCAAGGGAGTGATCGCAATGTTGGTCATGTCACGTCGCACCGTTCTTGGAACGGCTGCCGCCGCTGCGGCTTTCGGCCTGTCGTCGAAACTGGAATTCATGGCGCCGGCGCTTGCCGAGACGTCGCTCGAGCCCGCCGTCGGCTTCTACCGCTACAAGATCGGAAACGTGGAAGTTACCGCCATCTATGACGGCATCTGGCGCAAGCCCCACGACCCAGCCTTCATCAAGAACGCCTCGATCGAGGACACTCAGGAAGCGCTCGCGAAAGCGGGCCTCACCACGGAGTTCATGCCCATCCCGCTCACCGTCGTCGTGCTCAAGACGGGCGACCGGCTGATCATGATGGATGCGGGCTCCGGCATCGGTCAATGGCAGGCGAACGCCACGCATCTGCCGGCCAATATGGCAGCGGCCGGCATCGACTACCGAAAGATAGGCACGGTCATCATCTCCCATTTCCATCCGGATCACGTCTGGGGCCTGATGGAGAAGGGCACGAACGCACCGGTCTTCCGGGATGCGGAGCTGATCGTCAATGCCGACGAATACAACTGGTGGACCGAGCCCGGCCGCGTCGACAAGCTGGCGCCGGCGCGCAAGGAGGCGGGCAAGCGCATCGCCCAAGTCTTCCCGACCTGGAAGAACTGGCGGCAGGTGCAGGACGGCGCGGAGGCCGCGCCTGGTATCCGCCTGATTGCAGTACCCGGCCATACGCCCGGCCATTCCGCGTTCCTGGTCGACGGCGGCAACGAACAGCTGATGGTGTCAGCCGATACCATGTACGTGCCGGCGCTGCTCGCGCCGCATCCCGAATGGCAGGGCACTTACGACCAGGACGGGCCGATGGCTGTCGGAAGCCGCCGCAAGCTCATCGACCGCGTGATCGCCGACAACATCAAAATCTGCGGTTCGCATTTCCCATTCCCGGGTTCCGGGACCTTCGTGAAGGATGGCAACGCCTATGTCTTCACACCCACGCTGCAAGCCTGAAAACGCAAGGAGCTGACATCGTGATGAAGCATATCCTTCTCGGCCTCGCCATCGCTGTCGCGGCACCGGTTGCCGCCGCCCTACCCGCGCACGCGGTCGACAATGTGGAGACGACGGAGGCGCCGGATCTGACCGGCGTGCGCGCCAAGATCGCCGCGAAAAACTATGCCGGGGCGCTTGCCGAGCTGCGCGGGCTGGCGCAAGGCAGTCCCCAGGCAGATATCTACAATCTGATGGGATTTACGCTCAGAAAGACCGGCGACTACCGGACGTCGCTTACCTATTACACCAAGGCGCTGGAGCTTCAGCCGGACCACCGCGCGGCCCGTGAGTATCTCGGCGAGCTCTATATCGAGACCGGCGACATGGCGCATGCCCGCCAACAGCTTACTGAGCTGACGCGGCTCTGCCCAGGCGGCTGTGAGGAACGCGACGATCTGCAGCGCGCAATCGCCGCCGGTGGCAACTGAGGCAGCTGGATCAACGCCGCCCCGTGTCTTATGCGGGGTGGCGTCCATCGACGCAACCGCCTTTGCGACCTGTCCAAGCCGGCGTCTCTCACTTTATCGACAGGAAAATGCGGCAGGCCTGTTCCCGGGGCACCGGTCAGGAACCGGCGCCGCCGAGGAAGGCAAGCCGGGTGAAGATCGTGTAGTGCGACTCAGACGCCATCATCGCCACGAAGACCAGAACGAGCAGCGGCGGCAACAATATCGCATAGACAAGCGCCAACCGCTCCCATGCCATATGCATGAAGATGGCAACGATAAGCCCTGCCTTCAGCATCATGAAGACGATGATGAGCGTCCAGCGCAGATAGCCCTGAATGCCGAGATAATCGACGAGATAGGAAAAGGTGCTGAGGACGAAAAGCAATCCCCAGACGACGAGGTAAAGCCTGATCGGATGCTGTTGACCGGAATGCGCTTGTGCCTGTGCCATTATGCGACCTCACCACAGATAAAAGAACGCGAAGATGAAGACCCAGACGAGGTCGACGAAGTGCCAGTAGAGGCCCATGATCTCGACGACCTCATAATTGCCCTTGCGGCTTGTGAAGAAGCCGCGCCTGCCCGTATCGAAGTCCCCGCGCCATACCTTGCGCGCGGTAATCAGCAGGAAGATCACGCCGAACGTCACATGCGTTCCGTGAAAACCGGTGATCATGAAGAAGGATGATCCGAACTGTGCCGCACCCCACGGGTTTTCCCAAGGTCGCACGCCTTCGGTGATGAGCTTTGTCCATTCGAAGGCCTGCATTCCGACAAATGTGGCGCCAAGCATTGCGGTCAGAAGCATCAAGGCAGCCGTTTTCCCGCGCTCGCGGCGATAACCGAAGTTGACGGCCATGGCCATCGTGCCACTGCTGCTGATCAGAACGAAGGTCATGATCGCGATCAGGATCAGCGGAACCTCCTGCCCGCCGATATTGAGCGCAAAGACCTCGCTTGGATTGGGCCAGGGAACCGGCGTTGACATCCGGGCGGTCATGTAGGCCAGCAGGAAACAGCCGAAGATGAAGGTGTCGCTGAGGAGGAAGATCCACATCATGGCCTTGCCCCAGGAGACATTCTTGAACGCCCGCTGGTCCGAGGCAAAGTCGGCCGCAACGCCACGCAGCCCACTGGCGTGCGGGAGGGCTACATCTTCGGTGTCCATTCGGGTCAGTTCGGCCATTATCCACCCCTTAGGAAACGAGTTGGCGGCAGAGGTCGACGAAGTCGTTCGCCCAACCGGTGAAGAGCGCAAAGAGAAGGAGCCACACAACGAGCATGAAGTGCCAGTAGGTGGCGCAGAGTTCGATGCCGAGGCGCAGCCTGGCGGATGGAGCGGTGCTGCCGGCCAGTGATCTCACCCGTGTTCGCGCAAGCACTGCCAGCCCACCGAGAATGTGGAGGCCGTGCAACCCGGTCAGCATGTAGAAGAAGCTGTTCGCCGGGTTATCGGCCAGCACATAACCCGCCGCAACGAGCTGCAGCCAGGCCACGATTTGCCCGGCGAGGAACAGCACCGCGGTCGCCAGCGCCACATCGAGCCCCAGTCGCATGCCGTCATCGGCGCCGCGGCGCGCTTCGGCCACGGCCCATTGCAGAGCTGCACAACTGGCGATCAGTACCGCCGAATTCGCAAAGAGAAGCCGAGGAACGGGGATCGCCCACCAATCGGCACCACTCATTCGCGAAAGATAAGCGCTGGCCAACAGGGAGAAGAGGGCGCCGACAACTGCGAGGAAAATGCCGAGGCCGATCTTGGCGGCGGGGATCGGCGACTTCGCCGGTCCTTGGATATCGTCGAGCGTGCCGACCTCCATCCATGGCTTCGACATCAACCCTTGCCCCGACATCCACCAGATGACGATCGCGGCTATTCCCGCGAGGAAGACGAGAACGACGCTCATGAAGGCGCCCTCGACAATCCGGTCGTTGGCGGCTGGTTCTGGGGTATGAAGTCTTCGGCCGCACCCGGGACACTGTAGTCGTAGGCCCAGCGATAGACGATCGGAAGGTCCTTACCCCAATTGCCATGGGCGGGCGGGGTCTGTGGCGTCTGCCATTCGAGGGTCGTCGCCCGCCACGGGTTGCCGCCGGCCTCCCGACCTCGCAACAGGCTCCAGACGAGATTGAACAGGAACACCAGCTGAGCGGCGCCGACAACAAGCGCGGCGACGGAAATGAACATGTTCAGCGTATGCACAGAAGGCGGAATGAAGACCGTGTCGCCAAGCTCGAAATAGCGGCGCGGCACGCCCACAAGACCTACATAGTGCATGGGGAAGAAGATCGCGTAGGCGCCGATGAAAGTAACCCAGAAATGGATCCGCCCGAGAACCTCGTCGAGCATCCGCCCGGTAACCTTCGGGTACCAGTGATAGATTGCGCCGAAGATCACCATGATGGGAGCCACACCCATTACCATGTGGAAGTGCGCAACCACGAACATCGTATCGGACAGCGGCACATCCACCACGACATTGCCGAGAAAGAGCCCAGTCAAGCCGCCATTGACGAAGGTTACGATGAAGCCGATGGCAAACAGCATCGGCAAGGTCAGATGGATATCACCCCGCCACAGCGTCAGCACCCAGTTATAGACCTTGATCGCGGTCGGCACGGCTATGATCAGCGTCGTCGTGGCGAAGAAGAACCCGAAGTTCGGGTTCATGCCGCTGACATACATGTGATGTGCCCAGACGACGAAGCTCAGCGCCCCGATGATCACGATCGCCCACACCATCATGCGGTAGCCGAAGATATTCTTTCGGGCATGCGTGCTGATCAGATCGGAGACGATGCCGAAAGCCGGAAGCGCGACGATATAGACTTCCGGATGGCCGAAGAACCAGAAGAGGTGCTGGAAGAGGATCGGGCTGCCGCCCTCGGATTTCAGCTGCTCCCCCATCTCGACGATGGCAGGCATGAAGAAGCTGGTGCCGAGCAGCCTGTCGAACAGCATCATGACTGCAGCGACGAACAGTGCCGGGAACGCGAGCAATGCCATGACGGTGGCGGTGAAAATGCCCCAGACGGTCAATGGCATGCGCATCAGCGTCATGCCGCGCGCCCGCCCCTGCAGCACTGTGACGACATAGTTCAGTCCGCCCATCGTGAAGCCGATGATGAAGATGATCAGCGAAGACAGCATCAGGATGATGCCCCAGTCGCGCCCACCCGGCGTACCGGAGGTCAATGCCTGCGGCGGGTAGAGCGTCCAGCCGGCGCCTGTCGGACCTCCGGGCGCAAAAAAGCCGGCGACAAGCACGATGACGGCGAGCAGGTAGAGCCAATAGCTCAGCATGTTCGCATAGGGAAACACCATGTCGCGAGCGCCGACCATCAAGGGGATGAGGTAGTTGCCGAAGCCGCCGAGGAAGAGCGCGGTCAGCAGATAGATCACCATGATCATCCCGTGCATGGTGATGAACTGGTAATAGTGATCGGCGTCGATGAAGGAGAAATAGCCGGGAAAGCCGAGCTGCAGGCGCATCAGCCACGACAGGACCAGCGCCACGAAGCCGATCGCGAACGCCGTCATGGAATACTGGATGGCAATGACCTTGGCATCCTGGCTGAAGACGTACTTCGTCCACCAGCTCTTCGGATGATAGAGCTCGACATCCGCCACCTCGGCAGGCGGGATAACGTCGCCGGCACCGGTTGGAATATCAACCATCGCATGCCTTCCTTCCTCCTCCCGCCACGGCCGCTCCCCCGGCCGCAACGCCGGCCTATTTGGCCGGTTCAACCGCTGCCATCAGCTGCGAGAACGTCTGTTGCTGCGCAAGCCACGCCTGATAGGCGTCCGCCTCGTCGACAACGACCGTCCCTCGCATCTGTGGATGTCCGACGCCACAAAGCTCCGCGCACAGCACTTCGAACGTGCCCGTGCGCGTCGGCGTGAACCAGAAATAGGTGACCGAACCGGGGATCATGTCCATCTTTGCCCGGAACTCTGGAACGTAGAAATCATGCAGCACATCGACCGAGCGCAGGTGAACGCGGATCGGCTTGCCGAGCAGCAGATGCAGTTCGCCCCCTGAAATGATGATATCGTCGGGCCCTGCCGGATCGTTCCTGATCACGCCAAGTGGATTGTCGGCTGAAACCGCCCGATTGTCTGCTCTCCCGAGCTTGCCGTCGGCGCCTGGCAGCCGGAAATTCCAAAGCCATTGCTGCCCGACGACTTCGATTTCGCCAGCGTCCGGCGGAACCGTCACGAACTGGTTCCAGACGACGAGGCCAGGTGCCAGCATCGCCCCCACGCCAAGGGCCGTGCTTCCCGCAAGCCACCATTCGAGGCGCTTGTTCTCCGGCTCGTAGGCCGCCTTGTGGCCGGGCCGGTGACGGAAGCGATAGATGCAGTAGGCCATGAACGAGATCACCGCCACGAAGACAATGCCGGTGATCCAGAAGGTGATGATGATGGTATTGTCGATGTAGTTCCAGTTCGAGGCGATCGGAGTCCACCACCACGGGCTGAACAGATGGAATGCCACCGACCCGATGACGATCAGAACGAGAACCAGCACGACAACCATGCGTTCCTCCCAAGCCGTCGCATGCGGAAATTACCCGCAATCCGTTGGCACTTACGTTACGACTATCTCATAAACGATGCATGACGGCAATGCCACGAGTGAGGCCTCCAAATCAGTCGGCGAGGCCGCAATAAGCTGATTTCATTTTGAGAATTGCTTGAGATAGGCAATCAGATTGGTAATCTCGCCATCATCCTTCAGGCCGACGAATACCATCTTCGTTCCCTTAACCTTCAACTTTGGGTCGTGAAGATAATCGCGTAGCGTCGCCTCATCCCAGACCAACCCGGCTGTGCCCGCGGCCTTCATCGCCGGTGAATAGGCAAAGTTTGGATGCGTCCCGGCAGTTCGACCGAACACGTGGTTCAAGGACGGTCCGACCTTGTTCTTGTCGCTGTCGGCAATGTGACAGACCGCGCACTTCTTAAATACCGTTTCCCCGGCCGCCGCATCGCCTTCTTGGGCGATGGCAGCCGAGGTGGGAAGACAGATCAGTGAAATCAAAACAGCAAGACCATCGTAACGCATCGCAAGCCTCATCCTCCAAAGGTTGCTCGAAACCGACGGCGCGCGATTTGCGGCGTGCGCCGTCCATCCCATTTGTATCGCCACAACGCCGTGCAAACGACATGTGTGATCAAGCAAAGCTATGGTCCGGCTGCATTAAGTCAATTCGCACAAATGGCTGTGGGGCCTGAACCGCCCGCGATGCGCGACATTAGGCCGCAGCGCGGAGGAAGTTTCGGAGCCCGGCGAACAGTTCGACCGACTTCAATCTCGCCTCGATATCGTGGATCGGCATGGAGATGATGACTTCGTCCGCTTCCGTCTCGGCCAGGAAATCGGTCAGCTTTGCCTCCGCCGTCTTCTGCGAACCGACGACGGCATAGCGCAGGGTATGCTCCACCGTCAGTTTCTCCATCGGCGACCAGAAGCTCTCCATATCCTCGACAGGACGCGGAAACTGGCCGCGGACGTTGCGGCGCAGATTGACGAACTGCTGCTGGGCGGAGGTGAAAAGATACTGCGCCTCCTCGTCCGTCGCGGCGACAGAACCCATGACGCCGACCATGACATAGGGCTTGTCGAGCACGGCAGATGGCTTGAAGCGGCTGCGATAGATGTCGATGGCATCAAGTAGCGAGTCCGGTGCGAAATGCGAGGCGAACGCATAGGGCAACCCCAGCATCGCGGCGAGTTGCGCACTATAGAGACTGGAGCCCAGCAGCCAGATCGGCACGTTGGAATTCATGCCTGGAACAGCGAGGATCGCCTGATTCTCAATCGGCGCGCCGAGCAACTGCTGTAGCTCGACGACGTCGTTCGGAAAGCTCTGCGCCCCGGCGTCGAGATTGCGTCGCAGAGCCTGTGCGGTGCGCATATCGGTGCCGGGCGCACGTCCAAGGCCGAGATCGACTCGGCCCGGAAACAGAGCCTCAAGCGTTCCGAATTGCTCTGCAATGACCAGCGGCGAATGGTTCGGCAGCATGATACCGCCGGAGCCGATACGGATGCGCTTCGTCGCCGCGCCGACATGGCTGATCACCACGGCCGTCGCCGCACTGGCGATGCCCGGCATGCCATGATGTTCGGCAAGCCAAAAGCGGTTGTACCCGAACGCTTCGGCCGTCTGCGCCATGCGCGCGGAGCCCTCGAGCGACTGGCGGATCGTCCCGCCTTCTGAAACAGGAGAGAGATCGAGGATGGAGAAGGGAACCATGGCGATGCCTGTCGATAGTTGGAAGGACAGGTCTATGTAGGTGTGCACTGCGCCCATTCCAAACGAGCTGAAAAGGAAAAAGGGGCGGTCTCCCGGCCCCCTCGTTCATCTCCCGAGCGCGTATTCAAGCCCGACGTCTCAGGACGTGCACCTCGGCACTCTGATGCCCCTGGGTCAGCGTGAAGTTCGCCAGCTGTCGGTCCATCTCCACAGCTTCGGTGGCGAGCCGGTGGATCGCTGCAGTGGTCTCCTCGACCATTGCAGCGTTCTGCTGCGTCATCGCATCCAGCTCGGACACTGCCGTGTTTATCTGCCGCAACGTGTCGGCCTCTTCGCGCGTCGTTTCCATGATCTCGCTGATCTGGCCGTTGATCGCCTCGACGTGGCTGCCGATCCCCATCAGCGCGTCGCCGGCACGCTCGACGAGAGATACGCCCATTTCCACCTCGCGCGTCGACTTCTGCAGCAGGCTCGCGATCTCCTTGGCAGCGCTCGACGAACGCTGCGCCAGTTCGCGCACTTCCATGGCAACGACAGCAAAGCCCTTGCCGGATTCGCCGGCACGCGCTGCCTCGACGCCGGCATTGAGAGCCAAAAGGTTGGTCTGGAAGGCAATCGCGTCGATAACGGCGATGATCGAGTTGATCTGGCGCGACGAGGCCTGGATCGCCTCCATAGCGGCAATCGTCTCGCGCATGATCTGGCTGGAGCCGGTCGTCTCCCGCTTGGCATCGCGGGCGATGCGCTCTGCCTGTTCGGCACGCTCGATCTGAACGCGGACCGACTGGGTGATCGCATCGATTGCGTTTGCAGTCTCGGTGATCGAGGCGGCCTGACGCTCGGTGCGGCCCGCCAGTTCGTCGGCGCCCGTGCGCATTTCCTCCGAACCCGAGCGCACGGCCATGGAATTGCCGCCGATCGCCGTCATCGTTTCGCTAAGGGCAGCCAGCGCTTCGTTGAAATTGATGCGCAGGCTTTCGAGCTCGTTCGGGAAGCGGGTCTCGATCTGATAGGCAAGATCGCCATTGGCAAGGTGATGCAGGCCCTGGTCGACCGCTTGAACGACCTCCTGCAATGTCCGGGCTTCCGTCTCGCGCTCGGCCATGTGCTGCTGGCGATCCCGCTCCGCGCGGGCCCGGGTTTCGTTGCTGGCGGCTTCCAGTTCACGGCTTTCAACCAGCGACTGCTTGAACCTTGCCAGTGCCTTCGCCATCGTGCCGATCTCGTCGCCGCGGTTCTGGCTGCCGATCTCGACCGCGAGGTTGCCGTCGGCGACATCGCGGGTGACGCCGGCAAGGCGGGCAAGCGGCGAGAAGAGCCGCTTGGTGATCACCCAGGTCGCCACGGCCATGACGACGAGAACACCGAAAGCAATCATCGTCAGCAGCGTCGCGATTTCGAGAGAGCCGGCGTTGAGTTCGCTGAGCCGCACGCTTTCCACCACGAGGAAGCGGGAACCCTGATAATCGATGCCGCGGACATAGGCCCGCGCCAAGCCATCGGCACGATCGAAGTCGTCGACCGTCATGCCGTTTGCCAAAAGCGCGTCCTTGGCGAATGTGAAAGGCGCGGTATCGAGCGTGACGAGCTGGCCGCTGGCGTTCACGCCGATAGCTGCGCCGCCATCCGAGATGATCGCCGCCTGTGCTGTGCTGCCGGCGACAATTCCCTTGGCGAGAATGCTGGTGATGATGTCCTCACGCACCTTAAAGAGCATGACACCCTTGGCGGCACCAAGCTTGACGATCGGCACGGCGTAGAAGATTGCCGACTTGCCGCTCGCCGCGTCGACGCGAAGACCGGAAAAGCCCGTCGGCGCGGAATCGTCTGTCGCCTTGGCCGTGTTCTCGATGGCCTTGGCGAAGGCGAGACCGGCGCCGGTCGACTTCCATGCGTCGGTCTTCAGATTTTCAGCGAAATCGTCGTTCTTTCGGTAGGAGTAGAGAACGTTGCCATCGAGATCGGCAATCAGCAGGTCGCTGAAGGCGGTGTTCTCGAGATCACGGGCCACCTCGGCCTGCGTCGTCTCATGGTTGGAATAGTAGAAGCCGCTTGGCGCCTCCGGCTTCATCAGCTTCTCGCGGTGGTCGGCCGGGTTCGGATTGTTGGTGATGAACACCTTCTTCAATTCGGCCCGAGCATCGCCCGAAGTCTTCTCGATGGTCTTCCAGCCGCTTTTCAGGCTTGTGATCGACATTTGCAGCGCTTCGATGCGCGCAATCGAGTTCGCCTGGTTTTCCAGCTGCTCAAGCTGATCCTGCAGCATCTCGCCGCGGAAGATCAGGACGCTTTCCTTTGCCTTGAGGGCCTGTTCGCCGGAAATGCGGCTGCTGGCGAAGTAAGCGAGGACGTTGATGACCGCGATCGACAGTGCGGTCAGCAGAATGAAGGTGGCGATGACCTTGAAGGACAGGGATTGAAATCTCTGAACCATGAACGATGAACCCTTCCGGAACGGCCCTTACCGGCAGGACGCGGAAACGCCCTGCCGACTGACCTGAAAACAGAGCACGGGAGCCTTGCCTTCTCAGGAAGGGAGCTCCTCTGACATTTTATGGATCAAAACTCGGCTACGGAGCTTAAATTGCCGTAAACGGCCGCCCTCAAAAACAAGCAATGTTTTTGTTTTGTTCACTTATCGATGGCAGTTATTTCACGAGTGCAATAGGGTGAAGCATGCAAAATACGATTCGCATCATCGGCGTTGATCCGGGCCTGCGCCGCACCGGTTGGGGAATTATCGACACGCTCGGCAACTCCCTGCGCTTCGTCGCTTCCGGGACTGTCACCTCGGACGGCGACGTGGACCTCGCCTCGCGCCTTTGCCAACTGCACGACGGCCTGGCGGACGTCGTGCATAGCTACAAGCCGGATGAGGCTGCAGTCGAACAAACCTTCGTCAACAAGGATGCCGTGGCGACACTGAAACTCGGCCAGGCCCGCGGTATTGCCATGCTGGTGCCTGCCCGTGCCGGATTGCCGGTCGCAGAATACGCTCCAAACGCCGTCAAGAAGGCCGTGATCGGCGTTGGCCACGGCGAGAAGAAACAGATCCACATGATGCTGAAGATCCTGATGCCGAAGGTCGAGTTCAAGGGCGACGACGCCGCCGACGCGCTCGCGATCGCCATCTGCCACGCCCACAACCGCGGCAGCAGTCGCATTCGGCAGGCAGCGCTTGCAGGATAACCTGTTCTTGACTTGTTCTCATTGCATGATAAGTAATACCGGAGAGGTATTACCATTGCGCGTGACTGAAAAAGGCCAGGTGACTATCCCAAAGGACATCCGCGACCGATTGAACATCGGCCCTGGATCGGAAGTGGATTTCATTGCCGACGACAAGGGCGCCAGGCTGGTTGTCGTCGCCGACGGCAGATCAGTATCCGAGGCCGACTTCGAAACCTGGCTGAAAAGCGTTTCGGGGACGTTCGACACCGGTGGCATGACTGCGGACGAGTATATCGAATGGCTTAGGGGACCGCGCGATGACCTCGGTCCTCGTTGACACCAACGTCTTCATCGACGTGTTCGGTCCGGAGACACGTTTCAAGGAATGGTCTTCCGAGATGATCCTGCGGCTCAGGCCGCAGGCACGGTTCATCCTGACACCGATCGTCTGGGCCGAATTGGCGAGCATGGCGCCAAGCGAAGACGAACTGATGTTCATGCTGGCGCGTCTCAATCTGGTCCGCGAGGCCTTGCCATTTTCCGCGGCCTACCATGCTGGAATGGCCCATTTCGCCTATCGCCGAGCTGGTGGCCTGCGCGAGCGAACCCTGCCGGACTTCCTGATCGGGGCGCACGCATCGGTGCGTTCGCACCGCCTGCTGACACGCGATGCCGAGCGCTATCGCGCCTACTTCCCCTCGCTCGACATCATCTCCCCTGAAACCCATTCCTGACGGACTTCCATTTATGATCGGCAAGCTCAAAGGCACCATCGATGAAATCGGCGACGATTATGTGCTCGTCGACGTCCACGGCATCTGCTACGTCGCCTTCTGCTCGGCCCGCACCCTGTCGCGGCTCGGCTCTGTTGGCGAGGCCTGCGTGCTTTTCATCGAAACCTACGTTCGTGAAGACCAGCTGAAGCTCTTCGGCTTCATGACTGCCCTGGAGCGGGAGTGGTTCAACCTCCTGCAAAGCGTTCAGGGCGTCGGTGCGAAGGTGGCGCTCGCCGTGCTTTCAACGCTGCCGCCGAGCGAACTTGCGACCGCCATCGCGCTGCAGGATCGCACGGCCGTCTCGCGTGCCCAGGGTGTTGGCCCCAAGGTTGCCGTGCGCATCGTCACCGAACTCAAGAACAAGGCGCCGGCCTTCGCGGGAGAAGCCTCCGGCACCATCGGCCTCAAACAGGAGCTCGGCGAAGGTGTTGCCGCGGCTCCCGTTGCCGATGCGGTATCCGCGCTGACAAATCTCGGCTATTCGCGTGATCAGGCTGCCAATGCCGTTGCGGCAGCAATGAAGACCGCCGGTGAAGGCGCCGATAGCGCCAGGCTGATCCGGCTCGGGTTGAAGGAATTGGCTCGCTGATCCATCTGCCCGGGCGGGTGCCAAAGCCGCCCGCTTGGTGTATTGGTCGCGAGCGTTTGAAGATTGGGAAAATGCCAGCATGAGTGAAGCCGCGCGCCTGATATCCTCGCAAAAGCGAGGCGAAGACCTGGATGTGACGCTGCGGCCGCAATCGCTTGACGAGTTCACTGGCCAGGCGGAGGCGCGCGCGAACCTGAAGGTCTTCATCGAGGCTGCGAAGAACCGTGGCGAAGCACTCGACCACGTGCTTTTCGTCGGCCCACCCGGGCTCGGCAAGACGACGCTCGCGCAGATCATGGCGAAGGAACTTGGCGTCAATTTCCGCTCGACCTCCGGCCCGGTGATCGCCAAGGCAGGCGATCTTGCGGCCCTCCTGACCAATCTCGAAGAGCGTGACGTGCTCTTCATCGACGAAATCCACCGGCTCAACCCGGCTGTCGAAGAAATTCTCTATCCCGCAATGGAGGATTTTCAGCTCGACCTTATCATCGGCGAGGGCCCCGCAGCACGCTCGGTCAAGATCGACCTGTCGAAGTTCACCCTCGTTGCCGCGACAACGCGCCTTGGCCTGCTGACCACGCCGCTGCGTGACCGCTTTGGCATTCCCGTCCGTCTGAGCTTCTACACCGTCGAGGAACTGGAGCTGATCGTTCGTCGTGGCGCACGCCTGATGAACCTTCCCATGACCGACGAGGGCGCGCGCGAAATTGCCCGGCGAGCCCGCGGCACGCCACGCATTGCCGGTCGCCTGCTGCGCCGGGTGCGCGATTTTGCTGAAGTGGCCAAGGCCGAGGCTGTCACCCGCGAGATCGCCGACGAGGCGCTGACACGGCTCCTCGTCGACAATATGGGCCTCGATCAGCTCGACAAGCGTTATCTCAACATGATCGCGGTCAATTTCGGCGGCGGCCCCGTCGGTATCGAAACCATCGCCGCAGGCCTTTCCGAGCCGCGCGATGCGATCGAGGACATCATCGAGCCCTATATGATACAGCAGGGTTTCATCCAGCGTACTCCACGCGGCCGCGTCCTGACCGCGACGGCCTGGAAGCATCTCGGCATGCAGCCTCCCAAGGATCTCGAGGCCGCACAGTTTCGGTTGTTCCAGGAAGACGACTGAGGCTTGCGGAGCTATTCGGGTGGCGCCGTCAAGAATGGGAGTTATCTGATGCCGACGTTCGACCCGTGCAGGACCGCCCGCAAGCTCGCCTACAACAACGCGCTCGCAAACCACCGGCTGCATGACGCCTGCCGCCGCTTGATGCCCGGGGAGTTCGAGGCTGTTCGAGCAAGTTTCTTTCCGTCGATCAAGGCAACGCTCAACCACAGTCTGACGGTCGATTGGTTTTACGTTGATGCGCTGGAAGGCGGCACGTTGGGGCCGTCGGCCTGGGACATCGAGGAGCCGTTCGACGACATCGCAACGCTTGCGACCGAACAGGCCAAAGTCGATCGCCGGCTGGTCGCACTCTGCGAAGCGGCGACCCCGGAAAAGCTGGCGTCGGTGACCGAGATCCATCGCACCGAACGCATCCAGCGCGAGCGGATGGAAGACGTTTTGAACCATCTGTTCCAGCACCAGACACATCACCGCGGTCAGGTTCACGCGATGTTGGCGGGAACGAGCGTGCGCCCGCCACAGCTCGACGAATTCATCGTCGCAGACGACAGTCGCTTTCGGAGCGGCGATATCGCCGCCCTCGGCTGGAGTGAAGACGACTTGATGCGCTAGAACGTTAAGGCGCGCGACGCGCCCTAGTCCTGCAGTCGCGTCTTCAGCCCGTCGATGATCGTCTTGGTCAAGAGGTCATAGTTCTCATCGAAGTGGTGGTCGCCGGCAAGAGCGATCACATCGACACCGCTGTCCTTGAGGTCAGGACAAGCCACCTCGTCGTCATCTTCCTTGCCGTAGATGCACTGGACGATCTTCGGATCGAGCTTCTTCAGGTCATCAACCGGGTCGCCACCGGCACCTTCCGTCTTCTGGCCGAGCCAGCCCATGACTGAGATCTGGTAATCGACCTCGTGCGAGAGGGACAGCAGCGACATCTGCGTGACAGCTGTCTTGGCGGCTGGCTTCAGTCGCGAATAGGCGGCAGGCACGACGTCGGCGCCGAAGGAATAGCCGATGAGCAGAACGTGCTTCACCTTCCACTGCTTTCGATAAAGCTCGATAATCTTGCCGAGATCGTCGGCCGTTTGCTGCGGCTCCCGTTGCGACCAGAAATAATGAAGCGAGTCGACGCCGACCACAGGGATGCCCTGCTTCTGAAGCGAGGCACCAACCTCCTTGTCGATGTCGCGCCAGCCGCCGTCACCGGAAAAGATGACCGCCATCGTGTCGAAGGCCGGCTTGGCATCCAGAATGGTGAGCGGCAGGCCGAGCGGATTGTCGGCACTGCCGGAAGCGTCGATCAGGTCCGAGAGCGTTTCGCCGAGCGTCGTCTGTGCATTGTCCGCGGAGTCGCGGATCTCGATGTCGGAATGCTGCTTCTTGAGCTCCTCGACGTGGGCGCGCCCGTCCTTGCTTGCTGAGGCCGTGAACGACGCGATGATCGGGTCCGGCAGCGATGTATCGCTCAGCCCATAGATCATGCGATCGCCGACCGTCTGCTTCTTGGCCGGCGTGCAGAGCTCCTTGGTAAGCGGGATGCCCGCAACCGGATCGATCGCCAGCGTCTGGCCGATGGTCGCATCCGGGGTCTGTGCAGCAATCGCCAGTGCCAGCGCGCCGCCCTCGCCGACGCCGGCAACGATCGGTAGATGGTATGCGCTGTTGCCCGCTGCGCGCTGGACCTGCTGGCTCAGCGATTCGATATCGGACACCATATAGATGCAGCCGTCATTCTGGCTGACGTCGTCGTTTCTGAGCGCATCCATATAGGACGCGAAGTCGATGCCGATGACGACGGTCCCTTGTTCGACAAGCCGGTCGGCCTCCGCCTTCTCGTTGTCGCCCCAGCCGGCGCCATCCGATATCAGCACGACGGCCCCTTTGACGTCACCGTCGGGAAGGAAGATGTGTGGTGAAGGAATTAGTCCGGTTTCGAAGCTCTGCGTCGTCTCGGTCGCCGCCATTGCCGCCGGAACGAACAGTGACAGGGCGCAGACGGCTGCAAGAAGGTGTCTTTTCATCATTTCCTCACTACCCCTCTCAATCCGCCGCCGATCAGGAATGTTGCGTCCATCAGAGCGATCATCGGATTGCCTCCACCCGAAACCGCAAGATACCGCGGATGCCATTGCGGATGAAACTTTGATTTGAAAGCCCTGAGGCCTTTGAAGTTATAAAATCGCTCGCCGTGCTCGAAGACGGTGCTGCCGATACGATCCCATACCGGCGCCATCTCGCGCTTCGACATGCCCGAGAGCGGCGCCATACCGAGATTGAAATGCGAAAACCCTTGGTCGCGCAGGTATTCCATGATCTGGACGAAGAGAAAGTCCATCGACCCCTTCGGCGCATCCGGCGAGAAGCGCATCAGGTCGATGGTCCCCTCATCCTTCGCCACCGTTATCAGGATATTGGCGAAAGCGACAATCTTGCCTTCACGCTTCAGGATGCCAACCGGCTGAGCAACAATATAGTCAGGATCGAACGCACCCAGCGAGAAGCCCTTCTCCTTGGCATTGTGATCCTCGAGCCAGGCATTCGAAACCGCCGCAAGCTCATCCATCGCCGCCGGAACATTTTCAGGCGCGATCACCTCGAATTCAAGGCCGTCACGTTGCGCACGGCTCGCCGTTTGCCGCAGGTTTGCCCACTTGCCACCTTTCATCTCGAACGTTTTCAGATCGGCAACAGCGAGCTCGCCCAGTTTGAATGCGCGCAGCCCCGCATCGGCACAGTGGGAAAGAAGCGCCGGCGAGATCTGGTAGAAGACCGCGCGGCATCCGGCGGCGCGTGCAGACTCCACGAAACGCCAGACCAGCTCCGGAATGGCGCTGCGCTCACCGATCGGATCGAAGAGAGCGATCCATGAGCGTCCCTGCCTTCCGTACATGATGAAGGCATCGCCTTTCTCGGAGAACATGATGCTCTTGTCGCCCATGCGCACCAGATTGGCGTCGGCATAACGCTGTTTCTCGACGATATCGACCGCCCGCTGCAAGGCGTCCGTTGACGCAGGCTCCGGCTTGACCGCCACCGGACGAAGCAGACTGAAAATCGCAATCGCCGAGGAAATGATGGAGATGCCGAGTACGGCGCGCAAACCTCGCGGCGCTTCGCCGGCGAATTCGAACTGCCACCAGAGCTCGCTGGAGTACTCGACGTCGCGGTAGACAAAGAGCAGGATCACGATCGCACCGACGCAGATGACGGCGATGGCCATCAGCCACGAGGCCGTCAGCGTCTGGTTGAGAAGAGACGCATGTCTGCGGAACAAACGGCGGCTGACGAAGAGGCCAAAGATCAGGAAGCCGAGGAAACATGCCTCAACCAGCGCAATCGCCTTCAGGAGAGACAGCGTCAGCGCCGCTGCGGCCGACAGGATCGACACCCACCAGGCACCGTCGAGCTTCTGCCCGAGTCCCCGTGCGGCAACGACCAGTGCCAGTCCGAGCAAGCTCGACAGGAAATGCGCGCCTTCGACGATTGGCAGCGGCAGGTAGTTCGCAAGGAATTCGAGATTCTGGTCCGGCGTTGGCGTCACGCTCGAGAAGACCAGCATGACGCCGAGGAGCAGCGACAGCGTCGAGAGCAACTGCGGCATCAACCGGATGCCGATCCTGCGGATGCCTGACGCAACCGGGTGATCTGCAAACCGGCGAAGCTCGGTCGCCGACACCGCAAGCACGGCGATCAGCAGCGGCAGAACATGGTAGATCAGGCGATAGAGCACCAGCGAGCCAAGCACCGCGTCGATGTTCACAGCACTGCCAAGCGAAGCGATGATAACGGTCTCGAACACGCCGAGACCGGCCGGCACGTGGCTCAAGACACCAAGGCCAACGGCGATCGCATAGACCGCCAGGAACACCGGCCAGCTTATCGCGGCCTGTGGCAGCAAGACATAGAGGACAGTCGCCGAGGCGGCGATGTCGAAGGCGGTGACCAGGAACTGCCGCGACCAGGTGCGTGAATCCGGCAGCCGGATCTCGACCGGACCAAGGTGGATCGCGCGCCCGTCGCGCCCCATGAACATGATGACGCCAAGGCCGGCGATGACTGCACCGGCCAACAGCCGCAGGGTAAGGCTACCGACATTGATCAGAGGCGCAATCTCGTCGGCAATGATCAGGAGCGCGATTGCCGCGACCCCTGCAAGCCCGAGCCCGAATGACAGCGTCACGAACGCAATGACGCGCCCGATCTCCTCAGGCGTCAAACCGAGGCGCGAATAGGCGCGGTACCGGATTGCACCGCCGCTCAATGCCCCGAAACCTGCGGTGTTGCCCACCGCATAGGCGCTGAAGCCGGTTAGCGCCACCTGCGGAAACGGCAGCTTGCGGCCGACATATTCGATGGCGTTCACGTCATAGAAGACAAGGGCGAGGAAGCTCAGGCCCGTAAAGACCAGCGCAAGCACGATTGAGCTGGCCTTTGTATCGGCCAGTGCCCGAACCACGTCGTCGTAACGCACTTCGTTCGTCAGCTGAACGATCGCAAAGCCGACGAGACAGAAGAGCGCGAGCGTCGCCAATGCCGTCAGGAGCGCGCGGTAGCGCCTGAACAATCCACGCATCGAAGATTCGTCGGCGCCTTCGATTTCTTCCAAATTGCCGTGCCCCGCCATCTCGTACCGTCGCCATATCCCAGTTCAGCGGGAATCATCTTCGAGACACGTAACATGGGCGGCCCGTAAGCTCTATGAACGCCTGTCCGACCCTGACCCGCCGCTGTCGCCTGCTTCGTCTCCAATTGGGGCAAATTTGGCGCAGGGCGCGCCCGCGCACATTGCAATTTCGTAACGTTGACGGGGCTGGGGCGGCAATAAGAGAATTGCGCAAGCTCGGCTCGGTCCGACAGTCGAACGTCACACCGCAGGCTCCTCCGAACTTGGCCGTTGCGAAAGGCGGCTTGCGGCGGCCGCGCGCGCGTCGGCCTCATGCCCTTCGCTGGAGACCTGCACCGTCGGCACAGCAAACTCGATGCCGTTCTCCTTAAAGGCGTTGCGGATCATGGCCAACGCATTGCGCCGGATGACGAACTGCTCGCCCGGTTTCGTCATCATTGCAAGGCGGATAACAATCGCGAACTCGCCAAACTGCTCCACGCCTTTCATCTTCAGCGTCTCGATGATGTGCGGACTATAGTCGGGATTGTCCAACAACTGCTGTCCGATCTGCTTGATCACCTTCTTCGCCTTCACCAGATCGGTGTCATAGGTCACGTTCAAGGTGATCTTGTCGATCGTCCAGTCGCGATTGAGGTTCTTGACCGCCCCGAGTTCGCCGAACGGCACCGTCGTCAGCGGTCCCCTATGATGCCTGAGCTTGACGGAGCGCAGGCTGAAGGCCTCGACTACGCCCTTGTGGCTGCCGCTCTCGATGTATTCCCCGACACGGAAGGCATCGTCCCAAAGATAGAACATGCCGCTGATGACATCCTTCACGATGGTTTGCGCGCCAAAGCCAACGGCGACACCGACGACGCCGGCACCTGCGATCAGAGGAGCGATCTGGACTCCGAGACCGGACAACACCATTAGAACCGCGATGACGGCGATGATGACGGCAAGAATGTTGCGAAAGATCGGCAACAGGGTCTGCAGACGCGCCCGCCTTGCCTTCTCCTCGTCCGTGGCGGCGCCATCGACGCGAGCTTCGTCCAGCTTGCCGTTGATGTAGGCACGGGCCAGGTGCCAGAGCAGATCCGCGGCAAGCAGAATGACGATCCCGCCGATCGCACCGCGGGCAATGCGATCGACCATCATCTCCCCCGCTGCCATTCGATCCGCGGCAAGGCCAAGCATGCGGCCGAACCAGAATGCTGCGGCGGTGATGATGAGGGCCCGAACGCCGCGATCGAGCAGCACGGTGGCGATCGTGCGTTTTGCAAGTAGCCCGGCCTCCGCCCGGTGCAGGGAGCGAACCGCCAGCGTGGCAACGGCAAGCGCCCGCGGCAGCAGCACGGCGTAGATACCGATCCACAGCAAAAGGTTGAACCCCGTGACCCAGAGAACCCAGAGCAATCCGAAGTAGATCGTCAGCGCCCAGGACAGCGTGAGGCTACGATGCTCCCCTTCCTCCACCGGACGGGACCAGACAGCCTCGACGGCGATCGCGAACAATCCAAGGCCAAGGATATAGGCGACGAAATAGCGGGCGCCATCGGAGAAGCCGAGCGGGACCATGACCTGGATCGCCGCCCAGCCGAAGGCGAAATAGATGAGGAAGAGGGCGCAGCGGCGGAACCAGAACAAGGCCTTCGCGCGCGAGATCTGACGCTCGCCATCCGCCCGTGGCAGGGTGACAAGTGCAACCAGCAGCCGTCCCGACGCGACGGCGAAGCGGGCGACGATCAGCGCGATCGCAATCGCGATCGCCATGGACCGCGTGATCGGCGGCCAGTTGAAGGCCAGCAGCGGCACCAGCGTGGCCACGGCGAACACGACAGCCGGCACGATGCGATAGAAGAGATTTGCCGTGGCATGGTGCGCGACCGTCATGACCTCGTCGTCACTTTGCCTAATCTGCGGTTTCGGAACGACGATGCGGAACAGCAACTCGACCAACGCTCCGGCCAGAAACAGCATAACGACTTCGGTCGTTATCAGCACCCAACCGCTCGGCGCGACCTCACGCTCGACGATATCGGAAGCGGACGCCACCTCGTCGGGAATCGCCAACGCCGCGTCGGAGACCATCTCGACATGACGGCGCGCTTGGCCGACGAGCTCCGACAATGCCGACACCTCTGCGGTCTCGGCCTGTGTGGATGTCGGCGCGGCTTTCATCTGCGTCGCCATCCACTCTTTCACCTGCGGCGTCTGCATCAGCTCGAGCATCTGCCGCACTTCCGCAGGTGGTTGCGCAGCGGTGGCCGAGGAAGGAGCCGAAGGTGGGTTCGCAGTCTGGGCGATAGCAGCCCCAGCAAGAGCAAGGACGAATGTTATCGATATTAGCAGGTGCAATATGCCACGTGCGCCAATTGCAAGACCCATCATTCATTGTCCCCTGATGCGATCTCTCGACAATATATCGCGCTGTATAAAAGAAAAGCCCGCACAGATGGCGCTGTGCGGGGCTTCAAAATGCAAAGGATAGCAGCCTACCCCTTCGGCTTCTCGACGTGCCCGCCGAAGCCGGCGCGCATCGCCGAGAGCACCTTGTTGGCGAACTCGTCATTGTCACGCGACGAGAAGCGGCCGTGAAGCGCCGCACTCAGGACCGGCGTCGGCACACTTTCATCGATCGCAGCCATGATCGTCCAGCGGCCCTCCCCTGAATCGGAAACGCGACCCGCAAACTTGGTGAGGACGGGATCGGCATGCAGAGCGTCGGCCGTCAGATCGAGGAGCCACGACGTAATGACGCTGCCGCGGCGCCAGACCTCTGCAACATCTGGCAGATTGAAGTCGTAACGATAGTGTTCGGGATGAGCCAATGGCGCGGTTTCCGCATCGACCGCATGCGTCGCCGCACCGATGTTCGCATGCTTCAGGATGTTCAGGCCCTCGGCATAGGCGGCCATCAGGCCATACTCGATGCCATTGTGCACCATCTTGACGAAGTGACCGGCGCCATGCGGACCACAATGAAGGTAACCTTGTTCCGCTGTGCTTTCCGGATGTGCGCTGCGACCCTCCGAAGGAGCGGTGCTTCCTTGCCCTGGCGCCAGAGACGCAAAGATCGGCGACAGCGACTGGACGATGCCCTTCTCGCCGCCGATCATCAGGCAATAGCCGCGTTCGAGGCCAAAGACGCCACCGCTGGTGCCGACGTCGACATAGTGGATGCCCTTGGTGATGAGCTCGGCACCACGCCGGATATCGTCGTGATAATAGGAATTGCCGCCATCGATGATGATGTCGTCGTCGTGCAGCAACGGCAGAAGTTGGGCGATGACCTTGTCCGTGATCGCCGCCGGCAGCATCAGCCAGACGGCGCGCGGGCGCGACAGCTTCGAGACGAACTCCTCGAGAGAGGGGCTACCGACAGCTCCCTTATCGACGAGATCGGCAACGCTCTCCGGCTTGGCGTCGTAGACGACGCATTCATGGCCATCGCGCATCAATCGCTGGACCATGTAGTTGCCCATGCGGCCCAAACCAACCATGCCAAGCTGCATCTCAAGTCTCCTGGAAAATTAAATCGATATGGTTCCGGAAACTAGCACTCGCAATACAGCAAGCAAGAGACGTCTCTGTCACATTTGGATCATGACGCCAAGCATGAGACCGACCCACGGTGGCAGCGAACGGCAGGCAAGAGATCGAGCCTTGTCGATACTGGATCAGTTGAACGAAGATCTTGGAAGGATGAACGATGAGGTCCGCCGCGCGGAGCACACGAAGACTGCAGGCGGGGAAAGCGGGCGGAAAAAGGGAAAGCGCGATCCACGGCAACCGATGGATGTTTACGATCCTGGGTGCCTACAAACGTAGGTGGGCACCGTGTGTCCAGGCCCACGAGCCTGGTCAGGGACAGCTCCCTTTGGATCGAGTATGGCCCCAGGGATTGTGGTTCCTGTCGAGGGGCGCAGACCGCATTCCGATATATAAGGCTGATTTCCGCGGCGCGCCAGAGGGTGCGGGACGCCGCACCTATTTAATTGAGTTCGTTCAATTGAGCTCGGCTGGCGCCCTGCCGTTCAGCTTGTCGGTAATGCCGCGGATACGGCTCGTCACCTCGCCGAGCGCCGCAGCAAGGCTCTCTTCGGTGCGGGCATTCGCCGCCAGCACCGTGTCGCTGGTGTTGCGCAAGGTGCCGAGTTCGGATTCGAGATCCGCGACGCGGCGGTTCAGCTCCGAAATTTCGTCCATCACCATGATGCCTGCCATGACGGTAATTCGAAGGTCACCGATTTCGCCGAACTGACCCTTGAGGTGGCCGACATAGTTGTCGAAGCGCGTCGCGAGATCCGTCAGGTGGTCTTCCTGCCCTTCCTCGCAGGCCATGCGGTAGGCCTTGCCATCGATCGTTACAGTTACCTGCGCCATGTGCTGCGCCTTTCTATCGGTCCAGAACCGCGCGGATTGTCTCCATGGCCGTCACCAGCCGCCGCGAGACCTCGCGATTGACTTCCTCGAGCCGATTCGCGCGGAACTCGGCCTGGTCCAGCTCCTGGGCAAGCTTCGAGCGATCGGCATGAATACGGCGAACCTCGCCTTCGATCTCGCCCTGCTCTCGCTGGTGCTCGATACGCATCTCGACTGCGTTCTCGAGCCCCGAGATTGCTTGCCGCAGCTCGTTGAGTGCTGCTTCCATGATTTTGCCTGTAGGCGTCATGTCTCTTCCGGTTCCCCGCACAAGACCCCGAATCGGCGCCCGAGACCGATCCAGTATTTCCAAAAGGATACGCACCTCGCCAACGGTGCGTCAATAAAGCCGGCACCGCGGCTGCCGACCTATTCTGTGGATGACGACAATCAACTGCTGGCAGGAGCAGCATTCAACTTTTGTAAAAATTGATGGTCAAATGTCTAAAATCGATTGGAGCGGCGCTCAGCGGACCTTCAATTTATTGACTTGGCCGTTCCAACTGCTATGTGTCACCCGCTCTCATTGATGGTCTCCACAGGCTCGAGGCCATCCCCCGACACCGGAACTCCGTGGAACAGCCATGACCTCTCCTGAACAAAACGACCGGATGGCAAATGCGATCCGTTTCCTCGCCATGGATGCAGTGGAAAAGGCGAACTCCGGGCATCCCGGCATGCCGATGGGCATGGCCGACGTGGCGACGATCCTCTTTACAAAGTATCTGCGGTTCGACCCGAAGAAGCCGCATTGGCCGAACCGCGACCGCTTCGTTCTGTCGGCCGGCCACGGCTCGATGCTGCTCTACTCGCTGCTCTATTTGACCGGCTATCCTGACATGACGGTGGAAGACCTGAAGCAGTTCCGCCAACTCGGCTCCAAAACCGCCGGCCATCCTGAATACGGCCACGCAACCGGCATCGAAACGACCACCGGCCCGCTCGGCCAGGGGATTGCCAATGCCGTCGGCATGGCGATCGCCGAGCGCAAGCTGCGCGAGGAATTCGGCGCCGAACTGCAGGACCACTACACCTATGCCATCTGCGGCGATGGCTGCCTGATGGAAGGCATCAGCCACGAAGCGATCGCGCTTGCAGGCCATCTGAAGCTGAACAAACTGGTTCTTTTCTGGGACAACAACTCGATCACCATCGACGGCGCCGTCTCCTTGTCGGACTCCACCGACCAGGTTGCCCGCTTCAAGGCCGTTCACTGGAACACGATTGAGATCGACGGTCACGATCAGGCTGCCATCGCGGCTGCCATCGAAACCGCCCACACGTCTGATCGCCCGACGTTTATCGCCTGCAAGACGATCATCGGCTTCGGCGCTCCGAACAAACAGGGCACCCACAAAGTCCACGGCAACCCGCTCGGTGCCGACGAAATCGCGGCGACCCGCAAGGCGTTGGACTGGGAATACGAACCCTTCGTCGTTCCCTCCGACGTTCTCGACGCATGGCGCGCAGCCGGCAGCCGCTCGATTGATCTCGTCAACGCCTGGGAAGACGGCCTCGCCAAGTCCGCACACAAGGCAGAGTTTACCCGCCGTTTCGCCGGCGAACTGCCGGAAGGCTTCGATGCCGCGATCAGCGCCTACAAGAAGAAGCTCATCGAAACCAAGCCGACGATCGCCACCCGCAAGGCATCGGAAGATGCGCTGGAAGTCATCAACGGCTTCCTGCCGGAAACGCTCGGCGGTTCCGCTGACCTGACGCCGTCGAACAACACCAAGACCAGCCAGATGCATTCGATCACGCCGACGGATTTTGCCGGACGCTACATGCACTGGGGCATCCGCGAGCACGGCATGGCTTCTGCCATGAACGGTGTGGCGCTGCACGGCGGCCTCATTCCCTACGGCGGCGGCTTCCTGATTTTCTCGGACTATTGCCGCCCGCCGATCCGCCTCGCATCGCTGATGGGCATCCGTGTCATCCACGTATTGACGCACGACTCGATCGGCGTTGGCGAAGACGGCCCGACCCACCAGCCGGTCGAGCAGATCGCCGGCCTGCGCGCCGTTCCGAACCTGCAGGTGTTCCGTCCGGCCGACGCTACCGAAACGGCCGAATGCTGGCAGATCGCCATCAAGTCGAAGGTTCACCCGTCCGCTCTTGCGCTCACTCGCCAGAACCTGACGACGGTGCGCACCGAGTACAGTGAGAAGAACCTCTGCGAACAGGGCGCCTACACACTCGCTGGCAATACCGACGCGAAGGTGACGATCTTCGCCTCGGGCTCGGAAGTCGAGCTTGCGGTTGCCGCCCGCGCAACGCTGGAAGCCAAGGGCGTCAGCGTCCGGGTCGTATCCGTTCCCTGCACCGAACTGTTCTTCGAGCAGCCGGAAGCCTACCGCAAGGAAGTCATCGGCAACTCGCCGGTCAAGATCGCCGTCGAAGCCGCCGTCCGCGAGGGCTGGGATGCCTTCATCGGTCCGGAAGGCAGCTTCGTCGGCATGAAGGGCTTCGGCGCGTCCGGCCCGGCGAAGGACGTCTT
The DNA here is from genome assembly GCF_000577275.2 of Rhizobium favelukesii. NCBI lineage: Bacteria > Pseudomonadati > Pseudomonadota > Alphaproteobacteria > Hyphomicrobiales > Rhizobiaceae > Rhizobium > Rhizobium favelukesii. Next base: position 3,420,316 of record NZ_HG916852.1, read on the forward strand.
CAAGCATTTCGGCATCACCGCGGACGCCGTGGTCGCTGCCGCAGAAGCAAAACTCTAAGAGAGCGCTCAGGCGCTCTCCAACAACTCAATCCGCAAGCCCCATCTCTAGGGAGTGAATGCACATGACTGTAAAGGTTGCCATCAACGGCTTCGGCCGCATCGGCCGCAACGTTCTCCGCGCTATCGTAGAATCTGGCCGCACCGACATCGAAGTCGTTGCCATCAACGACCTCGGCCCGGTCGAGACCAACGCCCATTTGCTGCGCTACGATTCTATCCACGGCAAGTTCCCGGCCGAGGTAAAGGTTGAGGGCGACACGATCACTGTCGGCGGCGGAAAGCCGATCAAGGTGACCGCGATCAAGGACCCGGCAACGCTGCCGCACAAGGAACTCGGCGTCGACATCGCGATGGAGTGCACCGGCATCTTCACCGCCCGCGACAAGGCTGCCGCCCACCTGACGGCCGGCGCAAAGCGCGTCATCGTTTCGGCTCCTGCCGACGGTGCCGACCTGACGGTCGTCTTCGGCGTCAATGATGACCAGTTGACCAAGGAACACCTGGTCATCTCCAACGCGTCCTGCACGACGAACTGCCTGGTTCCGGTCGTCAAGGTCCTCGACGACGCTGTCGGCATCGATCACGGCTTCATGACCACCATCCACTCCTACACCGGCGACCAGCCGACGCTCGACACGATGCACAAGGACCTTTACCGCGCCCGCGCTGCAGCCCTGTCGATGATCCCGACCTCGACCGGCGCCGCCAAGGCCGTCGGCCTCGTCCTGCCGCATCTTAAGGGCAAGCTCGATGGCACCTCGATCCGCGTTCCGACCCCGAACGTCTCGGTCGTCGACTTCAAGTTCGTCGCCAAGAAGGCCACGACCGTCGGCGAAATCAACGAAGCGATCAAGGCTGCCGCAAACGGCAAACTCAAGGGCATCCTCGGCTACACCGACGAGCCGCTCGTTTCCCGTGACTTCAACCACGACAGCCACTCATCGATCTTCGCAACTGATCAGACGAAGGTCATGGAAGGCAACTTCGTGCGTGTCCTGTCCTGGTACGACAACGAGTGGGGCTTCTCCAGCCGCATGTCCGACACCGCCGTTGCCTTCGCAAAGCTCATCTAAGCTCGACTTTGTACATTATGCAGCGAAGCAAAGTGCTTGTGTCATCCGCTTGAGGCGGCTTGGTTGAGTTTCAGGAATGTCCGGGTCTGGCGGGTGCTGTCGATAAATATCCTGATCCCACAGGATCATGCGAACCGCACCGATGGCATCGGAGAAGGTGAACTCTGTTTTCTTGTACCAGGCGGCGGCATAGGGAAGGACGCCATGACCGAGCAGATCGCATGCCCAGAGTGTGACGAGGCTGTAGAGCGCCAGCAGCGACGGGGTCGTGCGCATGATGGCTTTGTCGTTCCACTGCCGTTGGGTTTCCACGCCAAGATGCGCTCGCGTTTCGGCGAAGGTGACCTCGATCTGCCAGCGCCGAACGAAATAGGCAATGATCTGAGCGGGCTCAAGGTTGACGTTGGTGCTCATGAACGCCTGGGGTTCACGACGGCCTGATGGATCGCGAACGAGAACCCAGCGAATTGGTCTTGGGGGCGTTCCACGCCGATACCAGAGGCCGGTTCCTGATGTGACATCAAGGGTTTTGTCGGTTTGCTTGCCGTACCAGGACGATGCGACGATGCGCTGCCACTCGGTCTTTGCGTCTTTGAGGAGCGTTTTCAGTTTCGGCAATGGCCTGCCTTTTTGCGCCGGTCGCCCGAGCGTATGTTCGTGCCGTTGATCTGGTGGAGCAAAGAGACTGGCATCCAGACGCAACCGCGTGATGAGAGTGGCCGTGTCGGGAAGAGCCGCAGCCAGTGTATGAACGGCAAAGCTGCTATCGCCGACAAAGATGATTTCGCGGCCCGGCAGCCAGCGGCAAAGCTGCAAGACGCCTTGCCTTGCCCAATCAGTCAGCAGCTTGTGCTTTCGGCCCTTCTTCTGATCATGGCGCTCAGAGGGACACAGGATCGTCAGCACCGGCAGGGCTTTAATACATTTTGCCCATGGGACAGGTGAAAGAACCATGAAGCTCAACCATCTCAAGCCGCTGGCTTTGACAAAGTGGCCATGGCTGGAGCGCACCGGGTCACGATAAATTCCACGCGCGGCGATGCGTTGGCCCCAACGCCGTTCGATTGTATCATCCATGCCAATCACGACAGGGCCCTCGGGCACGAGCCGGGCAACAATGATGGACAGCAGACGGGCCGCCAACGTGCGAGGGTTCCAGCGGGCTCGGTTGAGGAGTTGATGATAGGCGGCAAAATTACTTACCTCCGCGCGTCCGGTGATGCGCAGGCAGGCCGTCACCGTTCGCTTGCCAGGCGAAAGGAGCGCACCCATCACCAGGACCAGCAGATGCTCCCAGCTTGGCGCGGTAAACCAGAAACGAAACGGCGACAGCCATTTGCGAAGGATGTGGGGGACCGCGTCTCCCGGCTCACGGCTACAATCATGTTGTTCGCTCATCCATTCGTTCGAATCCGATCAAACGAATGGCGCAAGGCCGGGACCCTGCGGCGAATTGATTCACCCAGGGCTGCTCAGATGCCCCCGAAATCACCACCGATTTTGTACAAAGTCGAGCTAAGAGCATCGCGACATAAATCGTCGAAAGCGGCTCGGGTAACCGGGCCGCTTTTCTTTTGGCGCCAAACGGACTAGCGTCATAGCCACAAGACAATGCCGGATGGATGGCTGGCGGATTCACCCATGAAAATTCTCATGACGATCATCGTTTTCCTCATGGTCGCGAGCGTGTTGAGCTTGAGCGTCGTTGGTGGGCGCAGTTCCAAGCAGATCGCCGAAGGGCAGCCGCTGATGGCGTCCACACGCGTCATGGGGCCTCGATAATCCGCGCGCCTAGAGCGATAGGACTGGCGCGGCCCGATCGATCACCGTAGTGTCGATCGAAGACACGCGGCGCAGAGGCGAGAGAGAATTTGATGGACTACTTTACGATCGAGATCGGCGGTCAAGCGATCGCAAGCTTTCGCTCCGAGAATGCCGACGATGCCAAGAATTTCTTCGAGGCTGAGGATTTCCGCGAGGACCTGACGGTCCTGCAGTCCCAAGGCAAGCCGGTTTGGGATGGGGTCGCTGCGCTCAACCTGCGCAAGGCAACCGCCGACGAAGCAAGCGAAGTCGAGCACGCCTACGAGTTCGACGACGATCCGGAGCGGACCATCGACGACGAGTTCGTCGTCTTCCTGATTCCGATTTCCGACATCGCCGATGAGGACGACGACGCCTGAGCGGTTGCGATCAGATAAGCGAGCGCGCTAAAAGCGGCCCTGTGCTGAAACCCGGCGCGGCTCTCCTTGAGGCCACGCACTGATTGCGAGGAAAAGCGCGAGAGCGCTGCTTCTGCCCTGCTATCGCCCGATTTGCTCATACACTCGATTCATGCTCCTTCGTGAGCGCTCATCCGGCTTTGCCGTTCGGCACGCCAAAACAGCAGCATGAAGCCGCAAAGCAGCACGGGTTTGACCGCAAGGCCTACCCATCCCGTTTGTTTTGCCGTTTACTTATGGCCGCTTGGGGTGACCACGAAAGGGCGACTTGAAATGGGCTGCGGGACCGGGGGCGGTCTGCATTGACTTGCGGGTAAGGGGATAGGCATGGAAGCGTTCTACATCGTCGTACTGGTCTCGACGACGCTCGTGCTCCTCGCCGCATTTTCCAGCCTGCTCGCCTTCCGCTTCGGCGCTCCCCTCCTCCTGCTCTTCCTGGCGATCGGCCTGCTTGCGGGCACGGACGGCCTCGGCATCGAGTTCACCAACAATTATCTCGCCTACATCCTCGGCTCCATCGCGCTGGCAGTCATCCTGTTCGACTCCGGCTTCGGAACGCCGGTGCAGGCCTTCAAGCTTGCGGCCATACCCTCGCTGACGCTTGCCTCCGTTGGCGTCCTGATAACGGCCGCACTCATTGGCGTCGCCGCCATGTGGATGCTGAACTTCACCTTTCTGGAAGGCCTGCTGCTCGGCTCCATCGTCGCCTCCACTGACGCGGCGGCGGTCTTCTTCCTGCTGCGCATCGGCGGCATCAATATTCGCGACAAGGTGCGCTCGACGCTCGAGGTGGAATCTGGAACCAACGATCCGATGGCGATCTTCCTGACCATCGCCCTCGTCGAGATTCTTGCCAGCGGCGAACGGTACCACGGCATCAACATCGGCATGCTTGCCATGTTCGTGCAGCAGATGGGCCTTGGCGTCATCCTCGGCCTGCTCGGGGGCATGATGATCGTTCTGATCGTGAGCAAGCTGGAGACGGATCGCGGCCTGACGCCGATCTTCGTGCTCGCTTTGGCGCTACTTGTCTTTTCGGCGACCGGCGCGGTCGGGGGAAGCGGTTTCCTTGCCGTCTACGTTGCCGGCATCTACGCTGGCAATCGCAGGCTCCATGGTTATGCCGCCATCAAGCGCTTCCAGGACGGCATGACCTGGCTTGCCCAGATCATCATGTTCCTCGTCCTCGGCCTGCTGGCGACTCCGTCGCAGTTTCCCGCGATCGCCATCCCCGCCGTGCTGCTCGCCCTGTTCCTGATCTTCATCGCACGCCCGCTCGCCATCTGGCTGTCGCTGCTGCCCTTCGACTATACGCAGCAGGAGATCGGCTTTGTTGCATGGGTCGGTCTGCGCGGCGCCGTGTCGATCCTGCTTGCCATCATGCCCATTCTCGGCGGCCTGGAGAATGGTCAGGTCTATTTCAATACTGCCTTCATCATCGTGCTCGTCTCGCTTCTGGTGCAGGGCTGGACGATCAAGCCGGTCGCCAAGAAGCTTGGGCTCATCATCCCGCCGCGGATGGGCGCCGTTGACAAGGTGGAAGTCGATCTGCCTGGCGCAGCAAACCACGAGCTTCTGTCCTACCGCGTCGTCAAGGACAGCCCGGTGCTGCGCGGCGAGCGCATCCCGCGCTGGGCAACGCCGTCGCTCGTCATCCGCGATGGCAAGTCGATGCGCTACCAATATGCCGGAAGGTTGCGTGAGAACGATCTTGTCTATCTCTTCGTTGTTCCTTCCTATTCGCGGCTTCTCGACAAGCTCTTTGCCAGCCGTGCGCCGGTCGAGGAGGACGATGCCGATTTCTTCGGCGCCTTCGCGCTGTCTCCGGCCCGGCCGGCCGCCGATCTCGACGCTGCCTATGGCCCCGGCCTGCTGAACGAATCCGAGAAGGGCCTGACGATCGCCGAACTGATGAAACACCGCCTGGGCGGCAAAGCCGACTATGCCGACCGGGTGCGCCTCGGTTCCATCATCCTCATCGTGCGCGACCTCGACGACCACGATCACATCACCTCGGTCGGCATGTCGCTCGAGGCCCTCGAGCCTGCCACGGCCCTGCCGATCTTCCTCAATCTGCACGATATCATCGACCGCATCCACGAGCGTTTCAAAGGCCGCAGAAACCGCGAAGCAGCCGCCAGTGCGGCATCCGGCAAGGGCGATGAAAACCCGCAATGACCGCCTTGCGTCTGCGGTCATCCTTGCTATGGTCCCCGCATCTTTGGGCAATAACGAACGGACTTTTCCATGCCTTCCTTCAAGACCCTCGACGACCTCAACGACATTGCCGGCAAGCGCGTCCTCGTTCGCGTTGACCTCAACGTTCCGGTCAAAGACGGCAAAGTGACCGACATCACGCGGATCGAGCGCGTTGCTCCGACGATCATCGAGCTGTCGAAGAAAGGTGCCAAGGTCATCTTGCTGGCACACTTCGGCCGCCCTAAGGACGGTCCGTCGCCGGACCTCTCGCTGTCGCTGATCGCTCCGTCTGTCGAGGAGGTGCTTGACCGCCCGGTCGCGACGGCGAGCGACGTCATCGGCGATGCCGCAGCCGCTGCGATTGCATCGATGAAGGACGGCGACATCCTGCTTCTCGAAAACACCCGCTTCCACAAGGGCGAAGAAAAGAACGACCCGGACTTCGTCAAGGCGCTTGCGGCAAATGGCGATATCTACGTCAACGATGCGTTCTCCGCTGCCCACCGCGCGCATGCCTCGACGGAAGGCCTCGCGCATCATCTTCCTGCGCATGCCGGCCGCACGATGCAGGCCGAGCTCGAGGCGCTGGAAAGCGGCCTTGGCAATCCGGCCCGACCGGTCGTGGCCATTGTCGGCGGCGCCAAGGTGTCAACCAAGATCGATCTCTTGATGAACCTCGTGAAGAAGGTCGATGCGCTGGTGATCGGCGGCGGCATGGCGAACACCTTCATCGCCGCGCGCGGCACCAATGTGGGCAAGTCGCTCTGCGAGCATGATCTTGCAGAGACCGCAAAGCAGATCATGATCGAAGCGGCCACGGCCGGCTGCGCCATCATTCTTCCCGAGGACGGCGTCGTTGCCCGCGAATTCAAGGCGAACGCAACCAACGAGATCGTCGCGATCGACGCGATCCCGGCCGATGCCATGGTCCTCGACGTGGGCCCGAAATCGATCGAGGCGGTCAAAGCATGGATCGAGCGCGCCCAGACCCTGGTCTGGAACGGACCGCTCGGCGCATTCGAGATCGAACCGTTCGACAAGGCGACGGTCGCCGCAGCGAGATACGCGGCCGAGCGCACCAGGGCCGGCAAGCTCGTCTCGGTTGCCGGCGGTGGCGACACGGTCTCGGCCCTGAACCACGCCGGCGTTGCCGACGATTTCAGCTATGTGTCGACTGCAGGCGGCGCCTTCCTCGAATGGATGGAGGGCAAAGCGCTTCCCGGCGTTTCCGTCCTGTCCAAAGCGAAATAATCAGCACAAACGGATTTAACAAATTTTACATGTAGATAGACCGCGGCGCGAAAGCTCCGCGGTCTTTTGCTCACTGCGAGTACAAAAGTTCAAACTTTCAAACGATTGAAAAAAATTCAAACGTTTCAATCAATTTTGCTGCCGTTTTCCCACCCATAAACTTCTGTTATCCGCGACCTATATTCATCGATTGACGATTTTTTGCTGTGGAGAAGGCGATATGAGCGAACGTTTGGAAGACATTGCCGTGCGTATGGTAGCTGGTGGCCGCGGGCTGCTTGCAGCGGATGAATCGACAGGCACGATCGGAAAGCGGTTCGACACGATCGGACTTCAATCGACGGAGACGAGCCGCCGCGACTACCGCGAAATGCTGTTCCGCACGGAAGACGCGATGCGTCAGTATATTTCCGGCGCGATCCTCTACGAGGAAACCCTCCACCAGAAGGCGGCAGACGGCACGCCCTTCGTCGACATCATCCGCGCGGCCGACAGCATTCCGGGCATCAAGGTCGATATCGGCGCGAAGCCGATGGCAGCCTATCCCGGCGAAACCATCACCGAAGGCCTCGACGGGCTGGCAGAGCGGCTGGCGAAGTACTATGAAGCCGGCGCCCGCTTCGCCAAGTGGCGCGGTGTCATCGCAATCTCTCCCACCCTCCCGACATGGGGCTCCATGAAGGCCAATGCGCATGCGCTCGCCCGCTATGCTGCGCTGTGCCAGCAAGCCAACATCGTTCCGATCGTCGAGCCTGAGTGCCTGATGGATGGCAAGCCGGGTGACCACAACATCGATCGCTGCGCCGAGGTCACGGAATGGACGCTGCGCACGGTCTTCGAAGAACTGGCTGATGCCCGTGTCAGCCTCGAGGGCATGATCTTGAAGCCGAACATGGTCATCGATGGCAAGAACGCCCGCAAGGCATCGGTGGCCGAGGTCGCCGAGCGCACGGTCGAGGTGCTGAAGCGCACCGTCCCGTCCGCCGTTCCGGGCATCGCCTTTCTCTCCGGCGGCCAGTCCAGCGAAGAAGCGACGGCGCATCTTTCCGCGATCAACTCCGGCTACGACCTACCATGGGCCGTCACCTTCTCCTACGGCCGCGCCCTGCAGGATACGGCGCTGAAGGCCTGGGGCGGCAAGCCGGAAAACGTCGCCGCCGGCCAGCGCGCCTTTGCCCATCGCGCCGAGATGAACAGCCTCGCCGCCAAGGGCAGCTGGAAGAAGGACCTCGAGCAGGCCGCGTAAGCCTCTTCTCGACTGACGAAACGGAAGAAACCGGTCGCCAAGGCGGCCGGTTTTTCCATTGTAACGGCGACAAGTTTTCCGCTTCTTCAGCCGGCCGATCGCCGGTAGAGATCATGGCTTCAGCCAGTTCGGGAACCGCCATGAAAACCGTTGCTTTCACGACCGTCGATGTCTTCACCTCCGCTCGCTTCGAGGGTAACCCGCTGGCTGTGATCACGGAAGCGCGTGGGCTAACCGATACTGACATGCAGAACATCGCCGCCGAGTTCGGCTATTCGGAAGTTACCTTCGTCCTGCCGCCGGAAGATCCGGCAAATACCGCCCGCGTCCGCATCTTCACACCGACGATGGAAGTGCCCTTCGCCGGACATCCGAACGTCGGAACGGCCTATGTGCTCGGGCAGCAGGCGCATGTCTTCGGGCGGCCAGTCGGCGACCGCCTGCGCTTCGAGGAGAAGGCCGGCCTCGTCGAAGTCGATTTGAAGCGCAACGGCAATGAGGTGCTGTCGGCGGCCATTCGGGCGCCGAAGCCGCTCGCCATCGGCGCCACGGTCTCTGAGCAGACTGTTGCCCGTTGCATCGCGATCGGGCCGCAGGATATCCGCGTGGCGAAGCATTCGCCGGTTGTTGCATCGGTGGGGCTGAGTTTCGTCGTTGCCGAACTTGCAGATCTTGCCGCCCTTGGCCGCGCCCGCCCGAACCTTGCATACTTTCAAGACGCTGCCGCCCCGACCGCCGAAGGCAACCACGACTTCTCGCTGTTCGTCTACGTCCGCTCCGGGGAAAACCCATGGACGATCCGCGCACGGATGTTTGCGCCGCTCGACAACGTGCCGGAAGATCCGGCGACCGGCAGCGCCTCGGCGGCACTCGGCGCCTACCTCCTTTCGCTAGAGCCGGATGCGAACATGAGCGTTTCGCTGACCATAGAGCAAGGCGTCGAGATGGGACGCCGCAGCATCATCGCAATTGACGTGGTCAAGAAGGACGGCATCGTCACCGACGTGACGATTTCGGGCGGCTGCGCGCCTGTCATGCGCGGTGAAATCGCGTACTAGACGAAGACATCGCGCCCGATCAGCGCCACCGCCCAGATCGCGAAGGCGATCAGCGCGATCTTCCAGAAATCCATGCGTCGCTGCAGCCCGGGAACACCCAGCGGCTTGATCAGCTGAATCGCCATCGCCAGGATGAGCAGCAGAGCGATCAGCTTCGTCATGTCTTTATTTTTCCATCTCTTATGAATGTCACAGGACGGACATTTTTTCGCGTCACGACTGCATTTATTCATGCCGTAAAGGCATTTGGGGGCACAATCAATCATCTCGAGGCTGGGCGACACTGCGTGTTGCCATATGACCTTTGACATTCAACGCATAGAGTCTGCTAAATGAAAAGAAATCTGCTGTCCGTCGCCTCGCTTCTCTTCGGGACGCTCTTTCTCTTCATGGGCAACGGGTTGCAGGGCATCCTGCTTCCGATGCGCGGCAATCTGGAAGGCTACGCAACAACCACCCTCGGCCTGCTCGGCACCTCCTGGGCCGCTGGCTTCGTCATCGGCTGCCTCGTCGCACCGAAACTTGTGCGCCGTGTCGGCCACGTGCGGGCCTTCTCCGGCTTCATTGCCATCATCGCAATCATCGCGCTTGTCAGCGGTATCATCATCCACCCGGTCTGGTGGGTGCTGTTGCGAGCCGTCACCGGCTTTGCGACCGCCGGCACTTCGATGATCATCGAGAGCTGGCTGAACGAGCGCGCTACCAATGAGAGCCGCGGCGCGATCTTCTCGCTCTATATCGCCATTACACTCTTCGGCGTCGTGGCGGGCCAGATGATGATCCCGCTGGAGGATGTGCGCACGCCCGTCCTGTTCATGATCTGCGGCATCTTCTACTGCATCGCGATGCTTCCGACGACGCTCTCGACCGCAGCCTCGCCGCAGCCGCTGAAGGCCGTCAAGCTCGATCTGCCAGCCCTTTACCGCAACTCCCCCGTATCCTGCCTTGGCATTCTTCTCGTCGGCATCGCCAACGGCGCCTATGGTACGCTGGGTGCGGTCTTCGGCGCGGGCTCCGGCCTTTCCGATACCAGCATTGCCATCATGATGAGCGCCACCATTTTCGCCGGCGCCCTGATGCAGCTGCCGGCAGGTCGCCTTTCTGATCGCATCGATCGCCGCCACGTGCTCGCGGCGATGTCCGCAATTGCTGCTATCGCCGGCCTGCTGCTGGCGATCCTGCAGCCCTCCTCGCCCTACTTCATCATCGGCCTTGTCGTGCTCTACGGCGCCGTTGCAAACACGCTCTATCCAATCGCGGTCGCACACGCCAACGACTATGCCTCCGCCGAGGACTTCGTGAAGGTATCCGGCGGACTGCTGCTCCTCTACGGCATCGGCACCATCATCGGCCCGACCATCGGCGGCCCAGTCATGTCGATGATCAGCCCGCACGCCCTGTTCCTGGTAACGGCGGTCGCCCATGTGCTGATCACCGCCTACGCCATCATTCGCAGCCGCATGCGCGCCGCCGTTCCGGTCGGCGACCGCGACGCCTTTACCACCATTCCGACGGCCACGTCGCAAACGCTGACGCCCGAAAGCATGTCGCTTGCGGACCGCGGAACCGGCAAGACTCCCGAAACCGGCGATCCTGCCCTAAAATATAGCTGAGGCAAAAAAGGGAGGACTCCATATGAGCTTCATCGACGACGACCGGCCGCAGAAGAAGGTTACGCACGAGATCGGTGCCGACCTCTCCACCTTATCGGTCGACGAGTTGCGAGCGCGCGTCGCGCTGCTCAAAGCCGAGATCGTGAGAATCGAAGCAGAGGCCGCCAGCAAGACATCGACAAGATCAGCGGCGGAAAGCCTCTTCCGCTCGTAATTCGAGAGCGGGGTATTACAGCAAACTAGCGCTCGAAAGGTGTTAATCCGGGACAGGTTTAAGCGGCCATTAAGCTTTATAAGGTATTACTGTACTCATCCAGATCTTCTCTGGATCTCAGACAGTTTTCCATGCGGTGAATTGGTCTGATTTTTCTCCCTGTTTTACCTTGAGAGCCGCTTTTGCGGCTCTTCTTTTTTATTGCGCTGGGGACCATTTCCATGAAACTGTGGAAGTTAACCCTTTCTTAAGAAACGCCTTGCGCAATTCCGCTAAAGCTACCATCTTAAAAGCATAAAGAACGGCCGGAGAGACCTTTTCCCTTCGGCGGGCGTTACCTGACCATAAGTAGATGCGTGCAACAGGGACTGTTTAAATGTCAGAGCTTGGATTGAATACAATCAGTTTTGCAGGTCGCGCTGCCGCATCCTCGCAGTTCAAGGCGCTGTATTCGGAAGGCATGTCGCTGGTCGAAGAAACCGCCGCCTATCTCGATGGCCAGGGTCGCACAGCCTCCAAGGTTCTGCCGCGCATGGCGTCCGTTCTCTATGCGGCAGAGTCGATGCGACTGACCACCCGCCTCATGCAGATGGCCTCCTGGCTGCTGCTGCAGCGCGCCGTTAACAACGGCGAGATGTCGCGCGATCAGGTTCTGGCCGAGAAGAACAAGGTTCGCCTCGACGGCTTTAACGTCGATCGCAACGCACCGGGCTGGGGCGATCTGCCGGAATCCTTCCGCCACCTGATCGAACGCTCGTTGCGCCTGCAGAACCGCGTCGCCCTGCTCGATCGCGAAATCTATCGCCCGGCCGAGGCACCGATCGTTCCCGATAACCAGAACAGCGTCCAGGCTCAGCTCAGCCTGCTGCAGACGGCCTTCGGCAACAACTGAGCCGCCTCAAACTGAATTCACGAAACCGGCTGCGTCCTGCGCAGCCGGTTTTTCGTTGTGTGCGCAACAGAAAGCAACGCCAGGGCATGCGCTCAAAAACAAAGAGCCCCGCCGAAGCGGGGCTCTTTCAAATTCCACCAAGTGGCAACAATTAGAGGCCGAGGCCGCCGAAACGCTTGTTGAACTTGGAAACGCGGCCGCCACGGTCCATGAGCTGCTGGTTGCCACCAGTCCATGCCGGATGCGACTTGGAGTCGATTTCGAGGTTCATGACTGCGCCTTCAGAGCCCCAGGTCGAACGGGTCTCGTATTCGGTGCCGTCGGTCATGACTACCTTGATCGTGTGATAGTCGGGATGGATATCTGCCTTCATAACAATCTTCCTGCCATGCAACGTCCAAATTGACGCATCATCATTGCGACAAGAGGACCGATTGAATAAATGAAGCCGCAGACGCAAACGCCACGGCTTCCCATTAGGATGGGCTGCCTATACATGAAGGCCGGCAGGATAACAAGAGCCATCGGCCGCGGATAAGCGGTGTCGAAGGCGATCGGAGACGAAGTGGCATACGCAGGGCAAGCAGGGGAAAAAAAGTCGGGATCGCTGAAGCCGCTAGGCCGGCTGACGCCCTATGTCGTGCGCTATCGCGGCATGGTCGCCGGTGCCCTCGCTTCCCTTGCGCTTGCCGCCATCACCTCGCTCGCCCTGCCGCTCGCCATACGCCGCATGATCGACCATGGCTTCACGCAGGCCGACGGCAGCTTCATCAACAGCTATTTTCTGATGCTGATGATCATGGCGATCGTGCTGGCCGTCGCGAGCGCCCTTCGCTACTACTTCGTCATTACGCTCGGAGAGCGTGTGGTCTCCGATCTTCGCCGTGATGTCTTCAGCCATGTGACGCGGCTGTCGCCGTCCTTTTTCGATGTCAACCAATCGGGCGAGATCGTCTCACGCCTGACGGCGGACACGACACAGATAAAGTCAGCGGTCGGCGCGACCGCTTCCGTCGCCTTGCGCAACCTTATTCTCTGCCTCGGCGCGATGGGCATGATGATCGTGACGTCGCCAAAGCTGTCCAGCCTTGTGATCGGGGCGATTCCGTTGATCGTCTTTCCGCTGGTTGGCTTCGGTCGCTCGGTGCGGAAGCGCTCGCGCTCCGCCCAAGATACTCTGGCGGACGCCTCCGCCTTCGCCAACGAAACGATCGCCGCCAGCCGCACCGTCCAGGCCTTCGGCGGAGAGGACGCCGCTGCCACCCGGTATGGCACCGCTGTGGAAACGGCATACGATGCCGCCCGCGCGGCTATACGCTCGCGCGCCCTGCTGACAGGCATCGCCATTACCCTTATTTTCGGTAGCGTCGTCGCCGTTCTCTGGGTCGGAGCTCACAACGTCCTGGCGGGCACGCTTTCGCCCGGCACGCTCGGCCAGTTCCTTCTCTACTCCGTCATCGCCGCCGGCTCGCTCGGCGCTCTTTCCGAAGTCTGGGGCGAACTTTCGCAAGCTGCGGGTGCGGCCGACCGGCTGACCGAACTGCTCGATGAAGTCTCGCCGATTACAGCGCCCACGGTGCCCGCTGCTCTGCCTGCTCCGGCGCATGGTCGTGTCCAGTTTACGGGCGTGCATTTTGCCTATCCGTCGCGCCCGGAGAGATCCGCCCTCCATGGCCTGAGCTTCGAGGTAGCCCCCGGGGAGACCGTCGCGATCGTTGGTCCCTCCGGTGCCGGCAAGAGCACCGTCTTCTCGCTGCTGCTCCGCTTCTATGATCCGCAACAGGGTGCGGTAAAAATCGACGACGTCGATGCCCGCAGCACCGATCCCGACGCGTTGCGCAAACGCCTCGCGATCGTGCCGCAGGATGTGACGATCTTTGCGGCCTCCATTCACGACAACATCGCCTTCGGCCGCCCAGAGGCGAGCCGTGAAGAGGTGCGTGCCGCCGCGATCGCTGCACAGGCCGACGAATTCATTGCCCGCTTGGACAAGGGATACGGCACCGAGGTCGGCGAGCGCGGCATCACGCTCTCGGGTGGTCAACGCCAGCGTATCGCCATCGCCCGTGCCATTTTGAAGGACGCGCCGGTCTTGCTGCTCGACGAGGCAACCTCGGCACTGGACGCCGAAAGCGAAACCCTTGTGCAGAAAGCCCTCGACGGCCTCATGACCGGCCGCACGACCCTTGTCATTGCCCATCGCCTCGCGACCGTGCTGAAGGCTGACCGGATCCTCGTCATGGATCAGGGTCGCGTCGTCGAAGAGGGAACGCATCAGACCCTTATTCGACACGGCGGCATATACGCCAAGCTGGCCAAGCTGCAGTTCGAAACAGGTGCCGGAGACTTTCTCGCCGCAGCAAAGTGATCGTCCGACTGCACGTTCCTTCCCATCGCCAGCCTCCGGCGGTGGTATCGACATTACACTCGGTTTATAGACGGATTTATCGTCGCCGCGCGGTGAGAAAGGCTCTGGTGAAGCCGATAGATTTCGCCGATACGTTGATCCTACTCGTCGCCGTGGCCGTCGTCATATCGATGCTGCTGTGCTGTCGCTCGCTCCGGGAGGTCCGGGATTGGTCGCTCACCGACTTTGGTCAGAAGAAGTCGAATGGACGACGACCGACCCGGCCGGAAACCCCATCGATGCCGCGGGCATCCCCCTCGCAGCAGCGCAACTCCCCGATGATAAAGGCGAGTTCGAGCCGTTTATCGCTCGTGTTGGAACCGTCGCGATATTGATGCTCTATCTCGGCTTTCCTGGTGCTCTTCGCGCCGTACCTGATCAACACGTTCTCGTCGGTCTTCTCGATTTTCAAACCGCAGTGCGGCGCATTTCCTGCACGAAATCGGCTCGTCGCGCCGGTTGCAAAGCACGCAAATATCCCGATGGAATAGTTGCGTTTTTTGTTCTAGGCTGCGCCTGCAGATAGGACATCATCCTGATTCCGGGAGAAAAATCGATGTATAAGTTCGAAGTTTACAAGGACAAGGCTGGCGAGTTCCGTTTCCGTTTCAAGGCGCCGAATGGCGAATCCATGTTCGGCTCCGAAGGCTATAAGGCTAAGGCATCGGCGCTGAGCGCCATCGAATCCATCAAGAAGAATTCTCCCGGCGCAGAAGTCGTCGACACGACGAAGGCTGAGGCCTGATCAAATCAGGCGGCGCCAAACGCGCCGCCTCTACACCGCCCGCCCGGCAACCCTGCCGGAAAAGATGCAGCCGCCGAGGAATGTTCCCTCGAGCGCGTTATAGCCATGCATGCCCCCGCCGCCAAAGCCGGCCACCTCGCCCGCGGCATAGAGCCCAGGCACCGGATCACCACTATGGCCGATCACTCGTGCGGAAAGATCCGTCTCCAGACCACCTAAAGATTTGCGCGTCAGGATGTGCAGCCGCACCGCAATCAATGGTCCGGCCTGCGGGTCAAGCAGCGAGTGGGGCTTTGCCGTGCGCATCAACCGGTCCCCGAGATAGCGCCGAGCGCCGCGAATGGCGATGACCTGCGCGTCCTTCGAAAAGGCGTTGCCAATCTCCCTGTCGCGGGCCTCGATCTGCGTCCTGAGACGGCTTGCATCCACGCGCCTTTCACCTGTCAACCCGTTCATGCCGTCGACAAGCGCTTCCAGCGTATCGCGAACGATGAAATCCTCTCCCCTGTCCATGAAGGCCTGAACGGGTCCCGGCGGCTCCTTGCCCAATCGCTTGAGCAGCAGGCGGATATCCTTGCCGGTGATGTCTGGATTCTGTTCGGAGCCGGAAAGGGCAAACTCCTTCTTGATGATTGCTTTGGTCAGGATGAACCAGCTGTGGTCATGACCCGTCGCGCAGATTGCCTTCAGCGTCGCCAGCGTATCGAAACCGGGCATCGCAGGTGCGGCAAAGCGGTTTCCATCGGCATCGCACCAGAAGGAGGATGGGCCGGGCAGGATGCGTATGCCGTGATTGCGCCAGATCGGATCCCAGTTCTTCAGCCCCTCCGTATAGTGCCACATCCGGTCCGAATTGATTTCTCGCCCACCCGCGCGCTCGGTGATCTCGATCATCCGTCCGTCGACATGGGCGGGCACGCCCGCGACCATGCTCGCCGGAGGTCGTCCGAGCCGATCGACCGGCCATTTGCGGCGCACCGCGTCATGATTGGCCCCGATGCCCCCTGAAGTCACGATCGTCGCACCGGCCCGTATCTCGAAGAGCGCCGCAAAAATGCGGTTTGTCTCCTGGCCTCGAACGGAAGCGTCTGGCTGAAGGATCGTGCCACGGGCGCCGCAGACGACACCGTCTTGCACGACAAGGTCATCCACCTGATGCCTGAACAGAAGCGTGACAAGACCCTTCGCCTCCGCCTCGCGCACACGGCGAATAAATGGTGCAAGCACGGCCGGTCCGGTTCCCCACGTGACATGGAAGCGCGGCACGGAGTTGCCGTGGCCATGCGCCAAGCCGCCTCCCCGCTCAGCCCAGCCAACAACCGGGAACCAGCGCATGCCCTGCTGATAGAGCCAGCGGCGTTTCTCGCCTGCGGCAAATTCGAGGTAGCCCTCCGCCCAGCGACGCGGCCAGTAGTCTTCCGGCCGGTCGAACGATGCCGAACCCATCCAGTCCTGCCGTGCAAGGCCAAGACTGTCACGGATACCGAGTAGCCGCTGTTCCGGGCTATCGACGAAGAACAGCCCGCCAAGAGACCAAAACGCCTGCCCGCCAAGGCTCTGCTCGCCCTCCTGCTCGACGATGCAGACCTTCCGTCCGCGATCGGCCGCCTCCGCTGCCGCGACGAGCCCGGCAAGACCTGCGCCGATGACCAGCACATCGCATTCGATCAAAGCATTCTCCCCCACGTCTCATCGAACCTATGCGGAGCCTCGCTCGGCGACAACGCCACTTTTCCCGAGACGATATCTTTTGCAGCCCGATCCGAGAGACGCTTGTTGCACAGGAACGACCTTAGCCGGCAGCAATTGCAGCCGATCTTTTCGACTGGCGAAACGCCGCGTAGACCTACTTCTCGGTGAGCTTCAGTTCGATACGACGGTTGGTGGCGCGTGCTTCTTGGGTGTCGCCTGGCGCGATGGGCTGGAACTCCCCGAAGCCGGCAGCGACGAGACGGTCGGCCGGCACGCCGCGGGAGATCAGAAACTTGACGACGGAGATCGCGCGCGCAGAAGACAGCTGCCAGTTATCTCCGTACCTGCCGGTGCCCGCGAGCGGCACGTTGTCCGTATGTCCGTCGACGCGCAGGACCCAGTTGATCTCCGGCGGGATTTCCTTCGCAACGTCGAGAAGCGCCGTCGCAAGCTTTGCCATCTCGCCCTGCCCGTCCGGATTGAGATCCGCACTGCCAGAGGGAAACAGGACCTCAGACTGGAAGACGAAGCGGTCACCGACGATCCTGATATTCTCGCGATCGGACAGAATCTCGCGCAAGCGCCCGAAAAAGTCGGACCGGTAGCGGTTGAGTTCCTGCACGCGTTGCGCCAGCGCGACGTTGAGGCGACGGCCAAGATCCGCGATCTTCGTCTGCGAGGTCTGATCCTTCTGCTCGGAGGCCTGCAGGGCGGCTTCTACGGCGGCGATCTGGCTGCGCAACGCGGCAATCTGCTGGTTCAGCAACTCGACCTGGCTCATCGCCCGGTCGCTCATCTGCTTCTGTTCGTCGAGTTCCTTGGTGAGGCTGCCGATACGCGACTGTGCAGCGCTCTGGCCTCCCGAGCCAGCATCAAGCAGCGCCTTCAGCCGCGATCGCTCGCTTTCGGCCGACGACAAGGAGGCCTGAAGATTGGCGACGCTGTCCTCGAGGTCCTGCTTGCTTCCCTTCTCGAGAGCAAGCAGCTGCGTCAACTCGTTGATCTGACTGTTCAGACGGTTCAGCACCTCGTCACGGCCGGAGATTTCGCGGCTCAGGATATATTGGCCGACAACGAAGACGGTCAGCACGAACATGATGGAGATCAGCAGCGTCGACAGCGCGTCGACGAAACCTGGCCAGTACTCCACCGCGCGCTCGCGGCGGCGGTTGCGGGCAAGAGCCATAGCTTACTTGCCCTCGCTTTTTTCGGTTTGCGGCGTGCGTTGAACGCGCTCGCTCAAACCATGCCTTTCTTGCGAGCCAATCCGCTCGGCCAGACGATCAAGCGTGCGGCGCATCGCTTTCGTCTCTTCCTGCTGCGCGTCGATCCAGTCGCGCAGCATCTGCTGCTCATTGCGCATATTCTTGACCAGGCCCTGAATACCTTCGGCAAGATTTGCCATCGCCGCAACCGACCTCTGGGTGCCGCCGCTGCCCTCCTCGGAGATCCGGCGCATATAGTCGGAGAGCGCGCGAACCTCTTCGGGCGAGACCGCCGAGGTGCCGCTGATGGCGGGCATGGCGGTATCGGGGCCAACGTCGGTTACCGACGAAAGCCAGTTTTCCAGCTCCATGTAGAACCGGTTCTGAGCGCGACCCGCCTGGAGATCGAGGAAGCCGAGAATGAGCGAACCGGACAAGCCGAGCAGCGACGACGAGAATGCCTGACCCATGCCCGAAAGCGGCGTCGCAAGGCCCTCCTTCAACGCACCAAGAACATCGGTCGAGCCATTCGAGCCCGCATCGAGCGACTGGATGACCGAGCTGATCGAGCCGATTGTGCCGATAAGACCCCAGAACGTGCCAAGCAGACCGAGAAAGACCAGAAGACCGATCAGGTAGCGCGACACATCGCGCGATTCATCAAGGCGGTTGGCAATGGAATCGAGAATGGAGCGGAAGGCCGCGGTCGACAGTCCCGCCGAAGCACTACGGCTGCCAATCAGCGTTCGCATTGGAGCGAGCAGCTTGGGATTGCGTCCGACTTTGTCGGCGCTGCCTGCGGCGCGGAACGAATTGAACCATCGCACTTCCGGCCGCAGCGACAGCACATGGCTGAAGACGAGGATGATACCGACCGCCAGGACACCGAGGATCAAACCGTTGAGGCCCGGATTGTACATGAAGGCAGTCTGCGTCTGTCGGAAAAGAATGGCGGCAATGAACCCGACGATGACCAGAAACAGCACCATCGTCCAAAGAAACGGCATCGGACTGGAAAGTTTATAGCTGTAGTTGCTCGTGGTTTTTTCGGTCGAGCCGAATTCAGCCACATTCACATTTTCCATAGGTTCCGCAGCCTCCGGATTCATTTCAGCCGGAGACTAGAGCAACATTGTGCCGAATTGAAGTATGCGGAAACGAAAACCGTGTCTTTACAACAGCGATTTACCGGCTAGGAACGGGACGCTTGGCCACCTCAAGCAATGCCTTCTGGATATATTCGTTGCCCGCGACGACCGAACCGGTCTCGAGAATGGACGAACCGCCATCCCAATCGGACACATAGCCGCCGGCTTCGCGGATAAGGAGGATGCCCGCCGCGATATCCCAGGCCGACAGCGCGGTTTCCCAGTAACCGTCGAAGCGACCGGCCGCCACGTAGGCAAGATCTAGGGAGGCCGCGCCCATGCGGCGAATGCCGGCGACTTCGCCCATCACGTGACGAAGCTCAACGAGGAACTTACCGTGATTGCCGCGGCCGAGATGCGGAACACCGCAGGCAACGACGGAATCCGAAAGCACGCGGCGGGCGCCGACGCGCAGACGGCGATCGTTCAGGAAGGCGCCACCGCCACGCTCGGCGGTGTAGAGCTCGTCCGTTGCCGGATTGAAGACGACGCCAGCGACGATCTCATTGTTGCGCTCAAGTGCGATCGATACCGCAAACATCGGAATGCCGTGCAGGAAGTTGGTCGTGCCGTCGAGCGGATCGACGATCCAGCGGTGCGCACCGTCCGTACCCTTGATCTCCTCGCTCTCTTCTCCGAGGAAGCCATAAGTCGGGCGGGCCTTCAGGAGTTCGTCCTTGACGATCTTCTCCGCCTTGCGGTCGGCATTTGACACGAAATCGCCCGGACCCTTGACCGAGACCTGCAGGTTCTGGACTTCTCCGAAATCACGCCCCAGCGATTTTCCTGCCTTGATGGCAGCCTGAACCATGACATTGAGGAGAGCTGAACGAGCCATGTGAGCACTTTTCCTTGAGCGATAATACGGTGCGCGCTGTCAGGGCGGGAAAGGTCCCTGATCGCCGGAGAAGGCAGCGCTCGATAAGATTGGCGGCCTCAAGACCACAAAATCGGGAAAATTTCAAGAGGAGACAGGCGCTGCACGGCGCCGCTCGAACAAATGACGCAGAATATTCTAGACAGGTCAGTCCGGAATTGCTATTCATGTGTCCATGGCAAGGCACAAGGAATTCGATAGAGACAAGGCTCTCGATGCCGCGATCGGCGTCTTCTGCGAGCATGGCTACGAGGGTAGTTCCACCGACGCCCTGCTTACGGCGATGAAGATCAGCCGGCAGAGCATGTATGACACCTTCGGCGACAAACGCAGCCTCTACCTGCAGGCTCTGAAGCGCTACAATACCGACAGTATTCTTAGCATCATCGCGGACCTGAAGGACAGCGAGCATCCGCTTGACGCCCTGGAAGCCGCCCTCTTGGCCTTCGCATCCAGACCTTTTTCGGAAGCGTCCAGAGGCTGCCTCGGCGTCAGCGCCATTTGCGAATTCGGCCGCACCGATGCCGACGTGTCGAACCTGACCGACAGCGCCTCGGCAATGCTGGGCAAGGCAATTGTCGTGCTGCTGGAAGATGGCCAGAGGAAAGGTCAGTTATCGACAGAGGTCGATCCCGAGGTCGCCACTCAGTTCCTTGGCGCTACGCTATCCGGCATGAAGGTCAGCGCCCGCAACGGCGCAAGCCCCGAAACCCAGCGCGCCGTCGCCCGCCTCGCAATCCGCAGCCTTCGATAGCAGCATGATCGGACAGCAGTGACTTCTCGCGATCATTTCTAGACCAATCAGTCCAATAAAGGAGAAAAGTGAAAATGACGAAACCACTTGAAGGAAAGGTCGCAATCGTGACGGGCGGCTCACGCGGCATCGGTGCGGCTATTGTGCGCAGGCTGGCGATGGATGGTGCCTCCGTCGCTTTCACCTTTGCGAACTCGAAGGAGAAAGCCGAGGCGATCGCCGCCGACATCGAGGCAAAGGGCGGCAAGGCACTAGCGATCCATGCCGACAGCGCAGATGCCGCCGCTGTGCAAAGAGCCGTCGACACGGCCGCCAGTCATTTTGGCGCCCTCGATATTCTCGTCAACAACGCGGGAATTCTATTGTTGGATAGCCTGGAAGCCTTTCGGCTGGAGGACTTCGACCGCATGTTCGCCGTCAATGTGCGGGCGGTCTTTGCCGGCACGCAGGCTGCAGCGAAGCATATGCATGACGGCGGCCGGGTCATCACCATCGGCAGCGTGGTTGCGGAGCGCAGCGGCTTTCCGACATCCGCCGTCTACAGCATGAGCAAAGGCGCTGTCGCCGCCATGACGCGTGGCCTCGCCCGCGATCTCGGTCCGCGCGGCATTACCGTCAACACGATCCAGCCTGGTCCCACCGTGACCGACATGAACTCCGACCCGCATTCCCACGAAATGCTGAAGGGGTTGATGGCCCTCGGCCGTCTCGGGGAAGACCGCGAAATCGCAAGCTTCGCAGCCTATCTGGCCAGCCCGGAAGCCTCCTTCATCACCGGCGCCAGCCTCACCATCGACGGCGGTTATCTCGCCTGAGAGCAGGTCCGGCAGCATAAGCTGCCGGACTTTCAAAACGTCTGCTGGGTGATCAGGACATCACCGGCGATCTGATCGAGCGGCAGGAACCGATCCACCCCACCCTTGGCGATGGCTTCCTTGGGCATCCCGAAGACGACCGATGGCGCCTCGTCCTGTGCCACCCGTGTCGGCGCCGGCCTGATGCATCTCCAGCATGCCCATTGCGCCGCCATCGCCCATCCCGGTCATGATGATGCCCATTCATCGGCCGTCAATTTGCGTGCCGGCGCCCCATTGACCGCTTCGGTGACGGCATTGGTCAGCGTGCCCTTCGTGGTCAGCCGGATGCTTGCGGAATCATCGACAGTCAGAATGTTTGTGCTCATGGCGTCACCTCTTTATGCAACCAGAATTTAGCGTCGTCAGAGTTGAACGCGTCGAGGAACCCTGCGCGCTCAAGCACCTTCAGAACATTTCCCTTGGCGGGCGAGGAATGCGTGATCGATTTGCTCTGCGCCTTTGCCTGGCGACGAGCGGATTCGATGAGCTGAATGAAACTCAGATCCGCTTCGGCATGTTCGGGAATATCGATGACAATCGAATTAGGTGATGGCGAAATACTTCTAGAGCCCAAAAGGACTCTCATGAGAGGCTTAGCAACGGGCAAAGTTCGGTTGCCAGAACATGCAACTAAGCCGTGTCCAGGCTCCCCGAATTATTACCTGAGATAAATTACACTGAGGGTTGTTCACGTTGCATAATAAGCTGTTTTTCATTGGGAATACGAGAATTCGAGCTCCAGCGTCGGTCGCAGAGCGATATTTTTTGACACGCTGTTAAGCACAACATTGACGAGTCTCCGGTGTTTACCCGCTGTTTCCGTCCCACCCCTAAAGATAGGGTCAAAATTTGCCAGTGTTATAAGTAAAGGAAATAACGTGACGAACGGGGCGGCATCGGCACTTCAGGCATTTGAAGCTTCGGGATCAGGCATCAGCGAGACGCTCGAAGCGGCCCGCAGCCAGGTCGAGGAGCGTTTCCTCGAAGGCGGTACGGTGCTGCTTTCGGTGATGGATGTTCTCAACCGTTTGTTGAGCTCGCTCGACAATGTCACAAAGGTACTGGACGCCAACGAGCCCAGCGACACCGGCGCGGATCTGCGTTCGACGGTCAAGAGCCTAACCGACCTGCCGATCTCCGAAAAGGCGCGCCAGGATGCGCTCTCCTCGCTTGCCGACACGGGCAATTCGTTGCGCAAACACGTCGCCGACATGCAGGAGACGATGCGCTATCTACGCACCTTTGCAGTGACTGCCAAGATCACCGGCGCCGGTCTTCCCGAGTTCGCCGGCTTCGCGCAGGAGATCCTCGAGCGCATCTACTCCGGAACGGCTGAGGTCAACGGTTTTGCCGCCCACCTCGACAGCCTCGAGAAGGAAGTCAAGGTGGCGCTGAGCTTCGGCACGGCAGCCGCACGCAGCTATTCCGAAACAGTGCCCGACGTTGCAAGGGCATTGCAGGACAATGCCCGGAAGATTGCCGAACACCGGAAGAACTTCGCGGCCATCGCCCGGGATGTCTCGGCAATCGCCCGCGGCATACAGAGCAAAGTCGCCTCCACGCTGTCTGCCCTGCAGGTCGGAGACATCACCCGCCAACGCATCGAGCATGTCCAGAGCACCTTTGCGCTGCTCGACGAATTCCTCGGCGCAGAAGACGGACGCAAGCTCGATGCGGATGCGCGCCGGCGTCTGGAGAACGTCGTCCATCATCTGACGGCCGCGCAGATGAACGACATGTGCAAGGATTTCCATCGGGGTTCGCAGAATGTCGTAAAGACGATCGCGAGCCTCGGTCAGGATACGCAGGAAATCCTGCGCCTGCGCGACCAGATGAGCGGCGGCGGCCAGGGGAATTTCATGCGCGCACTGGAATCGAGCGTTTCCGCCGCGCACGAGATCGTCAAGCAGGTCGATCAGGCGACCCGGCAGGCCGATCAGGTAAGCCAATCGACGCTTGGCACCGCCGCCAAACTCCTGGAAGCCGTCGGCAATATCCGTGTGGTCAAAACCGACATCCATTACATGGCGTTGAATACCAATCTGCGCTGCAGCCGCTTGGGCGAAGAAGGAAAATCGATCAACGTTGTCACCGCGGAACTGCGCATCTTTGCCGCCAAACTCGACGAGTCCGCCGATGCGATCGTCAACGGCCTGCCGACGCTGGAAGCGGCTGCCGGCCGGATCGCGCCCGCCAGCGCCGACCCAGCAGGTGGTCTCGGGGAGAACCTGGCGTCAGCCGTCGGCAACATCCGTGCGGCAGCCGACACCGTGGAAGACGACCTCAAGGTGCTCTCCGAGCATGGTGGCGAAGTGGCGAACAAGATCAGCCTGTTGATCGCAAAGCTGGATTTCCAGCGCGACCTTGGCGAGATGCTGGCGCGCTGCGCCGACGTTCTGGAAGATGTGGCCGGCGCTGAAATCGCAGACATATCTGACATTGCCGGCGCGGTCGCACCACTCG
The DNA here is from genome assembly GCF_000577275.2 of Rhizobium favelukesii. Lineage (NCBI taxonomy): Bacteria > Pseudomonadati > Pseudomonadota > Alphaproteobacteria > Hyphomicrobiales > Rhizobiaceae > Rhizobium > Rhizobium favelukesii. The sequence continues at coordinate 3,444,292 of NZ_HG916852.1, forward strand.
ATCGAAAGATTTTCAGGCTCTACACGATCGTGCAGGAGCGCAATGTCCATCGCGATATCGTTCCAGCCATGGAACAACGAACCGCAGCTGTCGCCGAGACTGCGAAGGTCGGGGACGACGAAGACCTCGTCGCCGACGCGCTGTTCTAGATCACTGGATCCGGCGGAACTTGTTGGCGGCATCGATGGCCGCCTTCTGCTGGTCTTCCTCGATACCGAGATAGAAGTCCTCGAGCGCTGCGTCGGGCAGGCCGGCCCGACGCGACAGCACATACCATTTTGCGGCCTCGACGGGATCCGGCTTGGTTCCGAGAGCGTTGATGTAGAGGTGCGCGAGCTTGTTTTGCGCAACCACGTTGCCGCGATTGGCGGCAAGCCGCAACCACTGGAAACCCTTGACGAAATCGCGCGGCCCGTTCTGACCGTTGACGAACCAGATCCCAAGATCGACCTGGGCCGTGTCGTAGCCAGCATGCGCAGCGCGTGCCATCCATTCGCGCGACAGCTGTTTCTTTTCTTCCGGCAGATCAGGCAATGAGGCGTAAATCTCCGCCACCGCATACTGCGCGTCGGCGATGCCCTGTTCGGCAGCCTTCTCGTAGTATGGCAAGGCGAGCTTCAGTCCCTTGTCGCCGGGATTGTCAGCCGTCAGGATCTGGCCCCAATTGAACTGGGCCGAGGCATTTCCGGCATCGGCCGCCTTGTGCATGTACTCGTCGGCCTTCGCCTTGTCGCGCTTGACGAACCGGCCCTCGATCAGCATCAGCGAGTATTTGAACATCGCCGCGGCGTCGCCGCCTTCCGCGCCCTTGCTGTACCAGAAGGCCGCATTTTTCATGTCGCGCTTGACGCCTAGCCCATCTGCCAGGAGCTCACCCATAAGCGCCTGCGCAGCCGGGTCGCCGAGCTGCGCGCGGGGTAGAGCCTTTTCCATCGCAGTTAGATAGTAGCCACGCTGATAAGCGCCGTAGGCATCGTCAACCGGCCCTTTGTAGTCCTTTTCCGGCGGCAGATCTGGCAGCTTCGCACCCATGCGGTCGAAAACCCCGACGCCCGTCGACGGTCCCGCGCCGTCTGTCTGCGGCCGCCCAGTTTTCAGCGGTTCGGGAGCGGTCGCGAGCGGCCGTGTCACGACGTTGTCGACCGTCTGGGCCGAAACGCCATGCGTCAGCCCCGCCAGAATGACGGCGGCAAAGGCAGCGGAAACGCGCAAATAGCGGGACAGGATCGGCATGAGCGCGATATCAATCCTCAAACCGTGGCGCTTTTTCGTCCAAGAGCGCATTGACCTCGGCGACGACGGAGGGCGCACGGCCTGCGTCCGCGAAAACCGCAAGCCGCAGCGCGACGAACTCCGCACCCGTCTCGGCCACCGCCAGCGCAGAAGCCGGATCCGTACCGCCCATCACGATGCAGGGAATCTCGATCATGGAGGCCCACCACTCGGCGAGCGCCAGGTTCTTGGAGTGTGCCTCCGGCTTGATGTCGCCTTCGAGCTTGCCGAAGAAGATATAGTCCGGTCGCTCTTCGCCGATCTCCAGCGCATGGTGCCGGTCGGCGGCATTGCCACCGCCGACGATCAGCTTGTCAGCATATTTGTCGATCGCTTCGGAGATTTCGCTGGCCGGTCCGGTCAGATGCAGGCCATCCGCTTTGGTCCGCCCGACCACGCGGCTGTCGCCTGCAAGCAGTGCGGCCGCCCCTGAGTCCTGAATAATTGGAACCAGCTTCTCGGCGTGCTTTTGGAACTCGCCATCATTGAGCCCGTATTGCGGCACAATCACCGAGGCGACATCACCGCCCTTTAAGGCATCGCCGACGATCTTTGCCTGCTCATCGGCATCGGCGATATCGGGGACGATCAGAACTAGGCGGCAGCGGTTTTCCGGTTCGGTCATGAACTCTTTCCATTTACAGCGGAACAGGCCGTTTCGCGGCCCATCTGCACTCGTCTTGTGTGAGTAATTCCGTTAGACGGGGCTGGCAAGGGGAGGATTTTCAAAAGCATGCCGATGGAACTGTCATTTTACTGCGCCGCTGTTCCCGCTGTCATCTTGGTCGGACTTGCGAAAGGCGGTATGGGCGATGCGCTGTCGCTGATCGGGCTGCCCTTTCTCGCTCTCGTCGTCTCGCCCATTCAGGCGGCCGCGATTCTGCTCCCCATCCTCATTTGCATGGACATGATCTCGCTGGTGATCTGGCGCCAGCACGGAGACTGGACAACCCTGAAAATCATGCTGCCAGGAGCGCTATTCGGCATCGCGCTCGGTTGGGCGACCTCGACGCTGGTTCCCGGCAACGTGCTTCGCGTCGTCATCGGCGTCGTCACCGTCCTCTTTTGCCTTCGCTATTTCTGGAACACCGTCGGCCCCGGCGCCGGGAAGCACACGCCGCCCCGCGGCCAGCGGCCGCTGCTTGCGAAGATCTGGGGAAGCCTGTCCGGCTATGGCAGCTTCGTAGCACACGCCGGCGGAGCGCCCTTCCAGATCTATGCCCTGCCACTGCAGATGCCGCCGCGCGAATATACCGGCACCAGTGTTCGCTTCTTCGCAATTCTCAATGCCGTCAAGCTCGTCCCCTACTTCGCGCTCGGTCAGCTCGACACCCAGAACCTCGCCGCCTCGGCCACGCTGCTTCCGTTTGCACCGCTTGCGACCATTGCCGGCGCCTGGTGCGTCCGCCGCATGAAGCCCGCGATCTTTTATCCTTTCATGTATGCCATGGCCCTGATTGCCGCCGCGCTCATCGCGAAGGAAGGCTTGGGTTTCTGACAATTTTGGGTTTCGCTGCGGCGCACAATTTCCTTGCCCGATTGCGCCGTTTGACGTAGCTTTTCGCCATGTCGAACACGGATCCCTTCACGGCGATAGCTGATCCCCACCGGCGCTTCCTGCTGGAAGAACTTCGACGCGCGCCGAAGACCGTAAATGAGCTTGCCGAGGGGCTTCCCATCAGCCGCCCCGCCGTCTCCCAGCACCTCAAGGCGCTGCTAGATTGCAATCTGGTTTCGGTCACCGCAGAGGGCACGCGACGCATCTACGCCGTCAACAATCGCGGCTTCGACCGACTCAATCTCTGGCTCGATCAGTTCTGGGCTTAGCCCGACCACTCAAATGAGAGACGCCGGCTCGCGACTTTCCGTCGGAACCGGCGCCATAATCGCCTGTCGAGCACGACCTTACCTAAGCTTTTGGTGGAATTGGACTTTTGCCCTCCTAGCCTAGGGCCGCGCTCGGAAATTTACTGCATCCTACTCAATGGAAGGATGATTTAAGGCGCTCAATCTCGTCCTTGATCCGCAATTTTCTGCGTTTGCACTCAGCGACTTCATTATCGTTTCGGGAGGGGGATATCATAAGCGAATGCAACTCCTCCTCGAGAGCAACATGCTTTTTCTGGAGTGACTCAAGATGAGCTTGAACAGTCATTTGACCCTTCCTTCCTCTTACCTCTCCCCGGCCAACACCGCCGGAGATCCAAGGCGTCAACCTTTCGACTGTGACACATTTTTGAAGCCTTGTCGAAGGTGAAAACAAGGAGAACAAGTGGCAAAATCATGACGAACAGCCGCTAGCCGTTACCTCTAATTGGTGATAGGAGCTTGCGGAAATCATCGGCAGAACGGACGATGTCCGAAGGCGGTTATGGGGAATGCATATGGCCGATCAGGAACAGGCGGAAATCAGGCTCATGGTCGCAAGACTGCGCCAGGAGCACGAGGATTACGATGCCGCCATCAATGCCATGATTGCCACCGGATGTGACGCATTGCGCATCCAGCGCATGAAGAAGAAGAAACTGGTCATCAAGGACAAGCTGACAAAGCTGGAAGACCAGATCATCCCTGACATCATCGCCTGAAGGGAATGCCGTGACGATGACAGACAGACCATCCGTGGCCATCATCATGGGAAGCCAGTCCGATTGGGAGACCATGAAGAGTGCCGCCGATACGCTGGAGGCGCTCGAAATTCCCTATGACGCGCGCATCATATCGGCCCACCGCACGCCGGACCGCCTGGTGAATTTCGCCAAGACCGCCCGCGATGAAGGCTTCAAGGTGATCATTGCCGGCGCCGGCGGCGCGGCTCATCTGCCGGGTATGGCCGCAGCCATGACGCCGCTTCCCGTTTTCGGCGTCCCGGTGCAATCCAAGGCGCTGTCCGGTCAGGACAGTCTTCTTTCCATCGTCCAGATGCCGGGCGGCATCCCGGTCGGCACGCTTGCCATCGGCAAAGCTGGCGCGATCAACGCCGCCCTTCTGGCAGCGGCAGTCCTGGCATTGTCGGACGAGGACATTGCCGAGCGGCTCGACGACTGGCGCGAGCGCCAGAGCGCGGCTGTTGCTGAATATCCGATGGACGACCTATGACTGTAAGAACCATTGGCATCATCGGTGGCGGTCAACTTGGCCGCATGCTTGCCATGGCCGCAGCCCGGCTCAATTTTCGCACCGTCGTTCTGGAACCACACGCCGACTGTCCGGCGGCGCAGGTCGCCAACGAGCAGATCGCAGCGGCTTATGACGATCCTGCAGCGCTCGCAGAATTGGCGAAGGCTTGCGACGTCGTCACATACGAGTTCGAGAACGTCCCGGTCGCCGCCGCCGAGGCCCTCGCAAGCCAGGTCCCCGTCTATCCGCCGCCCAAGGCGTTGGAGGCTGCGCAGGATCGGCTTGTCGAAAAGCGCTTCATCAACGGATGCGGTATTCCAACGGCCGGCTTCCACGCCGTCGACAGTCAAGCCGATCTCGATGCGGCGCTGACAAACTTCGGCGGTCGCGGCGTCCTCAAGACCCGCCGCCTTGGCTATGACGGCAAGGGGCAGAGAGTGTTCCGCTCCACCGACGATACGCCTCACGGCGCCTTTGCGGCGCTCGGCGGCGTACCGCTCATTCTCGAGAGCTTCGTTTCCTTCGAGCGCGAGATCTCGATCATCGCAGCGCGCGCAACCGACGGAACGGTCGCCTGCTACGATCCTGCCGAAAACGTTCACCGCGATGGCATCCTGCACACGTCAACGGTGCCCGCGTCCATCTCGGCGGAAACTGCAGCCGCTGCCTGCGGTGCGGCCGAGAAGATCCTGACTGCGCTCGGCTATGTCGGTGTCATCGGCATCGAATTCTTCGTACTCGCCGACGGCAGCCTGATCGCCAACGAAATGGCGCCGCGTGTCCACAACTCCGGTCACTGGACGGAAGCCGCCTGCCTCGTCTCCCAATTCGAGCAACATATCCGCGCGGTTGCCGGCCTGCCGCTCGGCAATGCCGACCGTCACTTAGACTGCGTGATGCAGAACCTGATCGGCGACGATATTCTGGCGCTCCCGGACTGGCTACGACGACCGGACACGCTGGTTCACCTCTATGGCAAGACGGAATCCCGTCCCGGCCGCAAGATGGGGCACGTTACCACGTTGACCACAAAATTGCCGGTTTTCCCCTGACAAAAGCCGTTTCGGCCATGGGAAAATCACCCTCATGTGGTTGACACAGGAAAGTCGCCGGGTTATCTGCACGCCCAACCTGAAGAGCGCGCCCTGAGCGCGCTTTTGAATGTAATAGATACGGGCGAATGTGAATTCCCCCTCAAACATCGCGGATCAAAACAATGAAGATCAAGAATTCGCTCAAGTCGCTCAAGGCTCGTCATCGTGACAACCGCCTGGTTCGCCGCAAGGGCCGCATCTACATCATCAACAAGCTGAACCCACGCTTCAAGGCTCGCCAGGGCTGATATAGCGCGCCTGGACGGTTTCGTGGCATTTTGCGCCCGTGCCTGTCGGGGGATTGCTTCGGCAATCAAATCAAATTGCTTTGATCTTCAGCGATGGCGGGCTACTATGCCCGCCATGCGCTTTTTTGCTATGACCTGTGCGGCGCTGCCGCTGTCTCTTTCCCTGCTCGCTCCCATGTCCCCTGCCGCAGCTGCGGAGAAGGAAGTCATCGTCGAGCAGCCGGACGCGAACCTCTCACCAAAGCAGCATCTGGATCAGCTCTACGCACAGCTGAAGCGCGAGCGCGACCCTGACAAGGCGAGTGGTATCGCCGACGAAATCCGCACCCAGTGGAACGACTCGGGCAGCGCGACCGTCAACCTCTTGATGCAATGGGCCGATAAGGCGATCCAGGAGAAACGCACCGCTGCCGCCCTCGATTTCCTCGACCAGGCGATCGCCCTCAAGCCGGATTACGCCGAAAGCTGGAATCGCCGGGCGACGCTCAACTACGCCAATGACAGCTATCGCAAGTCGATGTCCGACATCGAGCATGTGCTCGACCTCGAACCACGCCACTTCGGCGCACTCTCCGGCATGGCCGCCATTCTCACCGAATCGGGCAACGACCAGCTGGCCCTGAAAGCCTGGGAACGTTTCCTGGAGGTCTATCCGGCCAATCGAAGCGCCCAGGAGCAGATGAATACACTCTCCGAAAAGCTGGCCGGCAGCCGCACCTGATCTTGACGGTGAACCACGAGGGCCAATCTTACGTATTGGTCACGTGATTTTGACAGATGTAGCCATGCTTGCCGTAGCCTCCGCCCTCCTTGCACCCATCGCCGCCGCCATCGGCTACTCCTCCTACAAAGGACGTCAATTCGAGGCGACATCCCCGAACATCGGCGAGCTGACGGATATCGGCGGTTACCGGCTGAACGCCTTTCACGTCGCACGTCCAGAGACGGCCGACCTGCCGCCCATTGTTTTCATCCATGGTGCAAGCGGCAACCTGCTCGATCAAGTCGGCGCCTTCCTGCAGCCGCTGGAAGGCCGTGCCGAAATGCTCTTCGTCGACCGCCCTGGCCACGGCTATTCGGAGCGCGGCGGTCCGGAGAATGCCTTGCCCTCAGGACAGGCAGACGCGATCGCAAAACTGATGGAAAGCCGGGGCATCAAACGGGCCATCGTCGTCGGCCATTCCTTCGGCGGCGCCATTGCGGCTGCCTTCGGCGTGCGCCATCCTGACAAGACTGAAGGCCTGCTCTTTCTGGCCCCGGCGACACATCCCTGGCCAGGCGGCGTCGAATGGTACTATCACCTTGCGGCGATGCCCATACTCGGTTGGCTCTTCACCCACGCCGTAGTCGTGCCGCTTGGCTTGCGGCGGTTGGAGCAAGCAACACAAAACGTCTTCCGGCCCAATCCACGTCCGGAAGATTATATCGCGAAGACAGGTCCTACCCTGGTGCTGCGGCCGCGTGCGTTCTTCCACAACGCTGTCGATTGCACGCGCCTGCTTGACTACCTCAAGGCGCAATCTCCGCAATACTCCAGGATCACCGCGCCGACGGTTATCATTACTGGTGACAGCGATGGCATCGTTTGGGAGCACCTTCATTCGCAGGGACTGGCCCTCGATATCGCCGGCTCCGAACTGGTGAAGATCCGTGGCCTCGGCCACAAGCCTGACTATGTGGTCACCGATGTCGCCATTGCCGCACTCGAAAAAATCGGTGGGGCCAGCCGCGACCTCCAGGCCGCCGCACGCAAGGCCGAACAACGTTTGGCGCGACAGACACCGGCTGCGCCGACAGACATTGTGGCTCCCCTGGGCGACCCGACCGGACTGGCGCCACCTGTCACGGCGGAAAACTGATCCTTTAGCGACCGAACAGCGCCCGTAGCGGACAGCAGTGCATTGTCTAGCGCTCACTGCGTCCCATATCCATTGCACCGTCATGCTTTGAGGGAAGTCATGGATCACCCCCACATCAGAATATTTGCGGCTGTCGCCGCGCTGTCGCTTTCACTTGCTCCGCCGGCGCTCTCCGCTTCGCCCACGCCCGTTGAAGCCGAGCATGGCATGGTCGTAACAGCCCAGCATCTGGCGACCAACGTCGGCGTCGATGTGCTGAAGAACGGCGGCAACGCCGTCGATGCCGCAGTCGCCGTCGGCTATGCGCTCGCCGTCGTCTACCCGACAGCCGGCAACATCGGCGGCGGTGGCTTCATGACGATCCGCCTGAAAGACGGCAAGACGACATTTCTCGATTTCCGCGAGCGTGCGCCGTTGGCGGCCACGAAGACCATGTATCTCGACGCCAAGGGCGATATCGTTCCCCGCGCCAGCCTCGACGGCTATCTCGCCGTCGGCGTGCCCGGATCCGTCATGGGCTTTGAGATAGCCCGCGAGAAATACGGCACGAAGTCAAGGCAGGATCTGCTGGCGCCGGCCATTCGCTACGCCAAGGAAGGCTTCACGCTGGAACAAGGCGACGTGGCCAGCATCGCCGGCAGCGCCAAAAGGCTCGCGAAGGACGAGGCCGCCGCAAAGATCTTCCTGAAGGCGGAGGGAAAGCCTTACGCCGCCGGCGAGAAGCTCGTTCAACCCGACCTCGCCGCGGTACTTTCCAGCATCGCGGATAAGGGATCGGATGCCTTCTACAAGGGCGTGCCAGCCGACGCGATCGTCAAGGCGAGCCAGGCGACGGGCGGCATTCTTGCCAAGGAGGATTTCGAACAATACGCGGTCCGTGAACTGAAGCCGATCGAATGCAATTACCGCGGCTACGACATCATCTCCTCGCCTCCTCCCTCGTCCGGCGGCGTCATTATCTGCGAAATCCTCAACGTGCTGGAAGACTACCCGCTCTCCTTCCTCGGCTACGGCTCCGCCGAGACGGTTCACCTGATGGTCGAGGCTATGCGCTACGCCTATGTCGACCGCAATGCGGCCCTCGGCGATCCTGATTTCGTGGAGAACCCGGTATCGACACTGCTCGACAAGGGCTACGCCAAGGCGATCCGCGCCAAGATCGATCCCTACAAAGCCGGCACCTCTGCCAACCTGAAACCCCTAGGCGTCAAGGAAAGCGTCGAGACCACGCATTACTCGATCGTCGACGACGAAGGAAATGCCGTCGCGGTCACCTACACGCTGAATGGATCCTTTGGCGCCGGCGTCGTTGCGCCCGGCACAGGCATCCTGCTCAACAACGAGATGGACGACTTCACCTCCAAGCCCGGCGTTCCGAACCTTTACGGGCTCGTGCAGGGCGAAGCCAATGCGATCGCGCCGAAGAAGACGCCGCTCTCCTCCATGAGCCCGACCATCGTCACCAAGGACGGCAAGCCCTTCATGGTGGTCGGCAGCCCCGGCGGCTCGCGCATCATCACCATCACCCTCGAAGCGATCCTCAACGTCATCGATTTCGGCATGGACATCAGCCAGGCGGTCAATGCCCCGCGCATTCACCACCAATGGCAGCCGGACAAGATCTATCTCGAGCCCTACACGCTCTCGCCCGATACGATCCGGGCATTGATCGCGATGGGCCATACGCTTGATGATGGCAGCGGCCCGCCGCAATGGGGACAGGCCGCCGGTATTCTTGTCGGCGGCAAAAGCCTTGCCGATATCGAGAAGGGCGGCGGCGCACGCTATTATGGCGTGATGGACAGCCGCGCCACCGAGGGTTCTGCCGGCGGTTACTAGTTAGCGGATACGCGCATGGACAAAATCGCCCTTGATACTGACATGCGGCCTGGCGCCTTGCACACTCGGCTCCAGGCTATCGACATAGGACGCCTTGGCGATCACGGAATAGTCCACCGGCACGCCGCTCCCGAACTCTAGATCCGCCTGCAGCGACTGCGCATTGATGCTGACCGTCTCGTCCTGCCGGATCGTGTCGTAGCGTAGCCGTGCGCGCACCGCCGCACCGAGGATATCGATCCCGGTCGCGTGGCCGTCGAAGGTGATGTCGGCCGCCTTGCTGGAGATTGCAACGCTGGCGAAATCGCCATCCAATCGTGCCCTTACCGCCTGCTGGTCGATGCGCACGATGGCGCCCGGCAAAAGATTGGCCGAAACCTCGGGCGCGCAATCCGAAAGATCCGTCCATGAGGTCTGCATCACCTCGATTTTCAGGACCGTTCGATCGATGCGCATTGCGGTTCGATCGCGGCAGCCGTTGAAGAACCAGCTGGAATACCAGGATGAGAACCAGCCGCTGCGCCGCGCGCTCGTGTTGGCCCTGTAGGGTTCCGTGTTGGTCGTGGTCAGCCTGATGTCGCTGGCGTCGCCGCTGATGACGACGGAACGGACGGAGGAAATATCGAGTGCCTCGCCCGGCGTTCGAACATCGGCAAAGGCGCAAGCAAGCGTCAGGATGAATGCAGGTATGAAGAGGATCAGTGTCATCGATTTCTCCTTGAACGGGCCGGCCATCGGCTGGCGACTGCGTGCAAGGTGAAGAGCAAGACACGATCTGGAGACCTTAATCGCGATCCGGGTCGCCCGCGATTGCGATCAAGGCCATAGTCGTGCAGTTATTGAACGCGCCATACCGGACCCGCCGTCATGATCTTCGTTCCGCTTCCTTTTGTCGTCGCGTTGCTGCTCGCCATCCTGCTCGTGCGGATGCTGCGGCAGAACGATTGGGCCGAACAGGAGAAGCGTCCGTTCCTGCTCGTCATTGCTGCCTACACGCTGCAATCGATCCTGATCGGCATCCGCTGGGGCTATGACGTGATCGAGATCCTGCCGGCCCAGTCGGTCGTCGCCTCGCTGATTGCGGCGCTCGCTTGGATTAGCTTTCGCAATCTCGCCACGGATGGCCCGGCATCGCTCCTCCGCTTCTGGCCGCATATTTTGCCAAGCGTATCGATCGTCGCTCTCTTGGTGTTCTGGCGCGACCCGATCGGCCCTATCCTGACCGTCATCTTCCTCGCTTATGGAGCGGCCCTGCTTTGGCTGGGCCGTCAAGGTCCCGACGCGCTAGTCTCCTCGCGCCTCGATGGCGCTCTTCTATCCTACCGATCTCTCTTGATCACTGGCGTGGCGCTGATCGCCTCGGCAGCGGCCGATATTGCGATCAGCCTTGACCTCGAGCAGAGCGGCGGTCTCCATGCCGGCGCGATTGTCGCGCTCGGCAACGTGATCACGCTCCTGATCCTTGGCACCGCGGCCTCTATCGCCAGCGGCAGTCAGTCGATCGTCACGACAGCCTCGGAACCGCCCGCCCCACCCGTACCGAACCAGGAAGACGATGCGATCGCCGGCGCGCTGGAAAATCTCATGCAATCTCGGCAGATCTACCGCGATCCGGACCTCAATCTCGGCCGCATTGCCCGCAAGATGAATCTGCCGGCCCGCCGCGTTTCGATAGCGGTCAACCGCGTCCACGGCGTCAGCGTCTCGCAATATGTGAACGACTACCGAATCCGTGCGGCCTGCGAGACGCTTGTAAACACGGACGACCCCGTCACACGGCTGATGTTCGATTGCGGCTTCATCAGCAAGTCGAATTTCAATCGCGAATTTCTACGCGTCGCCGGCACCAACCCAAGCGAATTCCGGCGGCGAAGTCGCCACAAGCCAGAGGCTGCCGGAACGCGCCCGACGCTTTTCGTGTCACGGTGACAAAGTCACCGTTCACAAGCATCGCGTGCGGCCCTATGCAAGAGCGTTCCGTTATTTGAAAGAGTCTCCATGGTCAGCATTGAAATGATCGTTGCCGCCCGCGCCCGCCTGCGCGGACATGCGCGCCGCACGCCGCTTCTTTCCTCTCCCTTCATCGACGAGCTTGCCGGACGACGGGTGTTCGTGAAAGCCGAATGCCTGCAGCATACCGGCTCCTTCAAATTCCGGGGCGGCTGGTCGGCCGTTTCCGCACTCGATCCTGCCGTGCGCGCACGCGGCGTCATCGCTTTTTCGTCAGGCAATCACGCGCAAGGCGTGGCGCTCGCAGCGAAGCTTCATGGCGTTCCTTCGGTTATCATCATGCCGTCGGACGCCCCGAAGCTGAAGATTGCCAACACCCGCGCGCTCGGCGCCGACGTTGTGCTCTACGATCGCGCGACGCAGGATCGAGACGCCATCGGCGCTGCTCTTTCGGGCGAGCGCAAGCTGACGCTGATCAAGCCCTTCGACGAACCTCAGGTGATCGCCGGACAAGGCACGACAGGTCTTGAGATCGCCGAGCAGACGGAAGAAGAAGGCATCAGGTCGGCTGAGGTTTTGATCCCCTGCGGCGGCGGCGGCCTGACATCGGGGATTGCCCTGGCGCTCGAGGCAAGTGCGCCCGCATTTCGCGTGCGCCCCTGCGAACCTGAAGGTTTCGACGACACGACACGGTCGCTGGCCTCGGGCAAGATCGAACGCAACGCGGCGATGACCGGCTCCATCTGCGATGCGATCCTCACGCCGCAACCCGGCAATATCACCTTCCCGATCCTGCAGCGCCTCGCGGGTGCCGGCATCGTTGTCACCGACGAAGAGGCGCTCCGCGCTATGGCGCTCGCCTTCGTGCGGCTGAAGATCGTCGTCGAACCCGGCGGCGCGGTGGCACTTGCCGCAGCGCTGTTCCATGGCGATCAACTGGAAGAAGACAACGTCGTCGTCGTCACCTCGGGAGGCAACGTCGACGCCGATATCTTCGCCGGCGCACTGGCTCGGCATGGGTAGAGGCAGGACAAGCCTGCCTCATCACTTTCCTCACACAGCCTTGTAGCGCGCGGCCGGTGCCGACCGTGACATGTTCGGCATCAGCGCCTGGCGTGCATCCTCGTAGGCCTTTAGCAGTGCGGCTTCTTCGAGGGCCGGGATGGTCGCGAATTCGCCCTGGTCGAAGCCGGCGAGAGCTGCGTCCACCATGTCTTCCGCCGACATGACGATCTCGGTCGGCAGGTGGTCGACCGGCGTGCCGGCAATACCCCAGAATTCGGTCGCCGTCGCTCCCGGCAGGACAGCCTGGATGCGGATGTTCTTGTCCGCCAACTCGTGCCTGAGCGACTGGCTGAAGGCCAGAACAAAGGCCTTGCTGGCCCCATAGACGCCGTTCAGGATTTCAGGCGCGATCGCGACGATCGACGCGATGTTGATGATCGCGCCGCCGCCACGCGCCACGAAACCGGGCACGGCGGCATAGGTCAGCCGCATCAGCGCCGTGACGTTGAGGTCCACCATCGCTTGCATCTTGTCGACATCGGAGGCAAGCAGCGGTGCGGTGCCGCCGAAACCGGCATTGTTGACAAGAAGCGTGATGCTGCGGTCGCTCTTCAACACCGCCTCGACGCGCGCCAGATCGGCCCTGTCGCCAAGATCGGCGGGAACCGTCTCGACCGTCCTGCCCGTCTCTCTGGTCAATTTCGCCGCGAGTTCGGAAAGGCGTTCGGCATTGCGGGCAGCAAGAATGAGATCGTAGCCGCGCTTTGCGAGCCGCTGGGCATAGATGGCACCGATGCCGGATGACGCGCCGGTGACGAACGCGGTGCCTTTGTGCTGTTCGGTCATTGTCTTTCTCCATGTTGAGCAACGGCACCTGCTGTCCGCTTGAAGGGAGTCTTACGCTCAGTTGCCAATGTCTTGAATGTCATATAAACCACCATTTAGGACAAATAGAGTTTTGAGCCATGCAGCGCATTGCCGTTTTGCTCTTTCCCGGCTTCCAGATGATGAGCCTGGCTGCGATCTCGGCATTCGAGTTCACCAACCTCGAACTCGACGAGCAGGTCTACGACATCACCTACCTCTCGGAGAGCGGAGGACCGGTGCCGGGTTCCTTCGGCGTCACGGTCGAAACCAGCCGCTTCGACGATCCGGCCTTCGATACGCTGCTGGTGTCGGGCGCTGTCGGCATCAAACTGCCGACAGCGCAGGAGAGCGACTTCATCCGCAACGCCCTTGCCGCCTCCCGGCGCGTCGCCTCGATCTGCACCGGCGCCTTCCTGCTGGCCGAGGCAGGCGTTCTGGATGGTCGCCGCGCCACGACGCATTGGCTTCTCGCCCGTGAACTGCAATCGCGCTACCCGAAGATCAAGATCGAGGAAGATCGGATCTTTATCATCGACGGCTCCGTGTGGAGCTCGGCTGGCATGACGGCCGGTGTGGATTTGGCGCTTGCCATGGTCGAGAAGGATCATGGCGCGGATGTCGCTCGCGCCGTTGCCCGCAAACTCGTCGTCTATCATCGCCGCGCCGGCGGCCAGTCGCAATTCTCAGCGCTATTGGAACTGGAGCCGAAATCGGACCGCATCCAGAAGGCGCTCGCGCATGCACGCAGCAACCTTAAGAACACGCTCTCCGTCGAGGAGCTGGCAGAAGCAGCACACCTGAGCCCCCGCCAGTTCAGCCGGACATTCCGAGCCGAGACGGGGCAATCGCCGGCAAAGGCGGTGGAGAACCTGCGCCTCGAGGCCGCGCGCCTGATGATGGAACAAGGCCGGCATCCGATCGATGTCGTTGCCGCGGAAACGGGCTTCGCCGACCGCGAGAGGATGCGCCGCGCCTTCCTGCGCGCCTTTGGCCAGCCACCGCAGGTGATCCGCCGCAACGCGCAGCGCGAGTATCAGGCATAAGCCCTCGCGGCAGAGCGGACGGCCTGCGGCACGACATCGGCGACCGCCTCGCCGACCGATTGCAGCATGATTGACGCAAGCCGGGCCGCGGCCGGCCCGGGCTCCGCCTCGGCACGATGCAGGACAAGACCGAGCGACGGGAGCTCTGGCAACCCGGCCTCCTTCGCGAGGAGTGGCTTGACCTTTCGTGGCAATCCGATCGGGGTGCGGATGGTAATGCCGAGGCCCGCGGCCGTCGCCGCCCACAATCCACCAAGGCTGGGACTGACGAAGGCAAGCCGCCAGGCAATGCCCGCCGCATCGAGCGCCTTTGTCGCCGCGGTGCGCAGCAGGCACGGGGCCTCCAGCGAGGCGAGCGGCACCGGCTCGCCGCTGCCGGGGTTCCAGCCGACCGCCTCTTCCGCCGGTCCGATCCAGCGCATCGGGACGTCGGCGATCTTGTCGCAATGTGGCGTCAATGTACCCTCGCTCCATGTCAGCGCCAGATCGAGCTTGCCGGTCGTGACGCGCTCGATCAGTTCGATATTGCGCACCACCCGCGCCTCGATGCGGACCTTCGGATGCGCACGCGCAAAGCGTCCAAGCACGTCGGGCAGCAGGGTCTCGCCAAAGTCCTCCTGTAGTCCGAGCCGCACCCAGCCCTCGAGCTCCATGCTCTGTACCGCGGCAGCCGCTTCGTCGTTCAGTTCCAGCAGCCGGCGCGCGTAGGCCAGCATCGTCTCGCCGGCATCGGTGAGCGCAAGGCCGCGCCCCGCCTTGCGGAAGATCGGGGTGCCCGCCTGTTCCTCCAGCTTCTTCAGCTGGGCGCTGACGGCCGAGGTCGAGCGGCCGAGCCGGTCGGCCGCTCTCGCGAAGTTGCCAAGCTCCATCCCGGTCGCAAAGGTCCTCAGCACATCGAGGTCGAAGATCGTCCGTCGCATCGCAATAGTCCCGTTTTAGTGGATAATTAATCCATAAAATTCTGATTTTATGCATTATCGTGACGTGCGATGCTCCTCCTGTCAAGAATTCACTGAGAGGGGCTGTCATGCCTTTCGTTCGTATTTCTCTCCTGCGTGGCAAGTCGCCGGAGTATCTTCGCGCCGTTTCGGACAACATTCATCGCGCCTTGGTCGAGACATTCAACGTGCCGCATGCCGATCGCTTCCAGGTCATCCATCAGCATGAACCGGCGGAGCTGATCTTCGACCGCAACTATCTGGCCGGACCTCGCTCCGACGACTTCGCGCTTTTTGCGATCACGGCGGGAAAGCCGCGCTCGACGCAGGTGCGGCAGGCATTCTTCAAGCGCGCCGCCGAGCTTTTAGGACAATCGCCTGGCATCCGGCCGGAAGACATCATGATCGTCGTCACCACCACATCGCCGGATGAGTGGTCGTTCGGCGACGGAAGGGCGCAGATGAGCGAGCCCGGCTGGGAAGCCCAAGCATTCGGGAGTGCTGCGTGATGGGCAATCCCCAACGCATGACGATCCGCCGCCCGGGGAATGCCGTTCGCTCGCCGGATGGCAGTGCCACCGCACCGTTCTGGGTGGAGATGTTGTTGGAAGCGGCTGCCGATGGCGAGAACACGGCAATGCGGGCGACCCTTGATCCGGGCACGATCACGCATTGGCACACGCACCCGCGCGGCCAGCTGCTCTATGCGTTGTCGGGAAAAGGCTTGGCGCGGCGCGCAGGCGGTGTGGTGGAAGAGCTGCGGCCGGGCGATGCCGTCTGGTTTGCCGCCGGCGAAAAGCACTGGCACGGCGCCGGACGCGACAGCCCCTTCAGCTATCTCAGCATCCAGGCTAACGAAGCCGGCCGCTTCGTCGACTGGCATGAACCGGTGGAGGCTCTGACATGATGGCGATGCAGTACAGCTTCAGGCTGCCGGCCGACTACGACATGTCGATCATCGACCGGCGTATCCGCGACAAGGGACCGATGTTGGACGGATTTCCGGGCCTCGGCTTCAAGGCCTATCTCAGCGCCCGCAAGGGCGAGTTCGGATCCAGCGAAAATCTTTACGCGCCCTTCTACCTGTGGCAACAGCCGCAGGGCGCAAGCGATTTTCTCACCGGACCCGGCTTCGAAAGACTGACCCAGTCCTTTGGTTGGCCCCATGTGAAGACATGGATCGTGTGGCACGCCGACACCGCATCCGCGGTCACAGACGCCAAATTCGCCTCCGAGGGGACCATGATGATAGAGCCCTACGCCCCGCTGGCGCAGATCAGAGAGGACGAGAGCAAACGCGCGCAACGCGAGGCGCGACAGGCCGAGGTCTTGGCCTGCGTCTGCGCTTTTGACCCAACGAACTGGACGCTGGTGCGCTTCAGCCTGCACCGAACGGCTCCGCTCATCTCAGGCTCAAGCCAGATCTATCGCGTCGGACACGTCTGCCTGCCCTAGGTCTAGATCACACCGTCGCCCGACGATAGAGCGCCAGCGAACCAGCCAGTGCCAGTAGCGCGCCGCCGCAGGCGCGCTCGAGCCAGAGCGCGCCGCTCGTCTTGAGGAAGCGCACAGCCTGCGCGCCGAACACCGCATAGGCAAGCATGATAGTGAAATCGAGCGTGGCGAACACCAGCGCCAGCACGGTATACTGAACCGCCTGCGGGCTCGTTGGATCGATGAACTGTGGCAGGAAGGCCGAGAAGAAGAGATAGCCCTTCGGATTGGTCACCGCGACCATGAAACTCTTCAGACCGATCGAAAACGGCGTTTCGGTCGCGGCCGCAGTCCCTTGCTTCAAGGCGGCATCGATCGTGCCTTTCGACCGCAACATCATGATGCCGAGAAAAGCCAGGTAGGCGGCGCCGACATATTTGAGAGCCGAGAACCAGAATTCCGAAGCCGCCAGCAGCGCGCCGAGACCGATCGAAACCGCCCCGATCAGCACGAAATCCGACAGCACGGCGCCCACCATGCCGGCAGCAGCACGCCTGACGCCGTAGCGCGAACCGTTCGTCATCGCCAGAAGCACCGTTGGTCCCGGCGTGGCGATGCCAACGAAGGAAACGGCTGCGAACGCAAGAAGCGTGACTGTCTGCATGATACCCTCCCGGTCTTCGGGGCGCAGACTTGCATTTGCAGGTGTCCTACACAAGGGAGCATAACGCGTGGGCTGAAAACAGAAAGCCCGCCGCCTGTGTCAGGCGACGGGCTTTCGTTCAATCCCTGCGGCGAGTCTCAGATGCCGGTCTGGCCGTCGGAGCCGATATAGGCGATGCGCAGCATGTTGGTCGCGCCCGGCGTTCCAAGCGGCACGCCGGCCGAGATGATGATGCGGTCGCCCGGCTTGCCGAAGCCTTCGTCGGCAACGATACGGCAGGCACGGTTGACCATGTCGTCGAGGTCCGTCGCGTCATGCGTGACGACGCAGTGCAGGCCCCAAACGATAGCAAGGCGGCGGGCGGTCTGGATAACCGGCGACAGCGCCAGAATCGGTACCTGCGGACGCTCGCGCGAGGCGCGAAGACCGGTTGTGCCGGACGAGGTGTAACAGACGATGGCCGACAGGCGCAGCGTTTCGGCGATCTGGCGGGCGGCGAGCGAAATCGCGTCGGCCCCGGTTGCCTCCGGCTGCGCACGCTGCGCGTAGATGATGCCGGGATAGTGCGGCTCGCGCTCGATGGCGGTGGCGATGGAGGCCATCGTCGCGACCGCTTCGACCGGATAGTCGCCAGACGCGGATTCGGCCGACAGCATGACGGCATCGGCGCCTTCGAAAACGGCGGTGGCGACGTCAGACACTTCGGCGCGTGTCGGGACCGGCGCGGAGATCATCGATTCCAGCATCTGCGTGGCGACGACGACAGGCTTGCCCGAGCGGCGGCAGGCGCGGATCAGCTGCTTCTGGATGCCCGGAACGGATTCGAGCGGCATTTCGACGCCGAGATCGCCACGGGCAACCATGAGGGCGTCGGAGAGCTCGATGATTTCCTCGATGCGCTCGATCGCCTGCGGCTTTTCGATCTTCGACATGATGCCGACGCGGCCGCGCGCGATCTTGCGCACTTCGGCCAGATCTTCCGGGCGCTGCACGAAGGAGAGCGCGACCCAGTCGACGTCATCGGTTTCGAGAACCGCTGCGAGGTCCGTGCGGTCCTTGTCCGTCAGCACGCCGACGGTGAGCAGTGTATCGGGAAGGCTGACGCCCTTGCGGTCGGAGATCTTGGTGCCTGATATAACCGTCGTGACGATGCTCTTGCCGTCGCACTTTTCGGCGCGCAGTGCGAGCTTGCCGTCATCGATCAGCAACCGGTGCCCGGGCTGCACCGATTCCAGGATTTCCGGATGCGGCAGGAACACGCGGGTGGCGTCGCCGGCAACGTCCTTGTTGTCGAGCGTGAAGGTATCGCCCGGCTTCAGGTCGACCTTGCCTTCGGCAAACTTGCCGACGCGCAGCTTCGGGCCCTGCAGGTCGGCGAGGATGCCGATCGGACGGCCGGAGCGCGCTTCGACGGCGCGGATCCGCTTAATCAGCGTGCGCATGACGTCATGGCTGGCGTGGCTCATGTTGATGCGGAAGACGTCCGCACCGGCCTGGTGCAGCTTTTCGATCATCGATTCCTCGGACGAGGCGGGTCCGAGGGTAGCGAGGATTTTAATTTTGCGGTTGCGCTTCATCAATTCGGGCTTTCTTGCGTGCCGGGGGTATCGGAAAGTTGAACCATCCAGCTGCCCTGGCGGCCCGTGTCATATTCCTTGAACCCCATCTTCTGATAGCCACGGGCGTAGCAGTCATTGACCCCCGTGATCTTGAACTCGTTTTCCGCCACGCACATCTGTACGTCACCCGTCCATCGGCCTCCCCGGGCAGCGTCTTCGGCGTAGAGATAATAATATCGGGACTGCAACTCCCCTTCGATCAGCGTCGCGCAGGTCGTCGCCGGCACTTGCCACCAGCCTTCCGTCATCCAGCCATCCTTGGCTCGATATCCGATCGCCACGCCCACCAGATTCTGTGTTCCGTTGCATACGCGGAAATCCGCGCGGGCCACATCGGCAATGAAGAACGGCGAGAACGCCGTAAGAACAAAAAGGGCAAAACGGGCAAGCGGCCCGGAACGCGTAAGGAAACTTGGCGCGGTCTGGATCAACACGACTTCCAATTGGCTCCCGGTTATTCGTTGTTGTGCCTTCTT
Source organism: Rhizobium favelukesii (assembly GCF_000577275.2). Lineage (NCBI taxonomy): Bacteria > Pseudomonadati > Pseudomonadota > Alphaproteobacteria > Hyphomicrobiales > Rhizobiaceae > Rhizobium > Rhizobium favelukesii. Next base: position 3,463,720 of record NZ_HG916852.1, read on the forward strand.
GCGCTGCCTCCCCGCGAATGTCAACGCAATGCTAATCGATTATATTCCGGATGGCCGGCCGTACTTGGACCGGGCCGCGGCCTTTGCTTGCCAACCGCGCTTGAACCCGTGCGTGCCCCGTGCGATCAGAGACAGCCCCGTAAACTGCGATCGGCCATTTCCTTCATGAGCACTTTCAAATCACTTGAACTATTAGCCGGCGATCATGACAAAGGCATGGTGCTCCTCGGCGATCACGCGATGAACCGACTGCCGGAGCGCTATGGCAGGCTTGGCTTGCCGGACAGTGCATTCGAGCGTCACATCGCCTATGACATCGGCATCGAGGGACTCGTACGGAACCTGTCGACGAAACTCGGTGTGCCCGCCGTGCTGGGCGGCTTTTCGCGTTTGCTGATTGACCCGAATCGTGGTGAGGACGACCCCACACTGATCATGAAGATATCAGACGGCGCGATCGTTCCGGGCAATCATCCGATCACCGCTGAGGAATGGAATTACCGGGTCGAAACGTTCCACCGGCCTTATCACCATGCCGTCAGTGAAACGATCGACAGGGTGGCAAACAAGACCGGGAGTGCGCCGCTCGTTCTCTCGCTTCATTCCTATACGCCGGTCTGGAAGCACTTCCCTCGCCCTTGGCACGCCGCCGTTCTGTGGGATACCGACCATCGCGCAGTCGCTCCCCTGCTTGATATGTTGCGCAGCGATCCCGATCTCGTGGTCGGTGACAACGAGCCCTACGACGGCGCACTGAAGGGCGATACGATGTATCGGCATTGCATGCTGACCGGCATCCCGCACGCGCTGCTGGAGGTGCGTCAGGACCTGATCGGCGACGAGCCCGGCATTGCCGCGTGGGCAAAGCGTCTCGCGCCGATCTTTCAGACGATGAACGCCAATCCGGCGCTGCACGAGTATAATGTCCACGTATCGCGCACCGGCCCGTACGAATGAAGGAGACCGAGATGGCCGCCCTGACGAAACGACAGCAGACCGAATTCGAGGCTGCGGCTTTTCGCCGCCTCGTGGAGCATCTGCGCGAGCGCAGCGACGTGCAGAATATCGACCTGATGAACCTGGCCGGCTTCTGCCGCAATTGCCTGTCCAACTGGTATCGCGAGGCGGCCGAGGCCGAAGGCGTCGCGCTATCAAAGGACGAATCGCGCGAAATCGTCTACGGGATGCCATATGAGGATTGGAGAAATCTCCATCAGAACGAAGCCTCGTCCAAGCAAAAAGCCGCATTTGAACTGAACAAGCCGCACAAATAGTCCCCTTGCGACCTGAATCGGCTTGACCCCGAGCACGCTTCGCGGCAGTCAACGCCATCCGAATTTCACACCCCCTATCAGGAGAACACGATGTCTGATGCTCATGGCGTCGCCCGCGACCAGCTTCGCGCTTTTGTGGAGCGCATTGAACGCCTGGAAGAAGAAAAGAAGACCATCGCCGACGACATCAAGGACGTCTATGGCGAAGCCAAGGGCATGGGCTTCGATACAAAGATCCTCAAGAAGGTCGTTGCGCTGCGCAAGAAGGACGAGCAGGAACGCATGGAAGAGGACGCAATCCTCGACACCTATCTGCATGCGCTCGGCATGATCGAAGCGCCGCCGGAAGGTTGAGTTTTCCACTTATTCCGTTCAAAGCCGCCGATCCCCTCGGCGGCTTTCTTTTTGTGCCGAGTTTGCGCTCGGCAGATCTTATCTGCCAGCTTCCTTGGCCGCCTTCTCGATCACGTCGGCGACCTTCTTGGGCTGTGATGCGAAGACGGCATGACTGGACTTGATCTCGGTAACCAGGCTGCCGGCGCGTTTTGCCATCGTCCGCTCCAACTCGGGGTTGATGGCGCGATCCTCTGTCGAAACGATCGACCAGCTCTTTTTCGTCCGCCAGGCGGGATCGCCGACTTTCGTGGTCAGAGCCTCCTTGGCAGCAAAGACCTGCGACTGGGCGAGGAAGGCCGCTTCGCCCTTAGGGACGTCGGCGGCAAAATCGGCATGATATGCGCTTGGGTCGAGATAAAGGTATTTGCCGTCCTTGGTTTCCTTGATGCTTGTTCCGGCCGGTGGCTTTGAGCCGGCAAGGGTGGCCAGATCGTCGCCCTTGTCAGGCTGGAAGGCTGCCACATAAACAAGCCCGTTGACGTGCGGGTTGTGACCCGCTTCGGTAATGACCATGCCGCCATAGCTGTGGCCGACCAATAGCGTCGGCCCATCCTGCAGGTCCAACACGCGGTTCGTTGCGGCGATATCGTCGGCCAGGGAAGTCAGAGGTTCCTGCACGAGCGTGACATGAAAGCCGCGCCGCTCCAAAATTTCGGTAGCCTTGCGCCAGCTGGACCCATCGGCGAAGGCGCCGTGAACGATACGATGTTCTTGATCTGCGGGCTTGGGCCGCAACGGCGATGACACTGGTGGCGAGTGCAAGCGCGAAAGTGGAAACGATACGACGATTCATGCGGTCACTCCTTTTGGTTTATGACGCATTCAGGCCCGGAAAAGATCTGGAGGCATCGGCTGAAGGCGTGGCAATCTGGTCAGTGCGACGTATCGCCGATATGTCAGGCTTCGCGGCTAAATGTACCGCAGTGTCGTGCCCTTCTAACATGTGCGGATTTGCGCAAAGAGCGGCCTCCTTGCTCAGGCGCGTATGCTCATAGAATAAGCAGCAGTATAAACTGCTTGATTTTGAGGCGTCGTTCGCGCATTCAATGGCCTCCCGACGGGCTTCGATAGCAGCCTCAAAGATCACAGGGCAGTACAACAACAGCATGGCACCTTTCGCGATACCAATGACGGCGCTATCTCATTCGATGCGCATGCCTGACATTAGCGACCGGCGGTAGACCCGTGGCCAACCGTTCTTCCACGCCCAGCGACCTCAATGTGCTCGTCATCGACGAGAACAGCATCCGGGCGTCGATCATCGAGGTTGGGCTGCGCGAGGCGGGCTACGACAATGTCACGATCATCGACGACATGAACGGCCTTGCGAGGCGCATCATGGAGATCAACCCCGATGTCATCGTCATCGACATCGAGAACCCGAACCGCGACATGCTGGAAAGCATCTTCCAGATCTCGCGCGCGGTAAAACGCCCCATTGCAATGTTTGTCGACAAGTCCGACGAGGCTTCGATCGAAGCCGCCGTCGAGGCCGGCGTTTCCGCCTATATCGTCGACGGCCTAAAGCAGGAGCGTGTGCGCCCGATCCTCAAGATGGCGATCAGCCGTTTCAATGCCTTCTCGCGCCTGAACCGCGAGTTGGAGGAGACGCGCGGAGAACTGGAGAACCGCAAGCTGATCGACCGCGCGAAGGGATTGCTGATGCGATCCCGCGGGCTGTCGGAAGACGAGGCCTATGCGCTCATGCGGCGAACGGCCATGAACCAGAACAGGAAGATCGTCGAGATCGCCCAAAGCCTGATTACCGCCGCAAGCCTTCTGGACCCGGGAACCGACGCATGACGAGCACACATCAGATCACCGCCGGCTTCCTGCCGCTTCTTGACAGCGCTCTTCTGGTCGCCGCCAAGGAAAAGGGCTTTGCGGCGGAACAGGAGATCGACCTCACGCTCGTACGCGAACGCTCTTGGGCGACGATTCGCGACCGACTTGCGGTTAGCCATTTCGACGTGGCGCATATTCTCGCTCCCATGCCGATCGCCTGCAATCTCGGGCTAACCGCACCGGCTCCGCGCATGATCGTGCCGCTGGCGCTTGGGCTTGGGGGTAACGCCGTGACCGTCTCCGCCGGTCTATGGAACGAAATGGCCGAATGCGGCGCCTTGCCCGATCTCGATGCTCGCTCCAGCGGCCTTGCTCTGCGGCAGGTCATCGATCGCCGCAAAGGCGAACGGCTTCGCTTTGGCGTCGTCCATCCCTATTCGGGCCATAATTACGAGCTGCGCTATTGGCTGGCCGCGAGCGGCATCGATCCCGACCGGGATGTGGAGATCGGCATTCTGCCTCCCCCTGATATGGCTGACGCGCTGACGGCCGGCATTATCGACGGCTACTGCGCCGGAGAGCCATGGAACACGCTCGGCGTGCTCCACAACCGCGCCCATCTGGCGACGGTGAAGGCCGCCATCTGGAAATCGAGCCCGGAAAAGGTCCTTGGCGTCAACAGCCGCTGGGCCGACGGCCACCCGGAGGCCTTGGCAGCTCTCCTGCAGGCTCTCTACACCGCCTCCCTCTGGTGCGCAGACACCGGCAATCACGAGGAGCTTGCCCACCTGCTGGCGAAGCCCGCCTATGTGGATCGACCCGCAGAAAGCCTGCTACCCGCATTGGCCGGTCTCCTGCACATCGGCGGAGGCGAGACGCTGAGCATCAAGGACTTTTTCGTCCCCAATGCCAAGGCGGCGACATTTCCATGGAAGAGCCACGCCCTGTGGTTTTATACACAGATGGTTCGCTGGGGACACATCCGGCACACGACAGAACGCCAGCAGATCGCCAACGACACCTACCGGCCCGACATCTACCGAAGCGCGCTGAAGAGCCTCGGCATTGCCATGCCGGCGGCAAGCTCCAAGGTGGAAGGCGCGCTCCGCCTCGAAACGCCCGTCGGCTCCAGCGGCGCCCTGACGCTCGGGCCGGACGGATTCTTCGACGGCGGCCTATTCGATCCGGATGACGTGGATGGCTACATCGCCATTCAGAGCCAATCCTAGCGCCTGCTTATTTTATGCGCATTGCACAATTTTTAGAGCGATTGCTGCAAAATGCGTTAGCGCAGACAATGCCGCCCGATCTAGGCAATCAATCTTAGCCATTTAAAAACAAGCACTTGAAAAACTGGCACGCGCCTTGCTTTGCGATAAGCAGGCCAAGAGGCCAAGAATTCGGTGTCCAACGACGGGCGCCCACAGCAAAGCCGCTGATCAGGATAGCCCGCGCACCTCGCGTGCATGCGCGCCCTGACCAGCGGCTTTTTGTTTTTAACCCCTAGCGATGGATCGGCACGACCTTGTCGGGCCCCGGAGAAGCCATGTCTGTTATCAAGAATACGCAGTCCATGTCCGCCGGCGAACCAGCCAAAGCATTGTGGATGTCCACGATTGCCTTCACCCTCTGTTTTGCCGTTTGGACGATCTTCGCGATCATCGGCATTCGCATCAAGGAGGAACTCGGCCTGAATGAGGCCGAGTTCGGATTGCTCATCGGCACGCCTGTCCTAACCGGCTCGCTCGTGCGCATCGTCCTTGGCATCTGGACCGGCCGTTATGGCGGCCGCCTCGTCTACACGCTGACCATGCTGGCCGCCGCCGTGGCGACCTTCCTCCTCTCCTATGCCCACACCTATACGCAGATGCTGATCGCCGGCCTCGGCGTCGGGCTTGCCGGCGGTTCCTTCGCGGTCGGTGTCGCCTATGTCTCGCCTTTCTTTCCAGCGCAGAAGCAGGGAACGGCGCTCGGCATTTTCGGCGCCGGCAACGTCGGTGCGGCTGTGACCAAATTCGCAGCGCCTTTCGTCCTGATCGCCTGGGGCTGGCAGGCTGTTGCCCAGATCTGGGCCGTCGGCCTGGCGCTGATGGCGATCGTCTTCTGGTTCACCACGACAGATGATCCGGCCTTCCGTCTCCGCCGTGAGCGAGGCGTTGCCTCCAAGAGCCTGCTTCAGGAATTCGCACCGCTGAAGAACGCACAGGTCTGGCGCTTCTCGCTCTATTACTTCTTCGCTTTCGGTGGCTTCGTTGCCCTGTCGCTGTGGCTGCCCCGCTATCTGGTCGGCGTCTACGGCTTCAATCTGGGTGTCGCCGGGATGGTCGCGGCCGCCTATTCCATTCCGGGCAGCATTTTCCGCGCCTTCGGCGGCGTTCTCGCCGACAAGAAGGGCGCACGCAGCGTCATGTACGCAATGTTTGCCGTGTCAGCCGTCGCAACGCTCATCCTGTCGCTCCCGGCGGCCGGGACCGGCGCTGCTCTCGGGATCACGCCGGTTGTCTTCATCGTCGTCATCTTCGCCCTCGGCTTCGTCATGAGCCTCGGCAAGGCTGCCGTCTACAAGCATATCCCCGCCTACTACCCCGAAAACGTCGGGGCCGTCGGCGGCATCGTCGGCATGATGGGCGGCCTTGGCGGCTTCATCCTGCCCATCGCCTTCGGCCTGCTCAAGGACATGACCGGCCTCTGGTCGAGCTGTTTCATGCTGCTCTTTGCGGTCGTCGTGGTCTCGCTCATCTGGATGCACCTGTCGGTCAAGCAACTCGACCGCCGTGGGCTCTCCACACAAGCCGTCGCCGCCACCTGATCTGAGGACCTGAAACTATGACTGAGAAGCTTGTCATCATCGGCAACGGCATGGCGCCCGGGCGCATGCTCGAGCACCTCTTCGAAAAGGCGCCCGACCAATACCAGGTCACGATCTTCAACGCCGAGCCGCGCGTCAATTACGACCGCATCATGCTCTCGCCGGTTCTATCGGGCGAGAAGGACTACGAGGAAATCATCATCCACGGCGACGGATGGTACATCAAGCACGGCATCACCCTCTACAAGGGCCACAAGATCATCGCGATCGATCGTGCCGCCAAGACGGTTACCTCCGATCATGGGGTCGTTGAAGGCTATGACAAGCTGGTGATCGCCACCGGCTCCGTGCCCTTCATCATTCCCGTGCCCGGAAAGGATCTGCCCGGTGTCATCACCTACCGCGACCTCGACGACGTCCAGGCGATGCTGCTTGCCGCCCAGTCGCGCGAGAAGGCGATCGTCATCGGCGGCGGCCTGCTCGGCCTGGAAGCGGCTGCCGGCCTTGCGTCGCGCGGTATGGATGTCACCGTTCTGCATGTCATGCCGACGCTGATGGAGCGCCAGCTCGATCCGGCCGCCGGGTACCTCTTGCAGAAGGCCGTGGAAGAGCGCGGCATCAAGGTCATCACCAAGGCCAACACCAAGGCGATCATCGGCAACGGCAAGGTCGAGGGCATCGAGCTCGATGACGGCCGTATCATCCCCGCGACGCTCGTTGTCATGGCGGTCGGCATCCGCCCGAGCGTCGGGCTCGCGAAAGAGGCTGGCATCGCCGTTAACCGGGGCATCGTCGTCGACGACGGCATGCAGACCTCCGACGGCAGCATCATGGCGCTCGGCGAGTGCGCGGAAGTGGGCGGCATGGTCTATGGCCTCGTCGCGCCGCTCTACGAAATGGCCCGCGTCGCCGCATCGCATCTGTCGGGCGACCGCTCGGCCACCTTCGTGCATTCGGACACACCGACCAAGCTCAAGGTCACGGGCATCGAACTCTTCTCGCTCGGCGACTTCGCCGATGGTGACGACCGCGAGGAAATCGTGCTGCGGGATGCCTCAGCCGGCGTCTACAAGCGTCTTGTGCTGAAGGACAACAAGATCATCGGCACCGTGCTTTACGGCGAGACTGCCGATGGTGCCTGGTTCAATGATCTGAAAAAGAAACAGACCGACATAACCGAGATGCGCGAAACGCTGATCTTCGGTCAAGCCTACCAGGGAGGGTCGCCGCTGGACCCTATGGCGGCCGTTGCAGCCTTGCCGGATGACGCGGAAATCTGTGGCTGCAACGGCGTCTGCAAGGGCAAAATCACCTCGACGATCACAGCTAAGGGTCTGACGTCGCTGGACGACGTGCGCGCCCACACCAAGGCTTCCGCTTCCTGCGGCACCTGTACCGGCCTCGTTGAAAAGCTGATGACGCTGACCCTCGGCGACAGCTACAACCCGGCCGCCGTCCAGCCCATGTGCACCTGCACGGAACTCGGCCACGACGACGTCCGCCGCCTCATCAAGGCCAAGGGCCTGAAGAGTATTCCTGCCGTCATGCAGGAACTCGAATGGAAGACCTCCTGCGGCTGTGCCAAGTGTCGCCCGGCACTGAACTACTATCTCGTCTGCGACTGGCCGGACGAATATGCCGACGACTACCAGTCGCGCTTCATCAACGAGCGCGTCCACGCCAACATCCAGAAGGACGGCACCTATTCCGTCGTGCCACGCATGTGGGGCGGCGTCACAAATTCCAACGAGCTGCGGGCCATCGCGGATGTCGTCGACAAGTTCGAAATCCCGATGGTGAAGGTGACGGGCGGCCAGCGCATCGACCTGCTCGGCATCGAGAAGGAAGACCTGCCGGCTGTCTGGGCCGATCTCGGCAAGGCCGGCTTCGTGTCCGGCCAGGCTTATGCCAAGGGGCTGCGCACGGTGAAGACCTGCGTCGGTTCGGACTGGTGCCGCTTCGGCACGCAGGACTCCACCGGCCTCGGCATCCGCATCGAGAAGTTCATGTGGGGCTCGTGGACGCCGGCCAAACTGAAGATGGCCGTCTCCGGCTGCCCGCGCAATTGCGCGGAAGCGACCTGCAAGGACATCGGCGTCATCTGCGTGGACTCGGGTTTCGAGATCCATTTCGCCGGTGCTGCTGGTCTCGACATCAAGGGCACCGAGGTTCTCGGCCTCGTCAGGACCGAGGACGAGGCGCTGGAGCATATCGTGGCGCTGACGCAGATGTACCGCGAGCAGGCCCGCTATCTCGAGCGCATCTACAAATGGGCAAAGCGCGTCGGCCTGGACGAAATCCGCCGCCAGATCATGAGCGACGCCGACAAGCGGAAGGCCTACTACGACCGCTTCGTCTTCTCCCAGAAGTTCGCGCAGGTCGACCCCTGGTCGGAGCGGGTCTCCGGCAAGGACAAGCATGAGTTCAAGCCGATGGCGACGATCGGCTACCCGCAGGCCGCTGAATAAGGAGATGGACATGAATTGGATTGCAATCGGCGACATCTCCGAAATTCCGCTCAGGGGCGCCCGCTGCGTGAAGACCCCCCAGGGCAAGATCGCGGTCTTCCGAACGGCCGAAAACGAAGTCTTCGCCATCGAGGACCACTGCCCGCACAAGGGCGGGCCGCTCTCCCAGGGCATCGTCCATGCCAAGGCGGTCACCTGCCCGCTGCACAACTGGGTGATCTCGCTCGAAACCGGCAAGGCGCTCGGGGCCGACGAGGGCGAAGTACGGACCATTCCGGTGCGCAACGAAGACGGCGCCCTCTTCATCGCTCTCGAAAGCCTGATGATGGCGGCCGAATAATGGACACAGAGGTTAAGACAACCTGTCCCTATTGCGGCGTCGGTTGCGGCGTCATCGCCAAGGTCGCAGACGACGGCAAGGTTTCCGTCAAGGGCGACCCGGATCACCCCTCCAATTTCGGACGGCTGTGTTCGAAGGGCTCGGCGCTCGGCGAAACCGTCGATCTCGATGGGCGCGTTCTCCATCCGGAGATTTCGGGGGAGCGAGCAGAATGGGGGCAGGCGCTTGACCTCGTCGCGCAACGATTTTCGGATGCCATCGCCGAACACGGACCCAATTCCGTTGCCTTCTATGTCTCCGGTCAGTTGCTGACCGAAGATTATTACGTCGCCAACAAGCTGATGAAGGGCTTCATCGGCTCGGCGAACATCGACACCAATTCGCGTCTGTGCATGTCGTCCTCCGTCGCCGGCCACCGTCGCGCCTTCGGCTCGGACACTGTGCCAGGCACCTATGAGGATATCGAGCTTGCCGATCTGGTGATCCTCACCGGCTCGAACCTCGCCTGGTGCCACCCGGTCATCTATCAGCGGCTGGCGGCTGCCAAGGCCACTCGCCCCGGCATGAAGGTCGTCGTCATCGATCCGCGGCAGACGATGACAGCCGATATCGCCGACCTGCATTTGGCCATCCGGCCCGACAGCGATGTCGCACTTTACGTCGGCCTGTTCGAGCACCTGATCGCGGTCAACGCCATCGACCAGAATTACGTGGCTGAACATACGACCGGCTTTGCCGAGGCGTTTTCGTCCGCCTCCGGCACCTCCTTCAACGAAGTGTTGGAGCTGACCGGCCTGCCAGCCATGCAGCTTCGCGAGTTCTATCGCCTCTTTGCCGCCACCGAGAAGGTGGTCACCTGCTACAGCCAGGGCGTCAACCAGTCCTCGTCAGGTACGGACAAGGTCAACGCCATCATCAACTGTCACCTCGCCACCGGCCGTATTGGCCGGCCCGGCATGGGGCCCTTCTCCCTCACCGGCCAGCCGAATGCGATGGGCGGGCGTGAGGTCGGCGGGCTTGCCAACATGCTTGCCGCCCACATGGCAATCGAAAGTGCTGAGGATCGCAACCGCGTCCAACGCTTCTGGCGGTCGCCGGCGATTGCCGGAAAGCCGGGTCTGAAGGCGGTCGACATGTTCAGGGCCGTCGCCGACGGGCGCATCAAGGCGCTCTGGATCATGGCGACCAACCCGGTCGTTTCCATGCCGGATGCCGACGCCGTCGAAGCCGCCATCAAGGCCTGTCCGTTTGTCGTCGTCTCCGACGTCCTGAAGGACACCGATACCACGCGTCACGCCCACGTCCTTCTGCCCTCGTTGGGTTGGGGCGAAAAGAGCGGTACGGTCACCAACTCCGAGCGCCGCATCTCGCGCCAGCGCTCCTTCCTCGATGCACCGGGAGAAGCGCGCGCCGATTGGTGGCAGCTCGCCGAGGTGGCCCGGCGGATGGGCTTTTCCCAAGCCTTCGACTTCCCCTCCAATGCGGAGATCTTCGACGAGCATGCCGCCCTCTCCGCCTTCGAGAACAACGGCAATCGCGACTTCGACATCGGTTCATACGTCGGTATGAACCGTCAGTCCTATGACGAACTCCCGCCTTTCCAGTGGCCGCAGCCTGCAGGCCACGGTGCGACTGAGACCCGCTTCTTCGCCAAGGGCGGCTTCTACCACGCTGACGGCAAGGCACGCTTCATCGCCGTCAAACCGGCCGCCTCTGATCGCACCAACGCCGACTATCCCTTCACGCTGAACACCGGCCGCATCCGCGACCAGTGGCACACGATGACGCGCACCGGCAAAAGCGCACGCCTCTCCTCCCACATCGCCGAGCCCTTCGCCGAGCTGCACCCGCGCGACGCTATCGAAATCGGCGTCGGCAAAGCCGGCCTCGTCGAGATCGAAAGCCCGCACGGCAGAGCCGTGGTTCGCGCCCTGATCACAGAGCGCCAGGCCCGCGGCAGTATTTTCGTGCCTATGCACTGGAACGATCAGTTTGCCGCCAAGGCCCGCATCGACGCCCTCGTCGCGCCTTTGACCGACGCGCACTCGGGCCAACCCGCCTCGAAAAACGTCGCAGTCGCTGCCCGACGCTTCAAGGCGGCGCGCTACGGCTTTGCGGTCTCCCAAGCCAAGCCGGACAATCTCGATGCCGCGTATTGGGCGTTGGCAAAGGCCGAAGGCGGGTGGCGGGTGGAGCTCGCCTTCGACCAACCGGTGGAGGACTGGTGCGCGTGGTGCCGCACCACTTTCGCTATCCCCGACGGCGTCGAACCACTTGGTTACGCCGACCAGCAATCCGGCGATCTGAGGCTCGCCTTCTTCGACGGCAGGCGGCTGATTGCGGCCCTGTTCCTGGCGCGCGAACCGGTGGCGGTTGCCCGCAACTGGGCGATCTCGCAGCTCACCGCCGAACACACCAATCTGCGCAAGCGCTTCGCTCTCGTTGCGGGTCGCCCTGGCGCAGACAAGCCTGATCCGGGCGCCACCGTCTGTTCCTGCTTCGGCGTCGGCGTCAACCAGATCGTCGCCGCCGTTCGCGGCGGCTGCCACAGCATCGAAGCCGTCGGCAAAGAACTCAATGCCGGAACCAATTGCGGCTCCTGCCGCGCCGAGATCAGGGGGATCATCGATGGATGTCTTGCAGCAGCCGCGGAGTGAAGCACCCGCCCGCATGGAGCCGCTTGCCAAGCTGCCGGTCTTTTGGGCGCTCGAAGGCAAGCGCGTGATCGTCGCCGGCGGTTCCGATGCCGCCGCCTGGAAGGCCGAGCTTCTCGCTGCCTGCGGCGCGAAAGTCGATGTCTATGCAAACGAGCTTTCCGAGACATTCGAACAGCTGATCGTACGGGGTGCCGAACATACCGAAGGCGGCTTCACCCGTCACCCACGCGCATGGGAGGCAACGATCTTCGCCGGCGCGGCCATTGCCATCGCCGACTGTGAGGAAGACGATGAGGCGCAGGCCTTTTTTGACGCTGCTTGCAAGGCAGGCGTACCGGTCAATGTCATAGACAAGCCCGCCTTCTGCCAGTTCCAGTTCGGCTCGATCGTCAACCGCTCACCGGTCGTCGTGTCGATCTCGACCGATGGTGCTGCACCCATCCTCGCCCAGGCAATCCGGCGGCGGATCGAGACATTGCTGCCGCGAGCGCTGAAGGGTTGGGCGGAACTGGCCCACTCGCTGCGAGACAGGATCAATGAGCGGCTCACGCCGGGGCCGCTGCGCCGCGCCTTTTGGGAGCGTTTTGTCGATCGCGCGTTTTCAAGTTCCGATACGCCGGAGGAGAGCGTCGGCGGCCTGCTTCTCAAGGAAGCCGAACGGCTTCGGGAAGCGCCCGCCGCCCACTCTTCCAGAGGTGGCCGAGTGACGCTGGTCGGCGCCGGCCCCGGCGATGCGGAACTGCTGACCCTGAAAGCCGTGCGTGCCCTGCAGGCCGCCGATGTGATCCTCTTCGACGACCTGGTTTCTTCGGAGGTCCTGGAGCTCGCTCGGCGTGAGGCCAAGCGCATGCTGGTCGGCAAGCGCGGCGGCCGCACGAGCTGCCGCCAGGAAGACATCAACGACATCATGGTGAAGCTCGCCAAATCAGGCAAGCGCGTCGTGCGCCTGAAGTCCGGTGATCCGATGATCTTCGGCCGCGCCGGCGAGGAAATTGCCCATCTCGATCGCGAGAACATTCCGGTCGATGTCATCCCCGGCATCACTGCGGCAAGTGCCATGGCCTCCCGCCTCGGGATTTCGCTGACGCATCGCGACCACGCGCAATCCGTCCGCTTCATCACCGGCCACTCTCGCCATGGCGGCCTGCCCGTCGATGTCGATTGGACCACCGTCGCCGATCCGGGGACGACCACCGTCTTCTACATGGGCGGGCGAACAGCACCGCTCATCGCCGATCGGTTGGTGGCGGAAGGCCTGTCGCCTGAAACGCCGGCCGTCATCATCAGCGACGTCAGTCGTGCAACAGAACGCCACTGGAGCGGCAGGCTCGCGACCATCTCAAAAGGGATTGCGGAAATCGGCTATGACAATCCTGTGCTGATCGCTGTCGGCAGCGCGCTTGCGGCACGCCAGACCGTCGCTGGCGATGCCAGTCACGTCGAAAGCGATCTCCGCTTGGTCATGGGCGCGCGCTGATGCAGTTGCAGACGATCGCCCCCGTCTTCCTCGTTCTGGCCATTGCCTTGAGCTGGCCGCGCTTCAGCAGCATCTTTCGCGGCGAAACACAGACGGCGGTGGCGACCGCGCTCCTCACGACGATTGCCAGCGCCGTCAGCCTTTCCGCTCTTGGATTGGCCTTTGCCGGGAACGGGCCATGGCTCGGCATGCTGATCGCGGCACCAGGCCTGCTTCTCGGTTGGACGATGCGGGCACCGGCGCCGGTGCTCGCGGTTTCCCTGTCCACACTCAGCCTAGCCGCCTACCTGCAGTTCGGGCCGGCCACTGCCTTCTAGACGCCATCTCAGGCGGCGATGCGCCCTGTCTGTTCCGGCAGCATGTGAGCAATGGCGCTGAGCAGGTCCGTCTGCGAGATGAGCCCAAGCACGTGGCCGCCGGCATCGACAATGACAACTGCGTGGGTGCGCCCGTCCGTCAGGTCAGGCAACAGGCTGATGGCGGGCGCATCCGGAGAGGCGATTGCCGCCGTTGCAATGTGATCGGAAAGCTGCTCGGCCTGCATCAATTCCCGCAGCCCGACCGTGCCCATCAATCGGCCGCTGCCATCCTTTACGGGAAGCGTGCGGACATTGTGCTTTAGGAGCAGAGCGCGCGCCTCTTCCGCGGTGGCGTTCTCGCCGACCGCGATCACATCGCGCGACATGATATCGGCACAGCGGACAGTGCCGTGGGAGCGAACGGCGGCCTCGACCTCGACCTGCCGCAGCAAGCGGCTCAGGTCGCCGCGATCGATATCGAAGGTTTCCTCGAATTTCGCCAACGCCGCGTCGACATCCTCCTCGCGAAAACCGTTGCGTGTCGCGGACGGCGGATCGATCGTCTGATGCGTATTGACCGGCGCCGGAGCGGCGATATGCGGATAGTTTCGCCGCCCGAGCCTGTGAAAGACAATGCCGAGCGCCACCAGAATGCAGGAGTTCAGTGCCACCGGCACGAAGGGGAAGAGCAGCCCCCAGCTTGCCACTGCCGGGCCGCCCAGCACAGCGGTCAGCGCCGCAGCACCGCCGGGCGGGTGCAGGCAGCGGGTGAACGACATGGCACCGATCGCCAGCGAGACACCCACGCCAATTGCGATGATCGGCTCATGGATGAAGTGCGCGGCGATGATACCCATCATCGCGGAAATCGTGTTGCCGCCAATGATCGACCATGGCTGCGCCAGCGGGCTTGCCGGCACGGCGAAAAGGAGAACGGCCGAAGCGCCCATCGGCGCGACAATCAACGGCAGATGAGAGCCCTGGCCAAAGAAGTAACCGCAGACCATACCGGTCAGCGCGATCGCAATCAGTGCGCCAAGGCAGGCAAGCATGCGCTCCCGCAGCGTGGCGCCGGCCAGGATCGGCGAAAACAGGCGGAGGCGGAAGCGGTGACGAGGATCGACCTTTGGACTGCTGGGATTTGACATGACGAACCGAAGAGTGTGTGAAACGAACGCCTGATTGAGAGAAGGATGCTGGCTGACGTCAGCCGCCGGGAATTGAGGGACCGTCCCTGCCCCGCGAGGCAATGAGGACGTCGTGAAAGGCCTCGAACGAATCCGATCGCTCGCCCTTTCGGTGGACGAGAAATGTCTCCACCGCACCGATCTTACCGGTGACGATGTCGACGGGCCAGCGCAAGAGATCGAACACCGAGCGCGGCATTACGCCAAAGGCATTGCCGGCGACAATGCTCGCGAGTATCGCATGGTAGGAGGCGAGTTCCAGCGTGCGCAGCGGGGTGACGCCCTGAGCCCACTCCTCGGCCATCCGCCGATAGGTGCACCCTGGCTCCATCACGGCAAGTGTCCCAACACGCAGGTCGGCCGCGGCTTTGACGTCGGGGTGTTTCGGAGGAAGGACGAGAATGAGGTCCTCGACATAGATGCGCCGCGCATCGAACCTGCCCAGGTCGAGATCCCCGTAGCGTGTCTGGTCGAGCGACGTCTCTGGCGGCCGGGCGACCAATGCGCAGTCCAGCTCTTCGGCCAGCACGCTCTGCATGAGGTCTCGCGTTGCTCCCATTGTGAGCTGCAGGGAGACGTGGGGCCAAAGCGATCCAAACCGCCTGATCACATCCGGAAGCCGGCTTGCGGCCGTGCTCTCCATCGTTCCGACGCGAAGTGTGCCCGATACCGCCAGCGGACGCACGGCCTGCCTTGCTTCCTCCGCCAGATCGGCAAGCCGCGTCGCATAGGATAGGAAGATCAAGCCTTCGCGCGTCAGCGACATCTTCTTGCCGTCGCGGCTGAACAGCGCCACCGCGAGATCCTCTTCGAGCTGCTGGATGCGCGTCGTGACGTTCGACGGTGCGCGGCCGACTGCCGCCGCCGCCTTCGTGACGCTGCAATGAGATGCGACCGCCTTGAAAATTTCGATTGACGACAGATCCATAGCTTCACTTTGAGAGAATATCGGAGGAGCTTTATTCTCGACATGGAAATGAAAATCAACCCCGCTCTTCAGGAAGCGACGTCTCACTGCGCGACTTTCCGCCACAGTCCGCAAAACAAAAGAGCCGCCGGATCGCTCCGACGGCCCTTCCAAACTCTTCCTTGTCGCCCTTAGTTCGAGTCGAACTTCCGCACTTCCATGAAGTTGACGGCGCTGCCGCTGAAGCGGCCCGGATCGATGGAGGCCGTCTTGGTGAAGCCTTCGGCATAGACTGCAGTCGGCTGGGCACGCAGCGTCTGGCTGACGAAGCGCGGCGCCTTGACCGGCCTGGTGACCATTTCCATGCGGGCATTGGTGAGCGCCCACTGCGAGATGATCTTCTGCGTCAGCTTCGGCTCGGTGCGAACCGTCGCACGGCTGGCGTCGGCTTCTGCGGCCTCATGCTTCGTCGGGCGGCCACCCTTGGTCGGCAGGCCCTGCGACAGCCCATTGGCATCCGCCGACTTCGGTGCATCGAAGGCATCGCCGAAGCTTGCGGACTTCGTGGCAGGCGCGAGAGCGGCAAGCTGCAGTGGCGACTTTTCGCTTGGAACCTTTTGTGGCGTTGCCGCGTTGATAACCTGCTCGACGCTCGTGACCGGCGGCTGGCTGGACGCGACCTGGCGGTCGTCGTCACCATTCTGCTGGTCAAGGGCATCGGCAACGGCCGGAGAAAGCGTATCCTCCTGGTCTGCCACGTCGTCTTCGGCTTCAGCATCGGCCTTCGCCGCTGCCAGAAGCTTTTCGGCAAGCGCCGGTCGTTCAGCCGGCCTCGGAACTGCTGTGAGGCTCCCCGTCCCCGCAGCCGGATCGGCCGAAGCGACTTCCGCGTCACCCGCAGAGCGGCGCGGTCCAAGCAGAGAAGGCACCGGTACGCTGTAGGCGCTGAGATCCGCGAACTGCTGCTGACCTTGCTCAGTCACAGCAGAAAGGGCCTGTTGCGCTGCGTTTCCGGATTGCGGAGCGACAAGGGCGCTAGCCACCTCGCTACCGCCTTGCTGATTGGCGAACGCCGGACGCACCTGCGGAACCGGCGCGGTTACGTTTGCGACTTCGGTAGCCTGCGCGGGCACTTGCTCGCCGGGATTGGCGGCGTTTGGCATGTCAGCCGTCGGCGGCGACGCCTTGGCGACCGCCACGGCTGCGCTGCTATCATCATCGGAACTGTCTTCAGCCTCGTCGGCGCCACCCCCAAACAGGGCGGCAAACAGCGTCTTGTGTTTGGGCTGGTCGCTCGATGACGAGCCCGAATAAGCGCCGGAGCTTGCCATCTGCACCTGCGAAGAGCTCACGCGGCGCTTGTAATCGGCCACGGCCTGCTCGTAACCCGGCAGCGGACGGCCATCCGATGGGATGTGCATCGTGTTGCCGTTCGGGAAAAGCCGGACCAGTTCTTCGCGGCTCATGCGCGGCCAGGCGCGGACGCCGCCGACATCCATGTGAACGAAGGGAGAGCCGGATTTCGGATAGAATCCAACGCCGCCGACCTGCATTTTCATGCCAATGCCGCGCAAAGTGGCGAGTTTGACATCAGGAATGAAGAAATCCATCGCCTTGCCGAGCATGTGCTGGCTCTTCTCGGCGACGCCGGAATTGCGCGAGCGGCCCTTCAGCATGGCGTTGGTGGCCGGCGAACGGAAGCCGCAGACGACGTTGATATAGTCGCGCGAGCCGCTCTGGCGGTAGACTTCCCAGATGAGGTCGAAAAGGCGGGGGTCCATTCTCGTCGGCTGGTTCTTGCGCCAGTCGCGAAGGAATCGGTTCAGCTGCTGCAGACCCTTCGGATCGTACCGGCCGTTTCGCTTGTAGGTGATGACGGCCTTTTCGCCGGTGTGAATGAAATAGAGTTTGAGACTGCGTGTTTCGCCGGCCGCCTCGGAAGGCGAGCTGACCAGAACCGGTGACGAAACGACGAGTGCGAGAAGGGCGGCCATAACCGTCCTAAACACCTTTCCGCAAAGGTCCGTGTACCTTGGGCGCCAGCTCAAGCGCGAAGGTCTCGTATTCCCATTCAGATCCGGCAAACTCAATCCCCGTCAGACAGCCGATGGTCCTCTTTGACACCGTTGGCTGTTAAATGCGGTCACACGATGGCAAAAATGCCACACGTGATCAACCTTTTCTTTACATAGTGAACAGGCCACTAACAAGTGGTTTATGATTGGTAACAAAAGATGACTGCCGGAATGTTAATTTAGAAGACCTATGCGGCGTCCTTCTGCGGATTGTCCGGATCGATGCCGTAATCCTTGAGTTTTCGGTACAATGTGGATCGCCCGATGCCCAGTTTTCGGGCCACTTGACTCATCTGCCCGCGATAGAATTTAAGGGCGAATCGGATCAGTTCCTCCTCCACATCCGCAAGCTTTCGCACGTCTCCGGCAGGATTTGTGCTTGCAATCGCGTTGTCCGGCGCCTCCGTGATTCGTGCGACCGCCTCTTCGACGCTGGCCTGATGGGCCGGATAGTCTTCGGTCGAGAAGTCGTTTTGCCGGTCGTGGCGTGTGTTGTCTGCGACCAGCGCCAAGTGATCGACGACCTCGTATTCGGGCAGCTGCGCGGCGATCTGCGGGAAGTCTGCTTCGGTCAGTTCCCCCCCCTCGGCAAGGACGACCGCGCGGAAGATGGCGTTCTCGAGCTGGCGGATGTTACCCGGCCAGTCATAGGCAGTGAGCAAGGCCAAAGCACCGGAGCTCACCGACATGCGGTGGCTGCCCTTCTGCTCGCTGGAGAAGCGCTCGGCGAAGACCCGCACGAGGTGCGGAATATCCTCCTTGCGCTTGCGCAGCGCCGGGATGGTGATCGGGAAGACGTTCAGGCGATAGTACAGGTCCTCGCGGAAGTGGCCGTTCTTGACCTCTTCGATCAGGTCCTTGTTGGTTGCCGAAATCAGGCGGACATTGACCTTGTGCGCCGTGCGCGCGCCAACGGTCTCGATTTCCCCCTGTTGCACAGCGCGCAGCAGCTTGACCTGGACCTCGAGCGGCAAGTCGCCGATCTCGTCGAGGAAGATCGTGCCGCCATCGGCCTCCATGAACTTGCCGATATGCCGATCGGTGGCGCCGGTAAAGGCACCCTTCTCGTGACCGAAGAGGATGCTTTCGACCAGATTGTGTGGAATGGCGCCGCAATTGACCGTGACGAACGGCTTGCCGGACCGGTCGCTGCCGGACTGGATGGCGCGGGCCACCAGTTCCTTGCCGACGCCGGACTCGCCTTCGAGCACGACAGGAATGTTCGACTGCGCGGCGCGTTGCGCCAGATCGATGACGCGCAGCATCGCCGGGCTGGCCGAAACGATGTCGTCGAAACCGACGGCACCGGAGCGCGACCGACGGCCGGCGCGCGCCTTGACCTCGCGCTGGTCGAGCTTCAGGGCGTTTGAGATCGAATTGGCGATCCGCTCGGGAGAAACCGGCTTGACGACGAAATCGAAGGCGCCGGCACGCATGGCCTGCACCACGGTCTCGATACCGCCTTGCCCCGTCTGGACAATCACCGGAACATGAGTGCCGAACTCGTGCAGTGCCTCGAGGAATTCGAGACCCGTCATCTCGGGCATCATCAAGTCAAGAACGATGATGTTGTAGAGGCCGCTGCCTCTCTTCACCATCTCCAGACCGATCCGGCCGTTTTCGGCCTGATGGACGACGTGGCCGTGACGCTCGATCGCGTTCTTGAGCAGCCGACGCTGGATTGGGTCGTCCTCGACGACAAGAATCTGCGCTGCACCCTTGAGCTCATTGTAACCGGTCATTGCTGCCTCACTTCATGCGAAACCTGAGACGCACTCTGGCAGAAAGGCTTGAACATCCAGTTTTGAGAAACAATTGCATTTTAACGTTTGTGACGGCACTGAATCCGACCCGAAACGGAGCTTGCGAGCAACCGAAAACCCCTTGATGCCAAGCCTTTGGGCGCATAGACAGACAAGCCTGTCGCAAAAGAGGAAGAGGACCCCGATGATGAAAAACACGCTCTCCGGCACCGCCATTAAATTTTCGGCGAGTTCGGCTGCCTCCGCGACGGATGCCGCCCTCGGCGAGTTGCCGACGTGGAAACTGCAGGACCTCTACCCTTCCGCAACCTCGACGGCCTTCACCGGCGACATGGACAAGGCCGGCAAACAGGCAATCGCCTTCGAAGAGAAGTGGAAGGGCAAGCTTGCCGACGCCGCGACCAGGACGGGCACCGAGGGCATCGGCCAGGCGCTGAAGGAATACGAGGCGCTGGACGACATCATCGGCCGCCTCGGCTCCTTTGCCGGCCTCACCTATTTCTCCGACACGTCAAACCCGGTCAACGGCAAGCTATATGGCGACGCGCAAGCGAAGATCACCGAGTTTTCCAGCCACCTTCTTTTCTTCGCACTCGAACTCAACCGCATCGACGATGCGGTCATCGATGCCTGCATGGCGAACGATCCGGATGCCGGCCACTATCGCCCTTGGCTCGTCGACCTGCGCAAGGACAAGCCCTTCCAGCTGGACGACAAGCTGGAACAGCTCTTCCTCGAAAAATCGATGACGTCGGCGGCCGCCTTCAATCGCCTGTTTGACGAGACGATGACGGAACTGCGCTTCGACATCGACGGCGAAAAGCTCCCGCTGGAAGTCACCCTGAACATGCTGCAGGAAAAGGACCCCGAGGTTCGCCACAAGGCCGCGATGGCATTGGCCAAGACCTTCAAGGAAAACCTCCGCACCTTCACGCTGATCACCAACACGCTCGCCAAGGACAAGGACATTTCCGACCGCTGGCGCGGCTTCGAGGACATTTCCGATAGCAGGCACCTTGCCAACCGCGTCGAGCGCGACGTGGTCGATGCGCTCGCTGCCGCCGTCAAGCAAGCTTACCCGCGCCTCTCGCACCGCTATTATAAGATGAAGGCAAAGTGGCTCGGCATGGACCAGATGAACTTCTGGGACCGCAACGCGCCGCTGCCGGAGACCTCCAACGCCGTCATCTCCTGGAGCGAGGCGAAGGACACCGTGCTTTCTGCCTACGGCGACTTCGCGCCGGAGATGGCTGCGATCGCCAAACGCTTCTTCGACGAACAATGGATCGACGCGCCGGTCCGCCCCGGCAAGGCACCTGGCGCCTTCGCGCATCCGACGGTCCCATCGGCCCACCCCTATGTGCTCGTCAACTATCTCGGCAAGCCGCGCGACGTGATGACGCTTGCACATGAGCTCGGCCACGGCGTGCATCAGGTCCTCGCCAGCGCCCAGGGCGCCTTGATGTGCCAGACGCCGCTCACTCTCGCCGAAACGGCCTCGGTCTTCGGCGAAATGCTGACCTTCCGGGCACTCCTCGACAAGACGAAGGACAAGCGCGAACGCAAAGCGATGCTCGCTCAGAAGGTCGAGGACATGATCAACACGGTCGTGCGCCAGATTGCTTTCTACGAGTTCGAGCGTAAGGTCCACACGGCCCGCAAGGCGGGCGAACTGACGCCGGAGGACATCGGCGAACTCTGGCTGTCCGTGCAGTCGGAGAGCCTCGGACCGGCAATCAAGATATCAGAGGGCTACGAGACCTACTGGGCCTACATCCCGCACTTCATTCACTCGCCCTTCTACGTCTACGCCTATGCCTTCGGCGATTGCCTGGTGAACTCGCTCTATGCCGTCTATCAGAAGGCCGACAAGGGCTTCCAGGAGAAGTATTTCGAACTTCTGAAGGCCGGCGGCACCAAGCACCATTCGCAGCTGCTGAAGCCTTTCGGCCTCGATGCGACTGATCCGTCGTTCTGGAGCAAGGGCCTGTCGATGATCGAAGGGCTGATCGACGAATTGGAAGCGCTTGATAGAGGCTGAGACGCCACAGCGAGGCCGACCACAAGCTGCATCTGCTGCTCGTTGCGGCGGGCGGAGCGACCGACGGGCATTGTCTGCAACGCTCACGAGGAAGGATGAAGGTAGCCCCCTTCTCCCGCATTCCTGTGCTTGTCACAGGAATGCGGAAGTCCAGAGCAATCGATGTCAGCAGACGGGAGCGCGGATGACAATTTCAGAGCCACACATCCTCTTCCGGGACGATACGACCGGGGAAGTGATGCTCTTTTCCGATCCGTCGGAGATCATCATCGCCCGGACGCGCGCCGAGGTCTTTGCGGGACTTTCTCGCATGGAAGAGGCAAAAGCCGCAGGCAAGTGGCTGGCGGGCTACATGGCCTATGAGGCTGGTTACCTCTTCGAGGAAAAGATGGCAGCCTTCACGAGTGAAGGTCGGGAAACGCCGCTTCTCGCCTTCGGTGTCTTCGATGCCCCGCGGGCCGATACCCATCCGCTTGCCCAGCCCAAGCAGCGCAGCGAGAACGAGGAATTCCTGAGCGAACCCAAGGCCGGCTGGGATTTCGCTACCTATAAGCGACGCTTTGACCGCCTGCATTGGCATCTGCGCCAGGGCGATTGCTACCAGGCGAACCTGACCATGCCGATCACCGCCCACTGGAGTGGCGATCCGCGCGCGGCATTCTGGTCACTGATCGAACGGCAGCCGGTGAAATACGGCGCGCTTGTCGATCTCGGCGGCCCGGTCCTCCTTTCACGCTCGCCCGAACTCTTCTTCCGCACGGACGAGGAAGGCTGGATCGAAACCCACCCAATGAAGGGGACGGCAAAACGCGGAGCGAGCAACGTCGAGGACGCCGCGATCATTGCCGCGATGCGCGAGGATATCAAAACCCAGGCCGAAAACCGCATGATCGTCGACCTGCTGCGCAACGACATCTCGCGCATCACAGAAGTCGGCACGCTCGACGTTCCCAAGCTGTTCGACATCGAGACCTACCCAACCGTGCACCAGATGGTCAGCCACGTGCAGGCGAGACTTCTTCCTGATCTTGAAATCCGCGATATCTTCGCCGCGCTCTTTCCCTGCGGATCGATCACCGGTGCCCCGAAACTCCGCGCCATGCAGATCCTGCACCAGTTGGAAGACGTGCCGCGCGACGCCTATTGCGGCGCGATCGGCATGATTTCGCCAAGCGGCGCCATGCGCTTCTCCGTCGCGATCCGCACCATCAGCTTGTTTGCCGGCGGCAAGGCCGTCTTCAATGTTGGCGGCGGCATCGTCTTCGATTCGACTGCCGAGGCTGAGTACGAGGAGTGCCTGCTGAAGGCGCGCTTCGCCATCGGTGATCAGGAGATCGCGTGATGAGCGACTTCTCGCTGATCGAAACACTGCGCTGGGAACCGGAAGCCGGCTTCGTTCGGCTGCACCTGCATCTTGCCCGCCTTTCCCGCTCCGCCCGTCGCATCGGCTTTCCCGACCCCACGAATGCTGCTGCGAAATTGGAGGAGGCCGTTGCCGGCGCCACGACGGCTCTGCGCATGCGGCTGACGCTTGATCGCATGGGGCGCATCGACGTGACCTCGGGTCCCTTCGTGCCGGCGCCGGCAGGCACCGAATGGACGATTAGGATCGCCGACACCCGCGTCGATTCCACTGACAGATTGCTGCGGCTGAAGACCACGCGCCGTGGGGTCTACGAGGCCGCGCGCGCCGAATGCGCGACCGTCGAAGCCGACGAGATGTTGCTTCTCAACGAACGTGACGAAGTCTGCGAAGGCACGATCACCTCCGTCTTCCTCGACGACGGATCCGGCACGCTTGGCACGCCTCCAATTTCTTGCGGCCTGCTGGCCGGCGTGCTGCGCACAGAACTGATCTGCCAGCGCAAGGCACGCGTTGGACGCCTCTCTGTGAAAGATCTGACGGCAGGAAAACTCTATGTGGGCAATTCGCTGCGTGGACTGATCCCGGCCCGGCTTATCGGCTAGGCCACGATCTTCAGCCGATCGCGGCCGCTCTGCTTGGCGTTATACAAGGCCTCGTCGGCGCGGGCATAGACTTCGCGCGCCGTCTCGCCGGGCCGCAACTCCGCCAGGCCCGCCGAGCATGTGTAACCGAAGGAAGGTACCGTCGGTATGGGGCGGGCGCCGCGCACCATCCTGACTATGCGGTCGATGATCAGCTCAGCCTGCGCCAGAGTTGTATCCGGCAGGATCAGCATGAATTCCTCGCCACCGATCCGCCCGAAGCTGTCACGTCGGCGGATGACCGGCTGCAGGCGGCGCGAGAAATCGATCAGCACATCATCACCGAACTGGTGGCCATAGATGTCATTGATGCGCTTGAAGAAGTCGAGATCGATGATGCAGATGCAGCCGATGACGCCTGCATTGGCAAAGTCTTGACGTGCTATCAGGCTTTCCAACGCCGCCATCATGAAACGACGGTTGGAAACGCTCGTCAGTTCATCCGTCTGCGAGGCCCGCAACGCAAAATCACGGTCCTGCCGCACCTCGCGCCCGCTTTGCTTCAGATGCGTAATGTCGCTGGCGATGCAGAGCATCCAGCCGTCCTTCTGCACCGTCTCGGTCATCCAGAACCAGCGGCCGCCGACGACGTCGGTTTCGAACGCCCGGAACGGCAGCTTGCCGCGGCGCGATTGTGCGGAAACGAGCCATGTCTCGAAATCGGCTGTGCGAATGATCGTGCCCCTGCCCGCTCGCGTGTTGCGGCGCATGAGTTCCGACCACAACGGCGTCTCATCAGGTTCTAAGGCGTAAGTCGAACGAAAGGCCGCGTTTGCATAGCGCAACCGGTCTTCCTGATCGTACATGGCGATCAGGACGGCGCTGTCTTCCTGCAATTCGGCAAGCCGCTCAGATATCTGGTTCATCCAATTGTTCCGGGCGTGCTGAAATCAACGGTTCGCAGTTTGGCGCAGAACTCTAAAAAGAATATGGATGGTTGCACGCCAATTGAATATTCACATGCGTCAGAACGCAACACTGAAAGGAAATTCTGCGATGCTCATCCTCGCCCTGACCTATGTGAAGCCGAACGAGGAAGCCGACAAATACATGGAGCCCCATATGGCCTGGGTGAAGCACGGATACGCAAAGGGGTGGTTTCTTGGCTCTGGCCGCAAGGTGCCGCGCACCGGCGGTGTTATCCTTTCGGTCGGTCAGCGCGCCGAAATCGAGGCCTATGTTGCACAAGACCCCTTCACCATCCATGGCGTAGCCGAATACGATATCACCGAGGTCGCCATCACCACGACGGCGGCGGGATTGGATATTTTGAAAGGCTGAACGCACCAACGTGGCAGTGGCATGAGCGACCTCAGCGAGCATCTTCAATCTCTGGAACAACGGCTGTTCGAGCCGGAGGTGCGCAATTCGCGCCCTGCGCTCGAATCTCTTCTCTCGCCCGACTTTCGGGAGATCGGCGCTTCCGGCGGCCTGTATCTTTATGAGGAGATCATCGTCGCCCTGCTCGCCGAGCCGCCGGATGGAACAACGCGCACGTTGACCGATTTCGAGATGCAATTGCTCTCACCCGACCTGGCGCTCGTCACCTACAGGGCGGCGCGGTCCACCACGAGCGGCCCACCCATCAGATCGCTGCGCAGCTCCATCTGGCACCATGATGCCCGCGGTCAGTGGCGGATGGTCTTCCATCAGGGGACGTTGACGGCATAGAGTGCGGTCATGACGCTTCCGGCCTACACGCCCTATGACGGCTCCGCCCGCCCGTTCACCATCGGCTTGATGCCACTCGATCTTGCCCGATGGATCGAACCGGATGGCGATTGGGGCCGCTATACCGGTGAAAAGCGACGACTGATCGAGAGCCATCGCGACGAGATCTTCGTCGCCAAGAAGGAGACCGCGGAGGCGCAACAGGAGGTTTTCGATCTCCTGCAGGTTCACCTTTCAGAATGCCATCCGGAGCTCGCCCACAACATTGCCGATGCCGCCGACCGGGACGCGCCTGCCTTGCTGCGCGCCGGACTGCTGGTGCAGGACGATCTCGTCATCATGCGTCGCGAGGAGGACGGCTGGCATCTCGTCGCCGGCTTCGTTGCCTTCCCGTCTTCCTGGTCGCTTAAGGAAAAGTTCGGCCGCCCGATGCAGGCAATCCACGCCGATGTGCCGGGTTTCGGCGAAGGGACGCGCAATGCGGCGCTCATCACCCGCATCTTCGACAATCTGCAGGTCTCGCAGCCGGTCGAGCGGCTGAACTGGTCCGTCAACGTCACCGACGATCTCTTCCTGCCGCTTTCCAAGCACCGTCGCCCGCCGTCTTCCGAACCGTTCACGCTTGCCGAGCGCTTTGCGCGCGTCGAGCGTCAGACACTGCGCAGGCTGCCGGCGTCGGGCGATATCCTCTTCACCATCCGCGTCTATGTCGATCCCATCGCGGCCATCGCCCATCATCCGAATGCCGGCAAACTCGCCGCAAGTTTCGCCGCGCAACTGGATGGCCTCGATGAGCAGCAGGCGGCCTACAAGGGCCTGACCTTGCAGAAGGCAGAGCTTACCGCCAAGCTTCGGGCGCTCTTAGACGCCCTCTTTCCTGACTGATATTTGTCTTCCCGGCCCGAACGCTCTTTATTGTGACGCGGTTTTATGGTTAGAGCCGGTCACTTCGCATAATCTGCGCCATTTCAGATGAATTCTTAGGGCTCATCGCCTTCGTCGCCTTCCACAGGAGAAAAGAATGACGGAAAAGACCCACCCGGTATATGCCGAAATTACCGGCCCGATCGTGATGATCGGCTTTGGCTCCATCGGCCGCGGCACGCTGCCGCTGATCGAGCGCCACTTCAAGTTCGACAAGAGCCGGATGGTAGTCATCGACCCGCGCGACGATGCAGATCACACCGAAATCATGGCAAAGCACGGCGTCAGGCACATCAAGTCGCATGTCACCAAGGACAACTACAAGGAGCTGCTGAAGCCGCTTCTGACCGAAGGCGGCGGCCAAGGCTTCTGCGTCAATCTTTCCGTCGATACCGGGTCGGTCGACCTGATGAAGCTCTGCCGCAAGCTCGGCGCTCTCTACATCGACACCGTCGTCGAACCCTGGCTCGGCTTCTATTTCGACAAGAGCATGAAAAATGCCGACCGCACCAACTACGCGCTGCGCGAAACCCTGCGCAAGGAAAAGGCGAAGAACCCGGGCGGCGCGACCGCCGTTTCGACCTGCGGCGCCAACCCGGGCATGGTCTCGTGGTTCGTCAAGAAGGCCCTCGTCAATCTTGCCAACGATATCGGCCTGAAGTTCGAGGAGCCGGATCAGCACGACCGCGAAGGCTGGGCAAAGCTGATGAAGAAGGTCGGCGTCAAGGGCGTCCACATCGCCGAACGTGACACGCAGCGCACCAAGCACCCGAAGCCGCTCAACGTCTTCTGGAACACCTGGTCGGTCGAAGGCTTCATCTCCGAAGGCCTGCAGCCGGCCGAACTCGGCTGGGGCACTCACGAAAACTGGATGCCGAAGAACGGCAAGAAGCATAAGAAGGGTTGCAAGGCGGCAATCTACCTCGAGCAGCCGGGTGCCAATACCCGCGTTCGCACCTGGTGCCCGACGCCCGGCCCGCAGTACGGCTTCCTCGTCACCCACAACGAGTCGATCTCGATCGCGGATTACTTCACGGTTCGCGACAAGGATGGCGAAGCGACATTCCGCCCGACTTGCCACTACGCCTATCATCCGGCCAACGACGCCGTGCTGTCGCTGCACGAAATGTTCGGCAATGGCGGCACGTCGCAGCCCGTTCACCACGTTCTCGATGAGGACGAACTGGAGGACGGCATCGACGAACTCGGCGTCCTGCTCTACGGCCACGAAAAGAACGCCTACTGGTACGGCTCGCGTCTGTCGCTGGAAGAAACCCGCCGTATCGCTCCTTACCAGAACGCCACCGGCCTGCAGGTGACCTCCGCTGTTCTCGCCGGCATGGTCTGGGCGCTCGAAAACCCGGACGCCGGCATCGTTGAAGCCGACGAGATCGACTACAAGCGCTGCCTCGAGGTGCAGACGCAATACCTCGGACCCGTCGAAGGCCACTACACCGACTGGACGCCGCTGGACGGTCGCCCGGGACTCTTCCCGGAAGAGATCGACGCCAAGGATCCGTGGCAGTTCAAGAACATCCTCGTTCGTTGATCTTAGCCCGCACCACATCCGAAGTTGCCCGCCGCAAGGCGGGCAACTTCGTAACGCTTGCTGTATAAATGCCGCCGCCTCTAGCTGGAGACTTGCCTTCCCGCCGAGCCCGCGCCATGTCTTTCCACAACCACACGGATAGTTTTCGTTCCGATCGCCGGGAGAAGCTCATGAAAATCAGAACCCTCGTTGCCCTCGTCGGCGCTGCCGCAGCCTTGGCTGCTTGCACCATGTCGTCGCCACGCCCGACGCCGGTCGCCGCAAATCCGGCACCAACGGGCGTTGAAGGCTCATGGGCGGATCCGAACGGCATCATCTCGACCTTCCAGTCGGGAACGTTCACCACCCGCACGACCGACAGCAACCAGCTTCTCGCTTCTGGCACCTATGTGAACACCTCTCCGTCGCTCGTCGAGATCAACATGACGTCGCTGGTGCGCAAGACGCAGTCCAAGGTCAACTGCGCGCTGGTGGCCCAGAGCCAGTTGAACTGCACCTCGGATGCCGGGGCGCAGTTCACCTTGACGCGCCGCATGTAAAGGTCCACCGACACCGAACGACGAAAGCTCCCCTTTGTGGGTAATGCAGTTCACTTAGGTTTGCTTACGGCTCTTATCGGGTATCTGGCAGGCAGTTTTTTGACGACACGGGGGCATGATCGCCCCCGTTTTTCTGTCAGCAGCAAGTCTGCCAATCTGTTTCTCAATCTGGTGAGGTGGGCGGGGATTTTGCCGGGTGCTTCGATCGCCATCCATCCCCATTCGTGACGCAGGTAATGCAGGGCTGTGATAAAGCTTAGTCGGGTTGGCTCGACTTGGGCTTCGGTCGCGACCTCTGCCATTTCGAGCCGCACCAGATTGTAGGCCAGCAACGCGCCCCAGACCTCCTGATAGACAGTCTCCGGCGTGCCGCTTCGCAGGGTCAGTTCGCTACCGAGAAGCTCCTGCTTGAGTTCGCGATAACTTGTCTCGATGCGCCATCGCTCTTCATACTGATGGACGATTTCGCTTGCCGGATAAGTTTGTCTGTCCATCAGCGATGTCAACAATATGCGCTTTTTGCCATGGCTGGTGGTCGTCTCGATGGCCCTGACCTCCCAGAAGGCCGGCAAGTCCGGTTCTGCCTGCCGCGCCTGGGGCGAGACCTTCATGCGCACCCGATAATCGGTGGGGTGCGGATCCAGTCGTTCCCATGTGCTGTTGGCTTTGGCCGGAATCAGCCAGTGACGCTCATGTCCCTTCGTCTGCAATTGCAAGAGAAGGCTGGCACTGAAGAAGCCCTTGTCGAAGACCGTCAGCGAATGGTCCGGAACCCGGTCGAGCAGGCTTTTGGCATAGAGCATCTCGTTTGTGCCATAGGCTCCGAACACCGCATCACGCACCAGATGCGTCGCCAGCGCCGTCAGCGTCAGCAGCCGCAATTGCGGATAGCTTGCGACAACGCCAGACGCGTAGGCCTGCGCTCCAAAATGCGCCCGGTTCTCCGGGCTGTCGGACGTCCGCAGCGTGCTGCCGTCCACGGCATAACGACAAAGACCCCGCCAGGCACGCCCGGATTGGTGGCGTTCATCCCAGCATGATGCACTCATTGCAAACAACTGCGCCAACGGTGCCTGACCCAAGCGCTGCCGTGCCTGTGTCAACGCGCTCTTGGCAATATCCGCGTTGACCTCATCGGGCAAAACCAGATCAAGATGAGCCACCACCTCCGGGATCGACTGATGACGATAAAGGGCCAACGCAATCACCAGCCAGACGACCTGCTCGGCTGGCAGCTTGCGCTTGCGGATGCTCGCCTTGCCTGTCGTGGCGAGAGCCTGAGCGATCCAGTCCGGGTCGATCGCCTGCGAAAGAGCCGATAATTCGGCCGAATGTCCAAGGGTGCGTGACATCACAAACAAAAACAGGATGGGAAAACGAATCCCCATCCTGAACCATCAAACTTGCCCGCAGCTCACTAAGTGAACTGCATTACCCCTTTGTGGGAGCTTTTTTGTTTGCCGCTCTTGGAAAGCGTCGAGGCTGTCACAGCTTTTTCTCTTGCCGCCGCTAGTGCTAGGTGGAAACATCGATCACGCAGGGACGGCGCAGCCGCAGGGGTCAAAGGCTTCGCCCAAAAAATCAGGAGAGCAGGATGACGAAATCATTTCAATTCGGTCTGCTGACCGCGTCGATGCTGGCGCTGTCGAGCGGCGCCGCTTTTGCCGATTACGAACTCAATATTCTTCATATCAACGATTTCCATTCGCGCATCGAGTCAATCAACAAGTTTGATTCCACCTGCTCGGCCGATGAAGAGGCCAAGAAGGAATGCTTCGGGGGGGCGGCGCGCTTGAAGACCGCGATCGACCAGCGCCGACAGGCTCTCGATGGCAAGAACGTGCTGCTGCTCAATGCCGGCGACAATTTCCAGGGCTCGCTTTTCTACACGACATACAAGGGTGCGGCCGAAGCCGAAGTGCTGAACGACATGAAGTTCGACGTGATGACCGTCGGCAACCACGAGTTCGACGACAGCGAGGATGGCCTGGCAACTTTCCTCGACAAGGTGCAATTCCCTGTCATTTCAGCCAATGTGTTGGCCGGCGACGGCTCGAAGCTCGGCGACCGCATCAAGCCTTCGCTGGTGCTCGACGTCGGCGGCCAGAAGATCGGCATCGTTGGCGCCGTGACCAACGACACGGAGGAACTCTCCTCGCCCGGTCCCAAGGTGATGATCGCCGACGACGTGCAGACCATCACGGCAGCCGTCGAAGACCTGAAGAAGCAGGGCGTCAACAAGATCATCGCTTTGACCCATGTCGGCTATCCCCGCGACCTCGCAGCCATCGCCAAGATTCCTGACGTGGATGTCGTCGTCGGCGGCCATTCGCACAGCCTGCTGTCCAACACCGACCCGAAGGCCGAGGGGCCCTACCCGACGATGGTCGACAATCCCGGCGGCTACAAGGTGCCGGTGGTCCAGGCCGCGTCCTACAGCAAGTATCTCGGCGACATCGTCGTCACCTTCGATGACAACGGCGTCGTCAAGGGAGCCAAGGGCGACCCGATCCTGATCGATTCCTCCTTCATGCCCGATCCGACGCTGACCGCCCGGATCGCCGAACTTGCCAAGCCGATCGAGGAGCTGCGCGAGAAGGTCATCGGCTCCAGCCAGGCCCCGATCCAAGGCGACCGCACCGTGTGTCGCGTCGAGGAATGCTCGATGGGCAACCTCGTGGCCGACGCCATGCTCGACCGCGGCAAAAGCCAGGGCATGAGCATCGCCATCCAGAACGGCGGTGGGCTGCGTGCCTCGATTGATGCCGGCGACGTCACGCAGGGCGAAGTCATCACCGTGCTGCCGTTCCAGAACACGCTTGCGACCTTCCAGCTGACGGGCGCCGATATCCGCAAGGCGCTCGAAAACGGCCTCGGCAAGATCGAGGAGGGCGCCGGCCGCTTCCCGCAGGTGTCGGGCCTGAAATACACGTTCGACAAAGCCAAGCCCGCTGGCAGCCGTGTCGTATCGGTCAAGGTCAAGGAAGGCGATGCCTTCGTGCCGCTCGACGACGCGAAGAGCTATGGCGTGGTCACCAACAACTTCATGCGCGCAGGTGGCGACGGCTATTCGATCTTCGAGACGGCCGGTAAGAACGCCTACGACTTCGGGCCGGACCTTGCCGACGTGACCGCCGAATACCTGGCCGCGCACTCGCCCTACAAGCCCTATACGGACGGCCGCGTGACACAAGTTGCGGCCTCCGGAACCGAAGCGCCGGCAACCACCGAGGCCGCGCCTGCTGCGCCTGCCTCCCCGGCGGCATCGCAACCCGCCACGGCTCCGGCAGCACCCACGGCCGAAGCTCCCGCTGCGCTTGCCCCGAACACGCCGACCAACCACGTCATCGCGGCTGGCGATACGCTCTGGGATCTTGCCGAGCAGTTCTACGGTGACGGTGCGCTCTGGACGAGGATTTCCGAGGCCAACGGCACGCCGGCGCCACGCCATCTGACGATCGGCAAGGAACTGCAGATTCCGTCGAAGTAAGACGATTTGTCTCGATCCTGAAAGCCGGTCCGGGGTTTCCCGGGCCGGCTTTTGTTCCTATAGGGTGACCATCGAAGCCCGGCCGCATACGAGCCGGCAGACCAGACGAGCACCGGGGTTCAAATGACTGTTGATACTGCGCACCGCCCGGCGGACCATCCGCCCGTGAAATCAGGCAAGGTGGGCGTTTTGCTCGTCAATCTGGGCACGCCCGATGGCACCGACTTCGCCTCCATGCGCCGCTACCTGAAGGAGTTCCTGACCGACAAACGCGTCATCGAATGGTCGCCCTGGAAGTGGTATCCGATCCTATTCGGCATCGTTCTCAACACGCGTCCGCAGAAAGTAGGCAAAGCCTATGAGACGATCTGGAACAAGGACAAGAACGAAAGCTATCTGCGCACCTACACCCGCAACCAGTCCAATCTGATGGCCGAGCGCCTGAAGGATCTGCCCAACGTGAGAGTCGACTGGGCGATGCGCTATGGCACGCCTTCTATCGCGTCCCGCATCCAGGCGCTGAAAGACGAAGGCTGCGACCGCATTGTTCTCTTCCCGCTCTACCCGCAATATGCGGCCGCAACGACAGCGACGGTCAACGACAAGGCCTTCCAGAAGCTGCTCAAGATGCGCTGGCAGCCGGCGCTTCGCACCGTCCCCGACTACCATGACGACGAGACCTATATCGAGGCTCTGGCCAATTCGGTCATGAACCATCTGGCGGCGCTGGATTGGCAACCGGACATGGTGCTTGCCTCCTTCCACGGCATCCCGCTCTCCTATTCAGAGCAGGGCGATCCCTATTACTGGCAATGCCAGAAGACCGGCCGGCTGCTGCGCGAACGGCTGGGGCTGCCGGAAGACAAATTCATGGTGACCTTCCAGTCCCGCTTCGGGCCTGAAGAGTGGCTGCAGCCCTACACCGACAAGACGGTGGAGAAACTTGCACAGGACGGCGTCAAGAAGATCGCCGTGCTGAACCCCGGCTTCGTCTCCGACTGTCTGGAGACGTTGGAAGAAATCGCCGAACAGGCCGCCCACTCCTTCCATGCGCACGGCGGCAAGCAGTTCACCCACATTCCTTGCCTCAACGACAGCGAGGACGGCATGCGGGTGCTGGAGAAAGTCGTCCGCCGCGAACTGCTCGGCTGGGCTTGATCGTCAGACGCCGCGCTTGTTGCCCCAGAGCAGAACGTGCAGCTGGGGCAGCACCCGTGCCTCGAACCACCGGTCCTCGGTGACCTTGTCGACGAGCCACAGCATCCTGTCCATGATGCCATCGATGTCGACGCGCGCATCGTCGTCATCAGGCGGCGGTGGCGTGTGGTTCCCCGGCTGCAGATAGACGGGCAAATCGGGATAGCGGGTGGCCGCCTCGCGGGCATAGGCGTAGTCGCGATCGTCGAAAACGACGATCTTCAGGGCGATCTCAGGTCCATCGGCGGCCATCCCGAGACAGTTCTCGAAGGCATCGAAGTCAGTTGCCATGCCGCTCGAGGGCGGCTTGGGGCTCAGCACCAAGACATCGAGATCGGCAAACCATTCCTTGGCGACGCTGCCCTGCGTCTCCAGCGCGAACCTATAGCCTCGCTCATGCCCGTGCGCGATCAGACCGCCAAGCGGCTGGATCGCCGGATTGCCGCCGGAGAGCGACACCATCAGCGGCTTGCCCCCGGAGAGCCGCGTCACCTCTGCCCATATGCCATCGACCGTCATGGGCAGCCACTGTTCGCGATACGCGCTGTCGACCGCATGCAGGCTGTCGCACCACGAACAGCGATAATCGCAGCCGCCGGTGCGAACGAAGACGGTCGGCAGGCCGATCAGAATGCCTTCCCCCTGGATCGTCGGCCCGAAGATCTCGCTGACGCGGATCTGCGTCTCGCGAGCCCCGCTCATGGCCGGTATTCCGCCCAGGTCTTCGGCGTTTCACTGACGCGCACGGCCGAGGTTTCCGGTAGCCACTCTTTGCACCAGTCGTAGAAGTGCTTGGCGAGATATTCCGACGTCACGCGGTCATGGCCGAACACCTCATTCAGGTGCCGATGGTCGAAGCGCTCGTCGATGTAGCGCTTCAGCGGCGAAAGCTCGTGATAGTCGCGCACGAAGCCGTTCTCGTCGAGCTCGGCAGCCGCAAGCTCCACGACCACGATGTAGTTGTGTCCGTGCAGCCGCGCGCACTGGTGATCGGCGGGCAAATGGGTCAGCTGATGCGATGCGGAGAAGTGGAACTCCTTGGTGATGCGAAACATCACTTCACCTCCCTGGCCGAATAGCCTGATGTTGCCGCCACCCAGAAATCCGGATCCTCGTATTCCGTGGGATCGGCAACGCCAGCAAGATGAAAGGCCTCACGCCGCTCCACGCAGGTACCGCAACGCCCGCAATGGCGTGTACCGCCCTTGTAGCAGGACCACGTCTCGGCAAAGGGCGTTCCGTATTTCGCGCCATCGGCAACGATATCGGCCTTCGAGATGTTGACGTAAGGTGCATGCAGCGAGACGCTGGCGTAGCCGTCAAGCGCCTGGTTCTGCATTTCCTGGAAGGCGTCGATGAAGCCCGGACGGCAATCGGGATAGATGAAATGATCCCCGCCATGCACGGCAACGGCCACGGCATCTGCCTTTTGAGCCGCGGCAAGACCAAAGGCGATTGCCAGCATGATTGCGTTCCGGTTCGGCACCACGGTCGCCTTCATCGTCTCTTCGGCATAGTGGCCATCTGGCACGTCGACGTCGTCGGTCAGCGCCGATCCCGTCAGGTGCCGCCCGATGGTGCGGATATCGATGATCTGGTGTGGCACGCCGAGCCGCTTGGCGCAGGCTGTGGCAAAGTCCAGTTCCTTGCGGTGTCGCTGTCCGTAATCGAAGGAAAGCAGGCCGATAAGCTGATGCTCCGCCGCCACTCGATGGGCGAGCGAAATGGAGTCCAATCCGCCGGAGCAGATGACGATAGTCTTCATGATGAGGATCCCTTGTTTTGACCGGGTGGGCTGCGACCGGTATTTCCTGCGCGCCTTCTAGGCCAAAGCGACCCCGTTGTGAATAGCCAACCGACATCCCATATCGAATCCGATACTGGCGTTTCAGGTCGGCTGGTCTAAGGTTGTGTCCGTCGATTCTATCGCGGGGGAGTTTTATGGTTCTGGGCGGCTTTGATATCGTCGTTATTGCGCTGGTGGTGTTCGTCATCCTGGTCCTGTTTGCCGGGATCAAGACGGTGCCGCAGGGCTACCGCTACACGATCGAGCGCTTTGGCCGCTACACCCGCACGCTGGAACCCGGCCTCAACCTGATTACCCCCTTCATCGAGCGTGTCGGCGCCCGCATGAACGTCATGGAGCAGGTTCTCATCGTGCCGACGCAGGAGGTAATCACCAAGGATAACGCTTCCATTTCGGCCGACGCCGTCGCCTTCTTCCAGGTCCTCAATGCCGCCGAGGCCGCCTATCAGGTCGCGCAGCTCGAGAATGCCATTCTGAACCTGACGATGACGAACATCCGCACCGTGATGGGCTCCCTGGATCTCGACGAGTTGCTGTCGAACCGCGACGTGATCAACGACCGCCTTCTGCGCGTCGTCGACGATGCTGTGCAGCCCTGGGGCATCAAGGTGACGCGCGTCGAGATCAAGGACATTCAACCGCCGCGCGACCTCGTCGACGCCATGGCACGGCAGATGAAGGCCGAGCGCGAGAAGCGCGCGCAGGTGCTTGAGGCCGAGGGCGCCCGAAATGCTCAGATCCTTCGCGCCGAAGGCGCCAAGCAATCCGCCATCCTCCAGGCCGAGGGCCAACGCGAAGCGGCCTTCCGCAACGCGGAAGCTCGCGAGCGCCTCGCCGAAGCAGAAGCCAAGGCGACGAAGATGGTGTCCGAAGCGATCGCATCAGGCAATGTCCAGGCCATCAACTATTTCGTTGCGCAGAAATATACCGAAGCGCTTGCCTCGATCGGCACCGCCACCAATTCCAAGGTCGTGTTGATGCCCGTCGAGGCGTCCTCCCTCATCGGATCGCTCGGCGGCATTGGCGCGATTGCCAAGGAGGTCTTTGGCGACAATCCGACTCCGCCGGCGCCGCGCCCAACGCAGCGCACCACACCGCCCGTCAACCCTTTCAACCCGACCACGGAGCGCTGAGCCATGATTGCCAGCCTTGTCGCGGAACTCGGACCCTGGAGCTGGTGGATCGCCGGCCTGGTGCTGCTGGCGGCAGAGTTGATCGCACCGGGCTTCTTCCTCGTCTGGATCGGCCTTGCTGCCTTGGTCGTCGGCGTGCTGTCGCTGCTGTTCTGGGACAGCAGTTTCTGGTTCTGGCAGGTCCAGGCCATCCTGTTTGCGCTGCTTGCCGTCGTGGCAACGTTCATCGGCCGCAAACTGACCCTGCGGCACGGCGAAACGGATCAGCCTTTTTTGAATCAGCGGGCCGAAAGCCTCGTCGGGCGCACCGCAACGCTGGCGGAGCCCATTCGCGAAGGGCGCGGCCGCATTCGCCTCGACGATACGGTCTGGCGCGTCAGCGGCCCGGACCTGCCAATCGGCACCAAGGTAAAAGTGGTAGCAAGCAGCGGCCGCGATCTAACCGTGGAAGCGGCCTGATCAGGCCACTCCGATCCGCAGCAGATCATGGAAGTGCACGAGCCCGATCGGGCGGTTTTCGTCGTCGACGACGATCAATGCGCCGATGCTGTGCTGGTTGAGCATCGCAAGCGCGGCCGTTGCAAGCACCGTCGGCTTCACCGTCTTTGGCGTGCGCGTCATGATGTCGTCAACCAGCAGCTCGGAGAGATTGCGCGTGAGGTTGCGCGCCACGTCGCCTTCGGTAACGATACCACAGAGACGGCCGTCCCCTTCCACGATCCCGACGCAGCCGAAGTGTTTGCGCGAGAGTGTCGAGATGGCTTCCGGCACCGACGTCCCCTTCGCCACCAATGGCACGCGATCACCCGTATGCATGATGTCGGCGACGTGGCTGAGACTCGCACCGAGCTTGCCGCCTGGGTGGAAGACATGAAAATCGCGGGCAGAAAAGCCGCGCGCGTCGAGCAGGGCGATTGCCAGCGCATCGCCCATCGCCAGCTGCATCAAGGTCGACGTTGTCGGAGCAAGGCCATGCGGGCAAGCCTCCTCCTCGTTCGGCATCAGCAGGATGATGTCGGCGGCAGTCGCGAGTGACGATTTCTCGGAACAAGTGACGGCAATCAGCGGAATCAAAAAACGACGCGTATAGGCGACGATGCTGCGAAGCTCAGCGCTTTCTCCGCCCTTGGATAGGGCAAGAACGACATCCGTCGTGCCGATCATCCCGAGATCGCCATGGTTGGCCTCGGCAGCGTGGACGAAGAACGCCGGCGTTCCCGTTGAAGCCAGTGTCGCCGCGATTTTCACGCCGATATGGCCGCTCTTGCCGACACCGGTAACGATGACGCGACCGGTGATCCCGGTGATCGTCTCGACGGCGCGCATGAAAGACTCGGTAAGGCCGTCGTCAAAAGCTCGCTCCAGGGCTTCAAGCGCCCGCCTCTCGGTGCCGATCGTCCGCTTTGCAGACTCAAGAACACCGTTTTCGATGACATTTACCGCTCTTTTGATCATGGCACTGCGTTAGCGGTTTTCACCGGCCGAGTCCATCGGCTGATCCTCAAGGCATGCCGTCGCAACGAATGGTTAACCACAAGCCTTTACGTTCGGGTAACGCTTCGAAGCATGCCAGGATCGACATGGGCCATAGGAAGGATACGAGCAGTCTAACGCCGCTCCGTGCGGCGGGCTTTGCCGTATCCATGGCTCTGACGGTAGGCGTTCTCCTTGCTCCCCAAGCCGCATTTGCGCAGTCGACGCCGGCCCCAAACAGCTCGATACGCTCGTCCACTACGCTGCCTGCTGCGGCGACCGAGGATGAAGGCGATATCCCAAAACCGTCTGACGGCACCACGTCAGCGGCTGATAATGCAGCGCAAGGAACCACCGCCGCCGCCATTGCAGCGCCCGATCAGAAGCCGAGCGATGAAACCACCGGGGCGATCCTTGATGAGGACATGATACGCCTCAACACGCGCGAGGCGCCGCTCGACGAGCGGCTGCCGCCCCGCAAGCCGGAGCCGAACCCGGCAACCGAGGAAACGCCCGGCATCCGCATCGGAACCTTCGTGCTGCGCCCCACCGTCACCCAGAGCATCAACACCGAGACGCAGAAGGATGGCGGCGTCAAGCAGACGCGCGCGTTCCTCGAAACCGACATGCACACGACGCTGACGTCGGACTGGGCCTTGCACCAGCTCTTGGTGACCACCGAAGGCGCCTGGCAGAAGAACGTCAGCGGCGAAGGCGAAGAACAGCCTGATTTCAGGATCTTCGGCGATCTGCGCCTTGATCTTGCGCAGGACACGACGGCGCACATGAGCGGCGGCTACCATTTCTACCGCGAAGACACCGATGATCCCAATGCCGTGCAGAACGCGGACAAGCAATCGGACGTCCAGGAATTCAGTGCCGGCGCCTCGATCGAGCGCGACTTCGGCATCCTGCGCGGCAGTACCGGCATCGGTCTGAGCCGCGCGATCTATTCCGACGCCACGTTGTCGGACGGCACCACTATTTCACTAGGCGACCGCAACCAGACCAGCGGCACGATCCGCGGCCGTATCGGCTACGAGCTTTCTCCCGCGCTCATCCCCTTCATCGAGGCCAATGTCGGCACGACGGTCTATGACGAGAGAGTTGATTCCGCTGGCTACCGGCGGTCGGGGGATAGCTATGGCGCCAAGGTCGGCGTCGAGCTAGATATGGGCGAAAAGCTTCGCGGCGAGGTTGGCGTCGGCTACGAGACGGCCACCTTCGACGATCCGCGCCTTTCGAATATCGACACGGCCGTGGTGGACGCTCAACTCCTTTGGTCGCCGCTCAGAGGCACCGACGTTAACATCGGCCTGTTGACAAGCATCAACCCATCGACGACCGCCGGTGAATCCGGCTACGTTTCCCATGCCTTGGCGACGGGCCTCACGCATCAGCTGCGTGATAACCTGACAGGCACGGTGCTTGGCGGTATTACATTCCGCGATTACCCCGCGGATAGCTCGACCAGCGACGAAACGGTCTATACCACCAGCGCCGGTCTGATCTGGAATATCAACCGCTACCTCGATCTGACCAGCACGATCGGCTACGAACTGACGGCTCGCAAGACGAGCAGCGACTCCGAGCAGTGGCGAGCCGGTGTCGGCCTCAAACTGAAGCGCTGAAACGAAATCCGCCTCCAAGTGGGAGACTTGAAGGCGGACGCAATTCGCTTAAGCAGCGGGCCTGCTTCAGAGGCCCTTCAGCAGTTCCTTGAAACCGCCCTCGACGGTTGGGCGGATGTCGGCACGCTCCAGTGCGAACGCTACGTTCGCCAGGATGAAGCCGTCCTTGGCGCCGCAGTCATAGGTCGTCCCGCGGAAGTGATAGCCTGCAAAGGCCTGGTCCTTCAGCAGCTTCAGCATGCCGTCGGTAAGCTGGATCTCGTTGCCGGCACCGCGTTCCTGCGTCTCGAGGATCTTGAAGACCTCAGGCTGCAGGATGTAGCGGCCGTTGATGAAGTAATTCGACGGCGCTGTACCCTTGGCCGGCTTCTCGACCATGCCGGTGATGCGGAAGCCATCCCCGATCGCCTCGCCGACGCCGACGATGCCGTATTTGTGGGCCTGATCGGGCGCGCACTCTTCGACAGCGACGATGTTGCCGCCGCTCTGGGCATAAAGATCGATCATGCCCTTCATGCAGCCCTTGCCTTCGCTTTTCATGATCATGTCGGGCAGCAGCAGCGCGAAAGGCTCATTGCCAACGATCTCGCGGGCACACCAGACGGCATGGCCGAGACCGAGCGGCTCCTGCTGGCGGGTGAAGCTGACCGTACCAGCCTTGGGAAGTTGGCCGGCAAGCAGGGTCATTTCCGCCTGCTTGCTGCGCTCGCGCAGCGTCTGCTCGAGCTCGAAGTGGATATCGAAGTAGTCTTCGATAATGTGTTTGTTACGACCGGTGACGAAAACGAAATGCTCGATGCCCGCTTCCAAAGCCTCGTCGACCACATACTGAATGATCGGTTTGTCGACGACAGTCAGCATTTCCTTCGGCACGGCTTTCGTGGCCGGGAGAAAGCGAGTCCCGAGACCCGCAACCGGAAATACAGCTTTGCGAACTTTTTTATGCTCTGCCACACAATCCTCCTGCGATGATTACACCGCTTGAAATAAAAGGCATTTTTGATTGGACTAGATGAGATTTGCTACCGTTTTGCAAATGGTGACTGCGTTCCTGCGTCATGGTAAAGAATTTGTTGACTTCGTTCAGGTAGTCTCAGGCCTGAGCGGAACTTCGCGCTCTGCTGTGCCTGAAACGAAAGGACGGATGACCGCCGATGACTCAAAATCACAGAAACTCCCTTCGTGGTCTTGCTATCGTACTCATCGTGACCGCGTCCGCCGGTCTGGCTCCCCTCAACGCGAAAGCCGATCAGCGGTTCCAGAAGTGGATCGCGGACTTCTACCAAACTGCCGCTCAAAATGGCATCAGCAAGGCAACATATCGCAAAGCCTTCTCAGGCGTCAGCGATCCGGACCCGACCGTGCTCGAGAAGGCAACCTATCAGCCTGAATTTACAACGAAAATCTGGGACTACGTGGATTCCCGTGTAAATCCGTACACGGTTCAGATCGGCCGTCAGATGGCTGCCAAGCATGCCTCGACACTGAATGCGATCCAACGCCAATTCGGTGTGGACAAGACGATTCTCCTCGCCATCTGGTCGATGGAGTCCAACTATGGCGCAGTTCTCGACAAGGATGACCGCCTGCATTATGTGCCGCGCGCTTTGGCGACGCTCGCCTACGCCGACGAACGCCGCGCGAAATTCGCCAAGAAGCAGCTGATCGCCGCACTGAAGATCCTGCAGAACGGCGATATCTCCCCGGATGGCATGACCGGCTCCTGGGCGGGCGCCATGGGCCATACCCAGTTCATTCCGACAAGCTACCTGCTCTACGCGGTCGACGCCGACGGCAACGGTCATCGCGACATCTGGAACTCCGTGCCCGATGCCCTGGCGACATCGGCCAACCTGCTGAT
The DNA here is from genome assembly GCF_000577275.2 of Rhizobium favelukesii. NCBI lineage: Bacteria > Pseudomonadati > Pseudomonadota > Alphaproteobacteria > Hyphomicrobiales > Rhizobiaceae > Rhizobium > Rhizobium favelukesii. The sequence continues at coordinate 3,504,480 of NZ_HG916852.1, forward strand.
GAAGAACGGCTGGGACGCGGGCAAGACCTGGGGGTACGAGGTCGTCGTACCGCCGAACGCGCGAAAGCAGGTCGGTAAGACTCACTCGCTGGCGCAGTGGGCCTCCCTCGGCCTGACACGGCCCAACGGCAAGGGCTTCCGCGAAGGCGGCAGCAACGCCGTCCTCAAGATGCCGGCTGGCGCCGATGGCCCGGGCTTCCTGATGACCAGCAATTTCTTCACCATCAAGAACTACAACGCCTCGGACAGCTATGCGATCGCCGTCGGGCTGCTGGCGGACGAGATCGCCGGCTATGGCGGCATGAAGCAGCGCTGGCCCCGCCCGGGTGGCACGCTCGACGTCAAGGAGAAGTTCGAACTGCAGACGCGCCTGAAGACGCTCGGCTATTATGACGGCGAGGTCGACGGCAACTTCGGCAGCGGATCGAAGGCAGCCATTGCGGCGGTCCAGGCCCGTATTGGAATGCAGCAGGACGGCGAGCCATCGCTGCCGCTCTTGAACGCGCTTCGCAAATAAGAAGAATAAATCGACGACATGTATCTTGGGGTGTGGACGCGCCTTCCTGCTCCATGCGAGAATGCCGGCAGATGCGAGGCTGCTGACTATGCGTAAACGAGTAAACCGGGCAACGCGCTGCTGGGGTGCGATCGGCGCCGCGACACTGGTGCTTGTCTTCAGCGCGCTGCCGGTACACGTGGCTGATGCGCAGGAGCGCTATTACTATCGCCGCTCCATTCTCGACTTCTTCCTTGGTCGTCGCTACATCCAGGAATATCCGCGACAGGCACCGTCTCAGAACGCGCCGCAGCGACAACCTGCGCCGAAGAGGAAGGCGGCGCCGAAGGCGGCCGCAGCGCCACGCCCAGCCGCTCCCGTGGTCGTTGAAGAGAAGGTAGTCGAGAAACTTGTCAACGCTCAGAAGATCCTTGTCGTCGGCGATTTTCTCGCCGGCGGTCTTGGCGTCGGCATGGATGCGGCGTTCAAGGATTCTCCCGGCATCCTCATCGAGACGCACAGCAACGTCGCCTCCGGTCTGGTGCGAGACGACTACTATGATTGGCCGCAACAGCTGACAAAGTTCATGGACGAGGCGAAGCCCGCCATGGTCATCGTTATGCTTGGCGCGAATGACCGCCAGCAGATGGTGACGGATGTAGGCAAGGAAAAATTCAGGACCGACGGCTGGTATGTCGAATATCAGCGCCGTGTCGTAGACTTCGGCAAGCAGGTCACCAGCCGCAAGATCCCGCTCCTGTGGGTCGGCCTGCCGGCCTTCGATTCGCCTGCGATGACGGCCGATGCAGTGCAGCTCAACCAGCTGTTCCGCAAGCAGATGGAGAGCGTCGGCGGCGAGTTCGTTGACATCTGGGATGGCTTCGTCAGCGAAGGCGGTGAATTCATTGTCACTGGCTCGGATATCAACGGCCAGCAGGTGCGCCTGCGCACGTCAGACGGAATCAACTTGACCGAGGCCGGCCGGCGCAAGCTCGCCTTTTATGTCGAGAAGCCCGTGCGCCGCATCCTCGGCATTCAGGCAAGCCCCGACCTCGTCCGGCTTGACACGGGCAATGCGCCCACGCTCGACGCTCTCGCAACACCGGGCCGGACCGAACCGATCAGCCTGTCCGACCCGAACCTCGATGGCGGCGCGGAGCTTCTCGGCGGCAGAGCCCTGCCGGTCAGCGTGACCAAGTCACCGCGCGACATGCTGGTTCAGGACGGCGAGATGGCGCCTCCCCCCGCCGGCCGCGTCGATGACTACCGCATGACGCCGATGAAGCCCGCGGCGCAGGTTTCCATCAAATAGGCAACGTCAGGCGAAAGCCCGTCCTTGATCTCAGCGGCGGACTTGGCTGCTGCTCGTTTTGTGAAACTGACCACCCGTGCGGAAACCTCCGCCCTAGCGAGCACCCGACAGCGCAGACGGAGACAAACGTCATGCAATCACAAATGCCGATTGATCACGGCGCGTGGCCCGCTTGGCATCCCGCGGAACTGGCAGCCCGGCTGAGCGCTGTCTCAAGGCGGTGGTGCATTGTTGGCGGATGGGCGCTCGACCTTTGGCACGGGCATCAGACCCGCGAGCACGAGGACCTGGAATTTACCATCCTGCGGCAAGATTTCGGCATCTTTCGCGATGCTCTGAAAGGCATGGAATTCGATACCGCTGGAGATGGCGTTGTCGAGTACCTGCCAGCAGACGAGGAGCCACCGGCAGCAATCTCGCAGATATGGTGTCTGGACATGGAGGAGCGGCGCTGGCGCGTCGACATGATGATCGAGCCGGGAACGCTCGACACCTGGATCTACAAACGACAACCTGCCATTTCCCGCCCGCGCGACGAGATGGTCGATACGACGGCTGAAGGTATTCCCTATTTGAAGCCGGCTGCCGTCCTTCTGTTCAAGGCGAAATACGGACGCCCCAAGGATGAAATCGACTTCGAGAGGGCCTTGCCGAGGCTGCCGGTTTCGAAACGTCGGTGCTGAAAACCTCGCTTGCGGCATGCCACCCCGGCCACGAATGGTTGAAGGGCCTGCAAGAGCCGCCGATGACGCTCGCGCAGTAGTGATCCGGAGTCCATGGAATGAAAAGGGCCGCACAAAGCGGCCCTAACTCCATTCATCAAACGGCATTGCTTACCGCGGTAGAACCGTCGAGCCCATCAGGGCTTCATCGATGGCGCGGGCGGCCTGGCGGCCTTCGCGGATCGCCCAGACGACCAGCGACTGGCCGCGGCGAACGTCGCCTGCCGTCCAGAACTTGTCGACCGAGGTCTTGTAGTCGCGGTCATTGGCAACGACGTTGGTCGAGCCGCGGCGGTCGGTATTGAGCGTCAGCTTACCGTCGAGCTCCTTCAGCACACTGTCCTTGAACGGACCACTGAAGCCGATCGCGATAAAGGCGAGGTCGGCCTTGATGATGAATTCCGTGCCCGCGATCGGCTTGCGACGCTCGTCGACTTCGCAGCACTTCACGCCGGTCAGCACGCCATCTTCGCCGACGAACTCGAGCGTTGCAACCTGGAACTCGCGAATGGCGCCTTCCGCCTGTGAAGACGAGGTGCGCATCTTCGTCGCCCAGAACGGCCAGACGGCGAGCTTGTCTTCCTTCTCCGGCGGCTGCGGGCGAATGTCGAGCTGGGTAACCTTCACGGCACCCTGACGGAACGCCGTGCCGACGCAGTCGGACGCGGTATCGCCACCGCCGACGACGACGACATGCTTGGCGCCTGCAAGGATCGGGTCAGACGCCCAGCCGACGCTGTCGATGTTTTCGCGGCCGACGCGCTTGTTCTGCTGCACAAGGTACGGCATCGCATCGTGGACACCGGCAAGCTCGATGCCCGGAATGCCTGCTTCGCGGGGCGTTTCCGAACCGCCGCAATAGAGCACGGCATCACAATCCGAAAGCAGCTGCTCGACCTTCACGTCGACGCCGACATTGACGCCACAATGGAAGGTGACGCCCTCGCCTTTCATCTGCTCGACGCGGCGATCGATGAAGTTCTTCTCCATCTTGAAATCAGGGATGCCGTAGCGCAGCAGGCCGCCGGGCTTCGACTCGCGCTCGTAGAGGTGAACGTCGTGGCCGGCGCGGCCGAGCTGTTGCGCAGCCGCCATGCCGGCAGGGCCGGAACCGACGATCGCCACCTTCTTGCCCGTGTGCACCGTGGCCGGCTGCGGGCGGATGAAACCGAGCTCGTAGGCCTTGTCGGCGATCGCCTGCTCGACCGTCTTGATCGCAACCGGCGTGTCTTCAAGGTTTAGTGTGCACGCTTCCTCGCAGGGGGCGGGGCAGACGCGGCCGGTGAATTCCGGGAAGTTGTTGGTCGAATGCAGGTTCTGGATCGCCGCTTCCCAGTTGTTGTTATAGACGAGGTCGTTCCAGTCAGGAATCTGGTTGTGCACCGGACAACCGGTCGGCCCATGGCAATAGGGGATGCCACAGTCCATGCAGCGCGCTGCCTGTTTCTGTACTTCCTGGTCCGACATCGGGATCGTGAATTCGCGGAAATGCCGGATGCGATCCGAGGCAGGCTGATACTTCGCCACCTGCCGGTCGATTTCCAGAAACCCTGTGACCTTACCCATATTTTCGTCCCTTACACTCATGACCGCCTCGCCTGCGGCCAGTTGTCCATCGTCAGCCTCGACAGCGGAGGCAGGTTGCTTCTTTCGACCGTCATCAAGCATATCCCTTGAGTGCCATCCACGCGTCTGCGCTGCCTTAGGCTGCTGCCGATCTGTGGGTCATTGAGATACTTCGGTCATCCGCCGCGCCGGCGTTCACCAGCGCAACGGAAGTAAGCGTAATTACTCGGCCGCAATTCCCATGCGGGCGCGTTCCATTTCTTCCAGGGCACGGCGGTACTCGACCGGCATGACCTTGCGGAACTTCGGACGGTAGTCGACCCAGTTGTCCAGGATCTGCTTGGCGCGGGTCGAACCCGTGTAGTGCAGATGGTTGGAGATCAACTGGTAGAGACGCTCTTCGTCGTGGCGCGTCATGTCACCCGAAACGTCGACGCGTCCCTTGTGCATGAGGTCGCCGCCGTGGTGATGCAGCTTCTCCAGCATGTCGTCCTCTTCCGGAACCGGCTCGAGTTCGACCATCGCCATGTTGCATCTTTTGGCAAAATCGCCGGCTTCGTCGAGCACATAAGCCACGCCGCCGGACATGCCGGCCGCAAAGTTGCGGCCCGTTGAGCCGAGTACGACGACGACACCGCCCGTCATGTATTCGCAGCCGTGGTCGCCCACGCCTTCGACGATGGCGATCGCACCGGAGTTGCGGACCGCGAAGCGCTCGCCCGCGACACCGCGGAAGTAGCACTCGCCTTCGGTCGCACCGTAGAGCACGGTGTTGCCGACGATGATGGAGTCTTCCGCGACGATCTTCGAATTCTCCGGCGGCCGGACGATGATCTTGCCGCCCGACAGGCCCTTACCGACATAGTCGTTGCCGTCACCGATCAGGTTGAAGGTGATGCCGCGCGCTAGGAAGGCGCCGAACGACTGCCCGGCAGTGCCCCTGAGCGTCACGTTGATCGTGTCGTCCTTGAGGCCGCGGTGGTTGTAGCGCTTGGCGACTTCCCCGGAGAGCATCGCACCGGCCGAACGGTCGACGTTCTTGATGTCCACTTCGAAGGCAACCGGCGTCTTCGAGGTCAGCGCCGGCTGCGCCTCCTCGATCAGCTTGCGGTCAAGAATGTCGTCGATCGGGTGCTTCTGGCGGGTCGTCCAGTAGGTTGCATCCTTCGGCGCCTCGACCTTGTGGAAGATGCGGCTGAAGTCGAGACCCTTGGACTTCCAGTGCGCCAGCATTTCGTCCTTCTCGAGCAGCTCCGAAGCGCCGATGATGTCATCGAGCTTGGTGAAGCCGAGCGAGGCGAGGATTTCGCGCACTTCGTTGGCGACGAAGAAGAAGTAGTTGACGACGTGCTCGGGCGTGCCCTTGAAGCGCTTGCGCAGAACCGGGTCCTGCGTGGCAACGCCGACAGGACAGGTGTTCAAATGGCACTTGCGCATCATGATGCAGCCGGCAGCGATCAAAGGTGCCGTCGCGAAGCCGAATTCGTCGGCGCCGAGAAGCGCTCCGATGATGACATCGCGGCCGGTCTTCAGGCCGCCGTCGACCTGCAGGGCAATGCGCGAGCGCAATCCGTTCAGCACCAGGGTCTGCTGGGTTTCGGCAAGGCCGATTTCCCACGGGCTGCCGGCATGCTTCAGCGAGGTCAGCGGCGATGCGCCGGTGCCGCCATCGAAGCCGGAGACCGTGATGTGGTCGGCGCGCGCCTTGGCAACGCCGGCCGCAACCGTGCCGACGCCGACTTCCGAGACGAGCTTGACCGACACATCCGACGTCTGGTTGACGTTCTTCAGGTCATAGATCAGCTGCGCCAGATCTTCGATCGAATAGATGTCGTGATGCGGCGGCGGCGAGATCAGGCCGACACCCGGAGTCGAGTGGCGGGTCTTGGCAACCGTCGCGTCAACCTTGTGGCCAGGAAGCTGGCCGCCTTCGCCGGGCTTGGCACCCTGCGCCACCTTGATCTGCAGCATATCGGCATTGACCAGATACTCGGTCGTGACACCGAAGCGTCCCGATGCGATCTGCTTGATCGCCGAGCGTTCCGGGTTCGACGAACCATCCGGCAGCGGCATGTAACGGTCGGATTCTTCACCGCCCTCGCCGGTGTTGGACTTGCCGCCGATCCGGTTCATGGCGATCGCCAGCGTCGTGTGTGCCTCGCGGCTGATCGAGCCGAAGGACATGGCACCCGTCGAGAAGCGCTTGACGATATCGACCGCTGGCTCGACCGCGTCGACCGAGACCGGCTTGCGACCGATCTCTTCGGCGCTCTTGATGTTGAAGAGGCCACGGATCGTGTTCATGCGCAGCGCCGAGGTGTTCACCATCTCGGCGAACTCGCGGTAGCGGTCTTCGGCATTGCCGCGAACGGCATGCTGAAGCGTTGCGACCGCATCCGGCGTCCAGGCATGGCTTTCGCCGCGCATGCGGTAGGCATACTCGCCCCCGATGTCGAGCGTCGTCGCCAGCAGCGGATCCTTGCCGAAGGCGGAGGTGTGACGCGCAACAGTCTCTTCGGCGATCGCGGCGAGATCGACGCCTTCGATCATCGTTGCCGTGCCGAAGAAGTACTTGTCGACCAGCTCCTGCTGCAGGCCGATCGCATCGAAGATCTGGCCGCCGCAATAGGACTGATAGGTCGAGATGCCCATCTTCGACATGACCTTGAGGATGCCTTTGCCGACCGCCTTGATGTAGCGGTAGACGACTTCGCTGGCGTCGACTTCCTTCGGGAACTCGCCCTTGGCATGCATGTCGAGCAACGTGTCGAAGGCAAGGTAAGGGTTGATCGCTTCGGCGCCATAGCCTGCGAGCAGGCAGAAGTGGTGCACTTCGCGCGGCTCGCCGGTTTCGACGACGAGACCGACCGAGGTGCGCAGCCCTTTACGGATCAGGTGATGGTGCACGGCAGCCGTCGCCAGCAGCGCGGGAATGGCGATGCGGTCCGGGCCGATCTGGCGGTCGGAGAGCACGATGATGTTGTAGCCGCCCTTGACCGCGGCTTCGGCGCGCTCGCAGAGACGGTCGAGCATTTCGGGCATGCCTTCGGCGCCGCGTTCGACATCATAGGTGAAGTCGAGCGTCTTGGTGTCGAAGCGGTCTTCCGTATGACCGATCGAGCGGATCTTTTCCAGATCGCCATTGGTCAGGATCGGCTGGCGCACTTCCAGGCGCTTGGCGTTCGCCATACCCGTATGGTCGAGAATGTTCGGACGCGGTCCGATGAACGAGACGAGGCTCATGACGAGCTCTTCGCGGATCGGGTCGATCGGCGGGTTCGTGACCTGCGCGAAGTTCTGCTTGAAGTAGGTATAGAGCAGCTTCGACTTTTCCGACATCGCCGAAATCGGCGTATCCGTGCCCATCGAACCCACGGCCTCCTGACCCGTGGTCGCCATCGGCGACATCAGGATCTTGGTGTCCTCGGTCGTGTAGCCGAAGGCCTGCTGGCGGTTGAGCAGTGAAACGTCGCGGCGCAGCGCACGCGGCTCGACCGGCTTCAGGTCTTCGAGGATCAGCTGCGTGCGATCCAGCCAGCTGCGATAGGGATGTTTGGTGGCAAGCTCGGACTTCACTTCCTCGTCGGAAACGATCCGGCCCTTTTCCATGTCGATCAGCAGCATCTTGCCCGGCTGCAGGCGCCACTTCTGGACGATGTCCTCCTCCGGCACCGGCAGCGTGCCGGCTTCAGATGCAAGGATGACGCGGTCGTCATTCGTGACAAGATAGCGAGCCGGACGCAGGCCGTTGCGGTCGAGCGTCGCGCCGATCTGCTTGCCGTCGGTGAAGGCGACAGCCGCCGGTCCGTCCCACGGCTCCATTAGCGCAGCGTGATATTCGTAGAATGCCTTGCGCTCGGCCGCCATCGACTGGTTGCCCGCCCAGGCTTCCGGGATCAGCATCATCACGGCATGCGCCATGGAGTAGCCGCCGCGCACGAGGAACTCGAGGGCGTTGTCAAAACAGGCCGTGTCGGACTGGCCTTCATAGGAGATTGGCCAGAGCTTGGAGATGTCGTCACCGAAGAGCGGCGAAGAAACCGAGGCCTGACGTGCCGCCATCCAATTGACGTTGGAGCGCAGCGTGTTGATTTCACCGTTGTGGGCAACCATGCGGTAGGGGTGCGCCAGCTTCCACGACGGGAAAGTGTTGGTGGAGAAGCGCTGGTGCACGAGGGCAACCGCGGACTCGAAACGCGGATCCGACAGGTCCTTATAGTAAGCCCCCACCTGGTAGGCCAGGAACATGCCCTTGTAGACAACGGTCGCCGACGACAGCGACACCGGATAGAAGTTGCTCTCCTCGCCATCAAACTCGTCGTAGATGCGGTTGGAGATCACCTTGCGCAGCGTGAACAGGCGACGCTCGAACTCGTCGTTGGTCGCAGCATCCTTGCCCGCACCAATGAAGACCTGCACATGATGCGGCTCGGTCGCGGCAATCTCGGGCGCCTTGGAAAGCGAGGAGTTGTCGACGGGCACATCGCGGAAGCCGAGGAAGACCTGACCTTCCTCGACGATGACGTCCTGGATCACCTTCTTGAAGTGCGCGATCTGCTTTTCGTCGCGCGGCATGAAGATGTGACCCATGCCGTATTCGCCGACCTTCGGCAGCGTGATACCCTGCCTGGCCATTTCCTCGCGGAAGAAGCGGTCCGGGATCTGCACGAGGATGCCAGCACCGTCGCCCATCAGCGGATCGGCGCCGACGGCACCGCGGTGCGTCAGGTTCTCGAGAATAAAAAGACCGTCCTTGACGATCTGGTGCGATTTCTGACCCTTCATATGGGCGACGAAGCCGACACCGCAGGCATCATGCTCGTTGCGCGGGTCGTAAAGTCCCTGTTTTCGCGGCAGGCCGGAGGCGAATTTACGCGTATTGGCCGTCGCACGCGTCGTTGCCGCTGCGAACTGGTCAAAACCCGTGGATGGCGTCTTCGTCATCATTCCCTCCTGTCAGAGCCCGCGAGCTGCGGGCGGCTTCTTGTCCCGCGTCGCCCCTGATCCTAGGTTCGGCGCGTGACAGCTCTGTTGCATTATCGAAGATCCGGTCGCCGGCGGCAGGCTCTCCAGGGAAAGCAACCGTTGCGCTCCCGCGCCTGCCATCCGCCTCCGCACGCGGGCTTCTGCCCGCATTTGAAGAACTATAGCGTGAAACCCCACGAGTGTAAGGTTTTTTGGCGCCTCTTCGGCCATCGCGGCCAAAATAGGACAGCAACCCTGTCCTAATTCACTCGATCTATGCCAGAAACATCCCGCCCGCGCAAGAGCGTTGAATCAAAAAATCGTCGATTGGCGACAGAATATTACCACATAGGTAGACATCGAGACATAAAATTACGCAACTCCGCATTATTTTGTTTATTGATTGCTTAGGTCAATTTTTGTGATGGATTCCACGCCGCCCCTTTGACCCGCGCAGGCGATAGCGTAATGTCGCCGCCCGAACCTGATCCCCACCACGTCCCAAGCGGTCTCCTTTCATGTATTTTGCATCCGACAACTGGGCAGGCGCCCATCGATCCATCGCCGAACGTCTGCTCCGGGAATCCGACGGCTTTGCCGCGGCCTATGGCGCAAGCGATCTCGATCGGCGCGTCGAGCGACGCTTTGCCGAAGTCTTCGAGCGCGAGGTCGCGGTGCTGTTCGTCGGCACAGGCACGGCGGCGAACTCGTTGTCGCTTGCCAGCGTCCAGCGCCCCGGCGGAATCACGTTTTGCCATTCCGAAGCGCATGTGATCGCCGACGAATGCGGCGCACCCGACTTCTTCAGCGGCGCCCGCCTGCTCGGCGTTCCCGGTGCAGAAGGAAAGATCGATCCGGCAAAACTCAAGGAGAAGATTGCAGCCTTCCCGCAGACCGCCGTACAACACGGGCGGGCAACGGCTGTGACGATCACCCAGGCAACGGAGGCCGGTACGGTCTACACGCTGTCGGAAATCGACGAAATCGCCGCAATCGCCCGGAGAGATAAGCTACCCCTCCACATGGACGGTGCACGCTTTGCCAACGCCCTCGTCTCCCTCGGTGCAAGCCCCGCTGAGATGACCTGGAAGCGCGGCGTAGACATGCTGTCCTTCGGCGGCACGAAGAACGGTTGCTGGTGCGCGGAGGCAATCGTCTTGTTCAATCCGGAACAGGCCAAGGAGATGCCGTTCATCCGCAAGCGTGCGGCCCAGCTTTTCTCCAAGTCACGCTTCATCGCCGCCCAGTTCGATGCCTATTTCGAGAACGATCTCTGGCTCGACCTTGCTCGCCATGCAAACGGCATGTCCGACCGCCTGCGCGCCGGCATTGACGCAAGCAACTCGGCTCGCCTCGCGTGGCCGACCTCGGCCAACGAAGTCTTTGCAGTCATCCCGAAGAGCGCGGCCAAAACCGCCGAGGAGAAGGGTGCGAAATTCTACGAGTGGCCAGTGCCGCCGGCAACGCCCGAGCTCGTCGGCCCAGGTGAGACGCTGGTCCGACTGGTTACCAGCTTTGCGACGACAAAGGCAGACGTCGATGGCTTCCTGGGCTGCCTCGCGGACTGAGTTGTCGGGCTCAATTCTGATGCCCCGTGACGGCGGATTGCGGCTTGCCGCTGTCCGTCGTTTTCGCGTCGTGTCCGGCCACGACAATCAGCATCACACAGGCAACCAGCCCGGATACGAAGAGTATGCCATACGTCATCGGTCCGTTCTCCTTGCCCCGAAGATCGACCATCAAGCCGGGGAGCCTAGACGCCGAACCTAACCAGATGCCTAAGCTACAGGGTTGAGAGCGTCTTAAGATGGTAGGCGGCCCGTTAACTTTTGCGGCAAAAGCCGAACGAAAATTGCGCCCGCGTGAAGCGTTGTTGCGGGATGGGCGTGGTTGATATCCGATGCCCTGGCCACCCCGCCGCAGCCGCGCTATCACGGGGGCACCGGTCTGAAATCGGAAAACAGCGAAGGAAACCCGAATGGAAATCCGTCCTGAACAGCCAAGCGACATCGCGGCGATCCGTCAGATAACAAAGGCGGCATTCGCGTCGATGGAATATAGCAGTCAAACAGAAGCAGAGATTGTTGACGCTCTCCGCGAAGCGGGCGCATTGACGGTCTCGCTCGTCGCGGTCCAGGATGGTGCCGTTCTAGGGCATATCGCGTTTTCGCCGTTGCGATCGATGGCCAAGACAAGGGCTGGTTTGGACTTGGACCGGTCTCGGTCAGGCCGGACCGTCAAAAAGAGGGCATTGGCGGCAAGCTCATTCGCGACGGCTTATCGCGGCTTACCAATGTCGGAGCCAGAGGCTGCGTCGTTCTCGGCGATCCTGGCTACTACAGGCGCTTCGGCTTCCAGAATGACGCCAATGAGGCGGCGCCTGCGGAATATTTCATGCACTTGGCGTTCGACGGCCACACGCCTGCGGGCAAAGTCAGCTATCACGACGGCTTCAGTGCCACTTGATAGGGAAGCCGAGGTCTTGAAGACAAGATCGCCCTCTCCATCGCGCATGTTGGGAAACTGGCTTCGCGACTGTTCGTCCGGCGGCTGACAGCCGTGTCATGCGTTGGCGCGAAGGCTACGCACCTTACCAAGAATATCATCCGATAGGGCTGAAACCAGTGCTTGGTCCGCCCCTTTTCGCGGCACCAGCACAAACTCGACATCCTCGAGCACCGGCAGCTGGCCTTTGCCAATCTCCTTCAACCCTGATGGCGCCATGCTGCGTGGCTGCACCAGAACACCCATCCCCGCCCGCGCTGCCGCCGTCAGTCCGCTGAGGCTGCCGCAGGTGCAGACGATCCGCCAGGCGACCTGGCTGCGCCCCAACGCTTCGAGTGCAATGCTGCGCGTCACGCTCGGCGGCGGGAAGGCGATCAATGACAGGGGCCCACCGCTCAACACCTGCTCGGGATCGCGCGCCAGCCAGACGAGTGGCTCGCGATAGACCAGCCGCCCGCGGGCATCGCCGAGCCGGCGCTTCGCCAGCACGAGGTCGATCTCGCCATTGTCCTGCATCTCGTAGAGCGTCCCGGAGAGCGCCACCGTCAATTCGAGATCGACCGATGGGTGCGAGCGGACGAAATCCTCGAGCACTGCCGGTAGCTGGCTGGTCACGAAGTCTTCCGACACGCCGAGCCGGAGATTGCCGCGCAGCTTCTGTCCCCTGAATTGCGATTGAACCTGTGCCTCGATCGCCAGCATCGCCCGCGCATGGCTGAGCAGCGCCTCGCCGTCGGTCGTCAGCAGCACCTTGTGGGTGTCGCGCGCCAGCAACCGTCGTCCGACGGCGCTTTCGAGCCGCTGGATGTGCTGGCTGACGGTCGATTGGCCGAGCCCGAGCCTTTCGGCGGCAAGCGTGAAGCTTCCCATCTGTTCGACGACAACAAAACTGCGCAGTTGCGTAAGATCAAGCATGGCAATCCAGAAATGCGATAACTGTTATTCCTTGCATCCTGTATCATAATGGAAGAAACACAAATGATCTACTGATCTCCATGAGTGTCCGCCATGCGCCGTTTTCTACCCGATAACTTTACGATGCTACTCGTCTGCACCGTCATCCTCGCCTCGCTGCTGCCGGCCAAAGGCGCTTTTGCCGGCTATTTCGGGATCGCGACGAACCTGGCGGTGGCCCTTCTCTTCTTTCTGCACGGCGCACGCCTGTCGCGCGACGTCGTGATCGCCGGCCTGCTGCACTGGCGGCTTCATCTCGTCATCCTGCTGACGACGTTCGGACTTTTCCCGATCCTCGGCCTCGGCCTCGGCTTCGTGCCTGAATGGATACTGCCGAAGCCGCTCTATCTCGGGATCCTCTATCTGAGCGTTCTGCCATCGACGGTGCAGTCGTCAATCGCCTTCACCTCGATGGCGGGTGGCAACGTCCCGGCAGCCATCTGCTCGGCATCGGCGTCGAACATCTTGGGCATGTTCCTGACACCGCTGCTGGTCGGGCTGCTGTTTTCCGTCGGCGGTCATGGCGGCTTTTCGTGGAACGCGCTGCAGCAGATCCTTCTCCAGCTGCTGCTGCCCTTCGTCGTCGGCCAGTTGCTTGAGCCGTGGATCGGCGGCTGGATCCGCGCGAAGAAGAGGCTTCTGATGCCTGTCGACCGCGGCTCGATCCTGATGGTGGTCTATCTCGCCTTCAGCACGGCGGTCGTCGAGGGTCTGTGGCACACCTTCTCGATCGGCGACATCGCCGCAGTCATTGTCGCCGACACAGCACTGCTCGCCTTCGTGCTGTGCTTCACCATGTTTGGCAGCCGCCTCCTCGGCTTCAGCAAGGCCGACGAGATCACCATCACCTTCTGCGGCTCGAAGAAGAGCCTCGCCAGCGGCGCGCCGATGGCGAGCGTCATCTTTGCCGGGCAATCGGTCGGGGCGATCGTGCTTCCATTGATGCTGTTCCACCAGATCCAGCTGATGGTCTGTGCCGTGATCGCGCAGAAATATGCGGCCAGAGCAGCGCACCACATTACCGAAGAGGAAGCCGAGGAAGCGGCAAGCCCGGCCTGACATTGGACGACAAAAAGGCGGCGCTCACACGAGCGCCGCCTGCATGATTGGCCTGGGAGGATCGATTTAGTTGGCGACCTGCGCCTCGATGGCCTTCGGCGCGCTGACCGGCTCAGCCGCAATCGCGATCTTGCGCGGCTTCATGGCTTCCGGAATGCTGCGAAGCAGGTCGATGTGGAGCAGACCGTTCTTCAACGAAGCGGCGGTGACCTCGACGTGATCGGCAAGCTGGAAGCGGCGCTCGAAGGCGCGCTTGGCAATGCCGCGATAGAGGAACTCGCTGCCTTCCACATTGTCTTCGCTCTTTTCACCCTTGACGGTCAGAGCGTGGGCCTGTGCCTCGATGAAGATTTCGGTCTCATCAAAACCAGCAACGGCCATGGTGATGCGATAGGTGCTCTCGCCGGTACGCTCGATATTGTAGGGCGGATAGGTCTGGCCCTGGTCAGGCTGACCGAGACTGTCGAGCATGGTAAAAAGACGGTCGAAACCGACGGTCGAACGATAAAGGGGAGAGAAGTCTACGTGACGCATGATGTCCTCCTGAGGAAGCGACGTGTTGCGATAATTGCCCCTGAAACCCCTTGATCGGCAGCTTCGGGACGGGTGGACAGGCCCGTTTGGCGCCTGCAGGAATGAGATGGGGATGGCTTTTGCGCAGTTCAAGACCCCGGCGCAGGACCGCCCTCACGTTGCGTGAACCGCATATGAATAGCCGGTTCGGAAGCCATTCATGAGTGGAGGATTAGGAATCATGCCCATCGGGTGACACTGGCCCGACGGCTGGAGTGTATCGTCCCTTCGTCTTCAGCCCGATCTCCAGCCGGCATCGCGGAACCTCACGTTCCGCATGCCGGTCTTTTTTTGAACGGTTGAGTTCGAAGACGACGACAGCCCGTCGCGTGTCAGACCGACAGCTCCTTGGCACGCGCGTTGATCTTTTCGCAGGCATCCTCGAATGGGTGGCGCGTCGGCACCCAATGCGAAGCGCCAAGCAGGAGAAGCGCCTTCAAATGCGTCCAGCCGCCTTCCTCGCCGACAACCGGCGCATAAGACGTCATCGGACCGCGCTCCTCACCGGCATAAAGGCGTTCGTACTCCGCGAAATTGGAGAAGTTTTCGTGACTGTTGTCCGAGGGATGGAAAGTCTCGGCCGCAGCGCCTTCAGCAAGGATGACTTCATGCGTATCGAGCAGGACGGCATAGTACTCGATCGACCTGTCGTTGGCAGGAACGACTGGCGCGATCGTCGTGCCGTTCACGAGGTCCTTGACGCGGATCAGAACACCGTTCAGGAGCAGCGCATGGCCAGGCGACAGGTAGAGATCGGAATGTGGCGTATGCTCATCCAGCGCATGGCGCGAGACTCGGACCGGCACGACGCCGTCATGCCAGCGCGCGCCACTCCTCTTGAAGACTTGGCGACCGACCCACTTGATCCGCCGTATATCCCCATCCGGAAGCGCAACGCGATCGCCGATCCGAAGATCCTCGACACGTTTTTCACCGCAATCCGTGAGGATCGATGTCCCACGCAAGAAGCAATGCGCACCACCGCCGCCACCAGAGTTGCCATTCCCGCTGCCACCAGAATTGCCATGCCCGCGTCCACCAGAACCACCGCGCCCCCAACGCCTGCCCATCGCGTGCGCAGGGGAAGAGGAAACTGCCATGGCGATGGCCGCAACGCTTGCGAAACGAGCACCGGCGGCGGCGGCCACACCCAGAAAATGCCTGCGCGCGGTATTGCCTGGCAGCTTTGGATCTTCCGTCGACAACATGCTGGCTTCCTTTGAAAAGAGTAATACTGCTCCATGGTACAATAAGTTGCATTGCATTGAACTTCGCAGAATAGCGCTAATGCCTACTCAAAAGGGAGTATACGAAGGCTGCCACGAGCCACACCAGCTCAAGACGTTTGCACAGTGGTGACAGGATTCAACGTTTTGCTCTACCGCAGGTTGGCACCGCATCTTTCTTTCATTTGACATGGCGATCGCCTATCAGCTTTACTCGACAGGCGAATCCGGAAGGACACGATCGATCAGCCATGGAACCAGTCCTTTTCTCGACCCCCAACAATCCGATACCGGAGAACCGCACGGAAGGCTTCTTCGAGACCCATGATGGCCATCGGCTGCGCTATGCCGTCTTCCGCTCTGATGCGCCGGTAGCGAAGGGCACCGTCGTCCTCCTCCAGGGCCGCAACGAATATATCGAGAAGTATTTCGAGACGATCCGCGACCTGACGGCCAGTGGCCTCTGGGTTGCAACATTCGATCTGCGCGCCCAGGGTGGCTCCGACCGGCTTCTGAAGAATCGCCACTACGGTCATGTCCGCCGCTTCATCGATTACGAGCACGACCTCGACACGTTTCTCGAGAAGATCGTGCTGCCGGATACCCGCCTGCCCTTCTTCATCCTCGCGCATTCGACCGGAGCGTTGATCGCGATGTCCGCCGCCCCCTACCTCTCGACGCGCATCGAGCGCATGGTGCTGACAGCCCCGTTTATCGGCCTCTCGGGCCAGGCAGCGTCGGAAGGTACGATCCGCGCGCTCGCTGGGGTCGCCTGTTCGCTCGGTCTCGGCTCGTTTCCGCTGACGCGCAAGCTCAAGGAACAGCCGTTCCGCGACAACCCTCTGACATCGGACCAGACGCGGTTCGAGCGCAACGCTGGTGTTGCCGCGGCCCATCCGGAATTGACGCTCGGGCCCCCGACGGCACGCTGGCTGCACGATTCGTTCCTAACGATCGACCGCGTGACGTCACCGAACCATCTGTTCTCGATCACCATTCCGACGGTCGTCATCGCGCCGACGCGCGACGAGATCGTGCCCTATATCGCGCAGGAGCGTATCTCGCGCTATTTCCGCGCCGCCCAGTTCGTCCCGATCAACGGCGCGCGGCATGAGGTGCTGCAGGAACGCGATGTCTACCGCAAGGCAGCGCTTGCAGCCTTTCACGCCTTCGTTCCCGGTAGCGATGCCGAGGCCGTCGAGGAAGTCGAAGGTTTTGGCACCTAGCCCGGCCGCTATCTGACGACCTCGGCAAGTGCCGATGGCTGCTATCGATTGAGGACAGCCATCGCCTGCTCGTAGACGGCGCGGCTTCCCGCGGCGATGATCGAGCCGCCGTTTTCCGGGCGCCCGCCATCCCAGGTCGTGATGATCCCGCCGGCGTTCTCGATGATGGGAATGATGCCGCCGACATCGTAGGGCTTCAGACTGTTTTCGATAACCAGGTCGACGTGGCCGGCAGCGAGCAACGCGTAGGCGTAGCAATCCGTGCCGTAACGGAAGAGCCGCACCTGGCTCTCGATCTCTCTGTACTTGTCCATCTCCGCGCCCGTGAAGAGATGCGGTGAGGTGGTGAAGAGAATGGCGTTCGCCAGTGCACCGCAATCGCGAACCTGCAGCCGGCGCTCTCCCTCCGGACCGTTGTAGATAGAACCATTTTCATCCGCGAAGTAGCGCTCGCCGGTAAAGGGCTGCTCGATCATCCCCATAATGGCCCGGCCATATTGCTGCAGGCCGATCAGCGTTCCCCAGACGGGCACGCCTGAAATAAAGGCACGCGTGCCGTCGATCGGGTCGATAACCCACACGTATTCGCGGTCCAGGCCGATGCTGCCGTGCTCTTCACCAAGGATGCCGTGATCCGGGAAATGCTCCTCGATCAGCGCGCGAATGGCGACCTCAGCCGCCCTGTCGCCCTCGGTGACAGGGTCAAAGCCGCCCGACAGCTTGTTGGTCACGTCGAGCCCGGAACGGAAACGCGGCAGTGTCTCGGCCTTGGCGGCCTCCGCCAGGCGGTTGAAGAACGAGCGATCAGGCAACATGGTGAAATCCATCGGTGGCGCGCGAGTGGCGCTTTTCATAGCGGAATTGCGGCCGGTTGCAAATGAGAGCGGCAGCTTTTAGCCGGCTGCACATTTTTTTTGCACTGCAAAATTCTGATTGACAATTGTGCATCGCAATAGTAGCGTTTGCTCACAGTCTTCTGACTGTAAATACCCTCCTTGGGTGTTTCCTCCCTAGACTTGGACCGCCGCAAGGCGGTCTTTTTTTGGCAGCCTAGAAGGCTTACTCGGCAGCCAGGGCAGAATCTGTCGCGAACTGCGCCACATAGACCGCCAACTGGCGCATGAAGGCGGTGATCGCTCCGACAACCAAGGCGAAGTCGGCACGCTTCTCCAGCGTAATTTCGTCGACATAGATCGACCGGTTCACTTCGATTTGCAGCGCATGCAGCCCGCGTGACGGGCGGCCGTAATGCTCGGTGATGAACCCGCCGGCATAGGGCTTGTTGCGGATCGCGGTGAAGCCCATTTCCTCGAAAATGGCG
Source organism: Rhizobium favelukesii (assembly GCF_000577275.2). Classification (NCBI taxonomy): domain Bacteria; kingdom Pseudomonadati; phylum Pseudomonadota; class Alphaproteobacteria; order Hyphomicrobiales; family Rhizobiaceae; genus Rhizobium; species Rhizobium favelukesii. The sequence continues at coordinate 3,522,405 of NZ_HG916852.1, forward strand.
ACGGCGGCGCGCGACAGCTCTGCCGAGGCACTGGTGCCGTAGCGGTCGCCGATGATGAAATCGGGCCGCGCATTGCTGCCGGCCACCCGAACATTGCCCGGCATGGAGTGGCAGTCGATCAGCACGCCGAAGCCGAACTGCACATGCGTGCGGGCAATCAGCCGCCGCAGCGCCGCATGATACGGCTTGTAGACGCTCTCGATACGATCCAGCCCCTCCTGCACCGACAGCCGCCGGGTGTAGATCTCCATGTTCTCCGCAACGATGCGCGGAATAGTGCCGAGCCCGCCCGCCACGCGCAGCGAATTGATGTTCGCGTAAGGCGGCAGCAGACCGTCGAACATGCGCGGATCGAGCTCGTAAGGCTCGCGGTTCACATCCAGATAGGCGCGCGGAAAGTTTGCAAGCAGGAGCGGCGCCCCAAGCGCGCTCGCATCGGCGAACAGCTCATCGACATAGTGGTCTTCGGAGCGACGTATGGAAACGCCTTCGAGACGCGACTGGGCGATGAACTCAGGAGGATAGATGCGCCCACTGTGCGGCGAGTTGTAGACGAATGGAATGGTGTGCGACAAAGGCTCCCGGACCTCGAAAAGTGCGTATTCGGGGATTTCGTGCACCCTTGTTCCCTCTTTACCATGCCAGGAGGCTACTGCTTCGCCCATGTTGCCAGTTGCCGCACGGCAAGTCCATACTATCTCATGGGGATGACGGCCCGGACGGCCTCTTCACCGGTTGTTTACTGGGCGAACTCTAGTGTAAATGGCTGGAGCCCCACGCATAAATTACTGATCAGCGGTCTGGATAATGACTCAGAAGATACTTCTTGCAGAAGACGACAACGACATGCGCCGCTTCCTTGTGAAGGCGCTTGAAAAGGCAGGCTACAAAGTCCTCTCTTACGACAACGGCGCCAGCGCCTATGACAGGCTTCGCGAAGAACCCTTCTCGCTGCTCCTGACCGATATTGTCATGCCCGAAATGGATGGCATCGAACTGGCGCGCCGCGCGACCGAACTCGATCCGGACCTCAAAGTGATGTTCATCACCGGATTCGCGGCGGTCGCGCTGAACCCCGATTCGAAGGCACCGAAGGACGCCAAGGTTCTTTCCAAGCCTTTCCACCTGCGCGACCTCGTCGAGGAAGTGAACAAAATGCTTGCCGCATAAGGCTTCCGGCAGCGCATGTCACAAAACCGAAAAAAGCCTATTGACGGCAAAAAAGGTTTGTGGTCTATGCGCCGCCATCGGATGGGCGTGTAGCTCAGCGGGAGAGCACTACGTTGACATCGTAGGGGTCACAGGTTCAATCCCTGTCACGCCCACCATTCGAATTCAAGGGCTTAGCGGAAAACCGCTAAGCCCTTTTCCGTTTCGGGATGCTGGATGAAGCACCGCTTGCGCGCAGTTCCACGAGCGCCGCTGCCACGGCAAGAAACGGGTGGGCGGCTTTCGGTCTTTGCGCATTTAATGCTCCGACCCCAAGAGCATCGCAGGCACGCCATGTCGCCATTTCTAGCGCTGCACGCTGTTGTCGCTTAACGCGGCGAAGGTCTTCTGCCGGAGCTGCCGGCAATTCTGCGCCATCACGAAGAAAATCGGGTGGAAAAGACGCCGCGGGTAGCAAACTCTGACGGCCGGGCCTTCCGACATCATTCGCGGCCTCTCGTTGAGGCGTCGCCTCGATATCAGCTGGGAGAGGCGCGCCTCCCATTGAGACGCTACGGATTATTGTAAAAGGATCCGCTGTCGTAAACGCAGGCGTAGTCGAGCACGCACTGCTTGCCCCTCGCATCTCGGACATTGGCGGTGGAGCGCCCATTGCCCAACCCACACTTGGCGGGTGGATAGCGAAAGCTGCTGCCGCCGAAGCCGGAGCGGACGAACACCTTCTTGTTTTGGCGGATAATCTGCGAGATTTGGCTGCAGGTGTGAGCGCGAGCATCGACGTTCAGTGCCCCAGCAGAAAAAGCTGTCGATGGCGCCACGAGCGTGGCGGCCAGGATCGCAGCATTGAAGGCAGCACCAGATGCAGCGCCCATTTCGCCCTCCCCCTGGATGAGCATGGCCGGAATCCGACTATACTCGTTTTTGGCGAACCGACAAATCGGCTGCCACCGCACCCCAGGCTCCCCGCTTGCGCGATAGACAGCCAACCCGTAGACGATGCGCGCTGGTCTTGGCAGAACGCCCGCCAATCAGCGGGCGCTTCGTCCGATTTTCGTGCGCAAACAGCAGCCCATGCTACATGCACGCAGCCGCCGATTTCATTGCCGCCTCGGCGAGCGCCTTCGTTTTGTGCGAGCTTCCGACGGCCATAGCGGCCTTGCCGTCAGGGCGCTTCGGCACGACGCTGCATTTGTTGCTGTTCGGAGCATGTTCCACATAATAGTGGCTACTTGCGGCGAGCGCCGGAGCGACGCCGAAGGCCAGGATAGCAACACTCAGAGCGATTTTCCTGATCATCGCATTTCCTCCATCTTAGCTTAACCGGCAGTCTCGCTGCCAGGCCAAGAGGTAGCTATCGCGCCCGATGGGTTTCGACCAAGCGTCATTTCACCGCACGTCCCCGTCTGCTCGGCCCGAATGACCGCACGGCAAACGCGGTCGATTGCCAAGATTGAAAGTCGAGCCTATCGACCAATTTCGAACACAGAAGAATGGCAAGTCGCTGCCCATACAACAGCACTGCCGAGATACGACGAGGTAAAGACATGAAACTGGCAACTTTGGCCGCTGCTTCACTGCTCGCCGCAACACTGACGACAGCAGCCGACGCAGCCCCGCAAAACTTCCCCGGCGCCCCCGGAGCGCTAACGCTTTCCGGCAAATGCGCCAAGCTCGTCGTTGGCAAGGTCGACGCGACGAAGGGTTGCGAAGGCGAACTCGCAAGCGTGACGCTTGTGAATGGCCAGGTCACCTTCATCTTCACCTCAGGCGGCAAGATGCTGGGCTTTCAAGGCGATGGCACGGCCATCAAGCCCGCCTCCAACGGCAATGCTCGCATGCCACTCAACCTAGTCGTGACGGGCGTCGGCCAGAAGATGACCGGTCAAGTGAAAGTTGCCGGCACCTGCACGATGGGCAACCCGTATGGCGGCAAGCCGGTTGCCATCGAATGCACCGCCGAAAGCAAGGACACGGCGTTTGCGGGCAGCTTCCGCACCAATGGCAAGGCGCCGAAGCAGAAGTAGCCCACCGTTTTGCAGGTACAGGCCAGGCTCAGGCACACCAGGCGCCATTCGCGCCGGGTTTGCGTGCCAAGCCCTCGTTGATCATCTGCATGCCGATCGACAGGCCATCGCGCGACACGACGTTCGGCACGCCGGCCTTGCCAGGCTGCCCGGCCGGGTTCATTGAGAAGGATCCGGAGTTCAGGATGTTCAGGAGCCGCAGCTTGGCAGCAAAGCCAAGCCGCTTCTCGTTGTCGCAACGAGCCGTCTCGATGCCGGGGCTCACGACGTCGGCAATGGCGATCTTCTCGCCCTTGTACCAGAACGTGCCTCCATCGGCGACGCAGTTGATGTGCTCTCCCTGCCCGCAATAACCGAACGCGGCCTTGCCGGTCTGCGCTTGCGCGGGTGAGATGGAGACCGGGATCGCTTTTTCGGGGACGACAGGCGCCTTGGCCGGAATCGGCACGGCGGCAGGCGGTACCACGCGCGGCGGCGCGGTGATCGAGGCGGTCTGCCTCGGGCTGGAATCGCGTGCAGGTTCGCTTCGCACGACCGAGGCCGGCCGGGAAACGATGGACGCCGGCGCGTGCGCGGCCAGCATCGGCTTCACGCTCTTCCAGTTGTCGTAAATCGCAATGCCACCAACGGCGATGACGCCGATGATTGTCCAGGGAAGAGCGCTTCCACCTCCCCTTCCCTTCGATCGTGCCGATGATTTGCGGCGGCGGGTCGCAGTCTTTGCCATCTATCCGATTCCCGTGAACGGACGGATTATCGCCGGGCAATCCTTTCCGAAAGGTTGGCGGCTGCTTGATTTTCGCATGGAAGACGAGGGGCGCAGCGGATGTTGCTGATATTTTCCCTGAGCTGGGATTGCGCCGTCCGGGCCAGCAGGTGGTTTTCCGGCGCAAGCGACGCTCCGCCATTGACCGGTTGCGTTCTTGGCCACGTTGCTACGACTTACGAGCAGTTCATCTTGCAGGAGGTGGAAGCGCGGTTCGAGCGATCCTGATCATCAGAGTGACGATCCATGATGCTGCGAAGCGCCTGACGAAGCGGCGACTACAATCGCCGCACCGCCGGGGACGCCATGTCCAGCCTCAAGCGCGTCGGCGGGTCCCAACGAGAGCCCAGCGAATTCGTGATCTCGATGTTTTCCAGATCGATCTGAATATCAGCGGCCGCGCGAAGCGCTTGCCATTCGATCTCGTGCTTCATGTAAATGTCGTGCGGCACCAAAGTTGCTTTCATCTTTCTCACCGGTTGTCGCGAGTAAAAACTCAGGGCTGCAAACACCGATGCATCAACGGGTCGGCTTTGCGATCGTGGAATCGTGCTCCACGGCCGGTTTCGGCCCACTCTTCGAAAGATCACGGCCGGTGACGTGGGCGGGAACGTGGACGTCATCGAAAACGCCGTGCGGCAGGGTCAGATCGACCTGATGTGGTGGCAGCACTTGCGCCTTCTGCATTCGGTTGGGGCGCGCTCGCTTCATTCGGTCGGATTTTTCAGTGCGTTTGTCGGGAGTGTGGGTCGAGGGGTGCATCGTCGGCCTCCTTTTTATTGCGCATAACACTGGTGAACTAGGGGCTAACGACGGCGAGGCCGGATGGTTCCAAAGAAAAGACAAAGCGTATCGCGCCGATCTTGACTGGCGCGGGAAGTTCACTACCTTCGCCTTATCCCGCGGCCTCGGACATCGGCCGACGGGTGAACCTGGTGCCGGGCCCCTCTGGCGAGAGTTATTACGGCGCTCTCGTGATGTCGGTACCGCCTGCAGCTTAAGCCGGCGGATTTTCATTGATGAAAAAGCTCACCATGCCTCACGCGCATGCCCTTTGTGGTATGTCGCGTTTTTCACGCACATATTCCCTGTTCGACAAGGCTCGTGGCTGCGAGGTGCGGCCATGACCAACAATTCCTCGCAGAAATCGACGCTCGGCTATTTCCGCTGGGCCTTCATCGTCACCTTCCTCGGCCTCATCTTGGGCGCAGCCCTTGGCTGGCAGACCACCGGCACCATCGGCGGCATGGCGACCGTCTTCTTCGTCTGCACGGTGCTCGCCGTGCTGGAGATCTCGCTCTCCTTCGACAACGCCATCGTCAATGCCAACAAGCTGAAGGAGATGACGCCGGCCTGGCAGCATCGCTTCCTCACCTGGGGTATCGTCATCGCCGTCTTCGGCATGCGGATCGTTTTCCCGCTCGCGATCGTCGCGATCGCCGCCAACATCGGCCCCTGGGAAGCCTTGGTGCTCGCAGCGCGCGAGCCGGCCGAGTATGCGCGCATCATGAACGACGCGCACCTGCCGATCGCCGCCTTCGGTGGCACCTTCCTGATGATGGTCGGCCTCAACTACTTCTTCAACCATGAGAAAGACGTCCACTGGATCGCCGGGCTTGAAAAGCTCATGGCCCGTTCCGCCACGATCAAAGGCATCGAGATCGCCTTCGTTCTGGCGCTGGTCCTGATCTTCTCGTCCTTCCTTGGCGAGGAAGAAGCCAGCACCTTCGTCCATTGCGCCATCTACGGCCTGCTGACCTTTCTCGCGGTCGAGGTCATCGGCGGCCTGCTCGATGCCTCGCAGCAGACGATGAGCGCCGCCGCCAAAGGCGGTCTCGGCGCCTTCATCTATCTCGAAGTGCTGGATGCCAGCTTCTCCTTCGACGGCGTCATCGGCGCCTTCGCGCTGACGCAGAACCTCTTCGTCATCGCCATCGGCCTCGGCATCGGCGCCATGTACGTGCGGTCAATGACGATCATGCTTGTCGAAAAGGGAACGCTTGCCGAATACCGCTATCTCGAGCACGGCGCCTTCTACGCGATCCTGATCCTCTCCGTGATCATGTACGTGCAGACCATGTTCCATATCCCCGAGGTCATCACCGGCCTTGGCGGCGCGGCCCTGATCGGCATCTCGCTGTGGTCTTCCATCCGCTACAACAAGAAGGAGCAGGCGGCAGAGAGCGCGCAGGCGCACAAGGAACTGCACGCCTGAACCTGATGAGCCACACCCGACGGTGCGGCTTCAGCAGGACAAAAATAAAGCCCGCGACCATCCGGTTGCGGGCTGTTTCGTATCTGGCGATCGGCCGACCGCCAAATCCGCGCCGAAGGGCGCAGATGAGTTTAGTGGTTGATTCTGCCAAACATGCTCGGGTCGATGCCGAGCTCGCGCAGATCGCGGGCCTTCGGGCGACGGCCAGCTTCGATGGTGGCGCTCACAGCATTTGCAGCACCGATCACCGCAAAGGCGCGGCCAAGGAAACCATCGCGAATGGACTTACGGAAGGACATTTTCTTTCTCGCTTTGCTTTATGATTGACCGCTCACATATGTGGCCGCGCGCGTCTCGCCACAAGCAACGGAAATTCAGCCCTGCTATGCAAGAACATACGGTCAGCGGCTTCGCTGGCCCGAAGAAGGAGCTGCTCCTCAAACCAGGCAGGAGCTGTCTTCCCTGTAACACGAAAAGGCCGGCGGATGTTTCCATCGCCGGCCGCAAGGGAGGGGTTCGGGCAGTCTTTTTCTTTAGTCCTCGTTCGCAGCAAGCTGCGACAGAACCTCGCCGCGTCCGCGCAACCGCAGAATCAGCGGAATGATGAAGGCCGCTGCGGCAACGATCAGCAGGCCCGCGGCGATCGGCGACATCACCAGCGTCGTCACGTCGCCCTGGCTGATCGCCAACGCGCGGCGCAATTGCTGCTCGGCCAGCGGACCAAGGATGAGGCCGACGACCGCCGGCGCGATCGGGTAGCCGAAGAGCCGCATGATGTAGCCGAGCACGCCGAAGGCGAGCAGCATGCCGAGCTCGAACACCGAGGGGTTGGCGCCGATCGTGCCGAGCGTCGCAAACAGCAGGATACCGGCATAAAGCCATGGCTTCGGGATCGTCAGCAGACGCACCCACAAGCCGATCAGCGGCAGGTTGAGCACCAGCAGCATCGCATTGGCGATCAGCAGGCTGGCGATCAGGCCCCAGACGATCTGCGGGTTGTTCGCAAACAACAGCGGACCGGGCTGCAGACCATATTGCTGGAAGCCGGCGAGCATAATCGCTGCCGTCGCCGTCGTCGGCAGGCCAAGCGTCAAGAGCGGCACCAGCGTGCCGGCCGCAGACGCATTGTTCGCAGCCTCCGGACCGGCAACGCCTTCGATCGCACCGTGGCCGAATTCCTCCGGGTTCTTCGCAAGACGCTTTTCGGTGGCGTAGGAGAGGAACGTGCCGATCTCGGCACCGCCGGCCGGCATAGCTCCGATCGGGAAGCCGATCAGCGTGCCGCGCAGCCAAGCCTTCCACGAGCGTGACCAATCCTGCGCCGTCATCCACAGCGAGCCCCTGACGGCCTCGACCTTCTCTTCGCCACGATTGCCCTGAGCGGCGATATAGAGCGTTTCGCCGATCGCAAACATCGCGACCGCAAGCGTCGTTACCTCGACGCCATCGAGCAGATCCGGAACGCCGAAGGAAAGGCGTGCCTGTCCTGTCTGCTGGTCGATGCCGACCATGGCAAGGGCAAAGCCGATGAAGAGCGAGGTCAAGCCGCGCAAGGCGGAGTCTCCGAAGGCCGAGGAGACGGTCACGAAGGCGAGGACCATGAGGGCGAAATATTCGCGCGGTCCAAAAATCAGCGCAAGCTTGACGATATAGGGCGCGATGAAAGCAAGGCCGAGCGTTGCGATCAGTCCCGCGACGAACGAACCGATCGCCGCCGTCGCCAGCGCTGGCCCGCCGCGGCCGGCCCGCGCCATCTTGTTGCCTTCCAGTGCGGTGACGATCGAGGCGCTTTCACCGGGCGTGTTGAGAAGAATAGAGGTCGTGGAGCCGCCATACATGCCGCCGTAATAGATGCCCGCGAACATGATCAGCGAACCGGCAGGGTCCAGCTTGTAGGTGACGGGAAGCAGAAGCGCCACGGTCAGCGCCGGGCCGATGCCCGGCAGCACACCGACCGCAGTGCCGAGCGTAACGCCGACGAACGCATAGAGCAGGTTCATCGGCTGCATGGCGACCAGGATACCCTGGAAGAGGAATTCGAAGGTGCTCATCGCATCCAATCCTAGAAGAAGATTCGTTCGAACGGCCCGGCAGGCAGGGTCAGCTGCAAAAGCTTCGCGAAGATCACCCAGACGACGAAGCTGAAGGCGATGCCCGCGGGGATCGAGATCCAGAGTTTGCGACGTCCGAAGCCGGCCGCCGTGAACGCAAAGAGAATGCCGGTTGCGATCGAAAAGCCTGCCGTTTTGAGAAGCAGCATCTGCGCGGCAAGGCCGGCGACAATCCAGATGACGGGAGCAACTTCCTGATGTTCCCGCTCCGGAAACTCGTTGCGCCAGGCTTCGAAGATCGTCCAGATGCCGAGACCGATCAGCCCGAAGGCCACGACCTTGGGTGCGGTTGCCGGGCCGATGCGGTCATACTGGGCGATAGCGCGCATGTGCGACGCGTCCCAGAGCATGACGGCGGCGACGGCGAAAAGACAGATGGCGATGACCAGCGCCGCCCAGTCGGGGCGACGCTTCGTTGCCAAGGGTTCGTTGCCCCTGCTCATTGAACAAGTCCGATCTCTTTGAGGATGGTTTCGGTTGCCGAAACGTCCTTGTCGAGCTGCGCCTTGAAGGCGTCGCCGGCGAGGTAGGTGTTGGCCCAGCCCTTGGTCTTCAGGATTTCCTGCCAGCCGGCGGATTTCGAAAGCTTGTCGAAATCGGCGGTGATTGCGGCCGTCTGCTCGGCCGAAAGACCGGGCGCTGCGGCAACCATGCGCCAGTTCTCGACAGCCACATCGAGACCCGATTCCTTGAGCGTCGGCGCGTCGACGCCCTCGATGCGCTTGTCGCTGGAAACGGCCAGAAGCCGGAGCTGCCCAGCCTTCACCTGCGATTCAAATTCGCCGTAGCCGGAAATGCCTGCGGTCACCTGCCCGCCGAGAATAGCGGCCAGCGCTTCGCCGCCGCCGGAGAAGGCGACATAGTTGATCTTCGTCGGGTCGACGCCGGCAGCCTTGGCGATCAGGCCGACAGCGATATGGTCGGTGCCGCCTGCCGAACCGCCGCCCCAGGAAACGGAGCCCGGATCCTGCTTCAGCTTGGCAACGAGATCGGCCATCGTCTTAATGTCGGATGCGGTCGGAACGACGATCGCCTCATATTCGCCGGTGAGGCGGGCAATCGGCGTGACGTCCTTGAGGGTGACCGGCGACTTGTTGGTCAGGATCGCGCCGACCATGACGTAGCCGCCGACGATCAGTGCGTTCGGGTTGCCGCTGTTCTGGCCGGTGAACTGGGCGAGACCGATGGTGCCGCCAGCGCCCGGAACGTTTTGAACCTGCACGTTGCCAGAAATGCCTTCCTTCTGCATAACGGTCTGCAGCGAACGAGCCGTCTGGTCCCAACCGCCGCCGGGAGCGGCCGGCGCCATGATGGTGTAGTCGGCGGCATAGGCCGGCAGCGCGACCGCGGCTGCGAAAATGGTTGCAAGAAGAGTATGCTTCACGAGTGTGCCCTCCGTGGGCGCGGCTGAGAAACCGCGCATTGTTCTCGATGGAATCGGGAAGGACACTGCAGACGGACGTAGGGTCCGTTATGGCTGGCAAGCTCCTCCCGAAACTTCATCTCTCCGCCTCCACGGAGCTGAAGTTCTGCAAAGCGGACCACAACAAGCTGTCATTTAGCTGACATCGGCTAAGTATCCACCCCATAGTGACACTTTTTTGCCGTAATTGGCACTGGCCGGGGGACATCGCAGAATTTCGACCTCGATGGAACTTGTCCGCCGCCCGGGCGTTAAGGACGGCTAGGAGGATTGGGCCATGAGTTCTCACATCGATACCAAGCAAATCGAACATGAGGGCTTACGACAGGTGTGGAGCGTGCGCGACTTCGCGCGCCGTCACCGGTTGGACAAGGAAGAGGAGAAGCGTCTCCTCGCGCTTTTCGGATCCTTCGCGACCAAGCAGGAATTGCTGGCTAACGCCCAGCGGCCCTGCCTGTTCCGGTAGCTCATTCCGCGACGAACTCCCTATTGCGTGCGCAGCACTTCGTTCCAGTGCGCGATCAGTCTCGCGCGCTTGACCTGATCCAGATAGACCATCAATCCCGGGCTGACAGGCACGGGCCGCAACTGCGCACCCAGAAGCTCCTGCATCGTGTTGGCCGTATTTTCGCCGGCAACTTCGGGGCTGACGGCGGGAATCTGCAGCTCGCGCGCCATGATCGTCTGCCCCTCCTTGGACATGAAGAAGGTGAGGTAACGTCGCCCGAGTTCCGGGTCGGCCGCCGCCTGCGGCACGAGGCCGATGCGCGACATGACCACCGTATAGTCCTTCGGCAGCACGATCCCGACATCGGGATGGCGCCTCGCCCAATCGGCGGCGTAGGAGCCGAGGATGTTGTAGCCGAGCACAAAGCGTCCGTCGGAAACACGCTCCAGAATGGCAGAGCTCGTGGAATAGAGCTTGACGCCGGCCGCCCCCATGGCGCCGACGACCGACCAGATATCGCCGAACTGCTCCTGGTCGCGCGCCATGAACAGGAAACCGACGCCGGAGCGCTCGATGTCATAGGTTCCGATCCGGCCGTGGATAATATCGCCTTTGCGCTTGAGGTAATCGACGAATTCGGCCCGCGAACTCGGGGGCGGCTCACTGGTGAAGCTCGGCTTGTGGTAAACGAAGACCGCCGGCTCGAAAGTCAGCGCGTAGGCGGTATTGCGCCAGTTGGCCCATTTCGGCCAGCGAGCGCTCATCGGCAGGTTGCTCACCTGCGCGTAGCCGTCGTTGGAAAGCTTCACCTGCAGGTCCATTGCCGACGAGAAGGCGAAATCGGCCGTCTGCTTGCCGGCATCCGTCTCGCGCACGATGCGATCGTAGATTTCGCCGGTCAGCATGTCCTCATACTTGACCGCCACATCGGGGTTGGCCGCCTGAAACCCGTGGATCATCGGCTGCGCCAAGGGCTCGTCAAGCGAGGAATAAACGACCAGCGTCGGAGCCTGCGCATTGCCGGAACGCGCGGGATAGAACACCTCGTCCGCAGTCGCCAGACCGGGACAGAGCAGCAGGCATGCAAGTAAATATAGTCTCCTCATCCCCCTAAGATGCATGAGGGTGGAGGGCGACACAAGGCACCGAAGCGATCTAGGGCAGCGGGCGGATCCACGCGCCGCTGAACCGTCCATCCTCGGCGAGAGTGAAGCGCCATTCCATCAGTTCGTTTTCGAAGACCACCTCGTAGACGTCCCATCCTTCCGGCGATACACCCTTGAAAACATGGCCTTTCACGGGACCCGCCTTTTCGAGATCGGCCTTGATCTTCTGCGCCTGCTCGCGCGTCGCGGCGGCGAGCGGCTCGGTCATCCGGCCGAGATCGTATTCGCCGCGTGCAGCCTCGTCGATGAGGCTAAGCAACCGGGCCTCGCTGCCGGCGACCGGTCGCTTGTCCCTGATCCTACTTTCAAGTTCAGCGGCGATCTCCTGCGCCAGACCCTCGTCGATGCGCCGTGCTATCTGCTCGTAGCCGTTCTGGTGGAGTATGAGGCCTTCCGCTGGAGCCCCATTCTCGTGGGCGAAGCTTAGCTGCGCCGGCACGACTCGATAGAAAAAGACATCCTCCTTTTCAGGATAGATATCCAACCGGTCCTGACCGGTGAGCTGAGCCGCCAGCCCTCCCTCACACATTGAGATCGTCATGACGCCGCCGTTCGGAAAGCGGTAGGCGCCGACGCAGCGGCTGTAAAGGGCCGGATCGATCGACACTTCGGTGCGCGGGCGGGCCTGCTCGTAGCGCCGCCATGCCACGGCATCAGCGGTATCGTCGCTCATGTCTGTTTCCCTTGCTATCTTGATGAGGTCGTGAATGGCGATCGGCTCGCCGCCTGCAATGCGCTGCCGCGATGCCCGAATGAGGGCGAGCCCCTCCTCGGCCCTCTCGCGCAAAGCGACGAGGGCGGCCTGCTGCATGGCGAGCGTCCGGTCGAGATCGATCGCACGTCCCGCCAGCAATTGGGTGATGTGGGCGAGACTTAGCCCCATGCGCTTCAGCGCCAGGATTTCATGCAACCGCGCTATGTCAGAAAGACCGTATAACCGCCAGTTCTTGCCGGTCCGGCGCGGGTTGATCAAACCGCGCGCCTCATAGAGCCGCAGCGCCCGCACCGTAAGACCCATCCGCTCGGCGCATTGGGCAGCCGTCAGCCAGAGATTTTCGTTGATTCGTCCGGTCATCGCACCTCCATTGCCCCCTTATAGGCTATGACCCAAGGGGCGGCTCAAGCACGTTTTTCCTCCATCACTAGACGCGCCCGTCCTCGTGACATCGGCCGCACCAGCCTGTATCCTCTTCAAAAACCAAGGGAACATCCGTGCGCATTCTACTGGTGGAGGACAATATCGCGCTGGCCGACGGGCTTTCGGCCATCCTGCGCGGCACCGGTCATGCCGTCGATGTCGTGCATGACGGCGCCTCTGCCAATGCCGTGACGGCAGCCGAGAACTTCGATCTCGTCGTGCTCGACCTGAACCTGCCGGAGATGGACGGCCTCGATGTTCTGCGCGCCATGCGCGCCCGGCAGAACAAGTCGGCGGTCCTCATCCTGACGGCGCGCGGCGCGCCAGAAGAGCGCGTCAAGGGTCTCGATCTCGGCGCCGACGACTACCTCATCAAGCCCTTCGATGTTTCGGAATTCGAAGCGCGCGTGCGGGTTCTGCTACGCCGGCAGGCCGGTCTGCATTCGGCGACGGTCAGCTTCGGCGGCGTGTCGCTTGATCTCAACTCCCGCGCCTTCTCCGCCGGCTCGACGCCATTGGACATTCCCGCCCGCGAGCTCGGCCTTCTCGAGATCCTCTTCATGCGCGCCGGCAAGGTCGTCGCCAAGGAAGCGATCATTCAGTCGCTGACCGCTTTCGACGACGACATTTCCGCCAATGCCATCGAGCAGTATGTCAGCCGTCTGAGGAAGCGCCTGTCGCCCTACGGCCTCACGGTGAAGACCGCGCGTGGCATCGGCTACTATCTCGACAAGCTGCCCGAGGCCTCATGACAACGGTCTATTCGCTCCGACGAAGGCTCTTGTTCTGGCTGCTGATCTCGACCGCCATCATCGGCATGGTCGCGCTGGTCGACACCTACCGCGAAGCCGTGCAGACCTCCAACATCGTATCGGATCGCGTGCTGGCCGGTTCCGCGCTTGCCATTGCAGAACGCGTCGTCGTTGCGGAAGACGGCACGCTCGAGGTCGATATCCCCTATGTGGCGCTGGAGATGTTGACCTCGGCCGCGCAGGACCGCGTCTTCTACCGCGTCGACGGCCCGCCCGGGAAATTCATCACCGGCTATCAGGCGCTTCCCGTCCTTGCCGAAACCGTGGGCGACAATGCTGCCTTCGCTGACGACACATTCCGCGGCGAGCCGATCCGCGTCGCAACGCTCAAGCGTTCGGCCTCGACAGGCATCCGCTCGGTGCCCTTCGCCGTTACCGTTGCCGAAACCACGATTGCCCGCCGCCAGCTTGCCCGCGCCATCCTCTTCCGCTCCGCGCTCCGCCTCTCGTTGATGATCGCAGGAGCCGCCGTCATCGTCTGGATCTCCGTCACCGTCGCGCTGCGCCCGCTCTACAAGCTGCGCGACGCGATCGGTGAGCGCAGTCCCGACGACCTCCACCCGATCGAACAGTCGGTACCGAGTGAGGTGCAGCCGCTGGTCGACACGGTAAACGGTTTCATGGTGCGTCTGGAGTCGGCGCTCGATGCGCTTCGCAACTTCACCGGCAACGCCAGCCACCAGCTGCGCACCCCGCTTGCGATCATCCGCACGCAGCTCGCGCTATCGGCCCGTGCCGGCACCTTGGCCGAAGCGCAAGGCTCCGCCCTGAAAGGCGACCAGGCCGTCGCCCACGCCGAGCGCATCCTCGCCCAATTGTTGCTGATGGCAAAGATCGATGCGGCGACGGCCAAGGAGGCGCTGACGGTCTCCTCCATCGACCTGACGGCCATCGCGCAGGAGATCACCGGCGAGCTCATCCCGGCCGCCGCTGAGGCAGGCATCGATCTCGGATTCGACGGTGACCGCCCTGCGTTCGTCCGCGCCGAGCCGCTTCTGATCGGCGAACTGCTGCGCAACCTCGCCGGAAACGCCATCGCCTATGCCGGCAAGGGCGCAGAGGTGACGGTTCGGATATCGGAGACGGATGATACTGTCCGCCTCGACGTCGAAGACAACGGACCAGGCATCCCGTCCGACAAGCTGGCCGCCGTCCGCCAGCGCTTTTCGCGTGGCAGCGATTCGGGTGCGCCGGGCGCCGGGCTCGGCCTGCCGATCGTCGAGGAGATTGCCGGCCTCTTCAATGCGGCGCTGGCGCTGGAGCCTGGCGCGAACCGCAAGGGCCTCAAAGTCTCCGTGACCTTTGCGAAGGCTGCCTAAAGGCTTAGCCGGCTCGGCCTTACCTTCTTGCATTCTTTCGCTGCATTGCACACACTGACGTCCGGGAACAGGAAATGCCGCACGAAGATGTGGCGCCAGATAAGGCAAGATATGTCGATCAAAGCCAGCATCTATCACCTGACGCACTACAAATACGACAAGCCGGTCCGCCTCGGACCCCAGATCATCCGCCTGAAACCGGCCTCGCATTCGAAGACGCGGGTGATCAGCCACGCGCTGAAGGTCTCGCCGTCCAACCATTTCGTGAACCTGCAGCAGGATCCCTACGGCAATTATCTCGCCCGCTACGTCTTTCCGGACCCGGTCACCGAATTCAAGATCGAGGTCGATCTCGTCGCCGACATGACGGTCTACAATCCCTTCGATTTCTTCATCGAAGAGAGCGCCGAGACGTGGCCCTTCTCCTATCCCGAAGACATCAGGGACGATCTGAAGATTTACATGCAGCCGCAGCCGATGGAACCGGCGCTGGCAGCTTACGTCTCCGGCATCGACCGCACGCCGGTGCGCACCATCGATTTCATCGTCGGCCTCAACGCCCGCCTGAAGGAAGACATCGAATACGTCATCCGCATGGAGCCCGGCGTCCAGACGCCGGAGGAAACGCTGAAGCTCGCCCTCGGCTCCTGTCGCGATTCGAGCTGGCTGCTGGTCGAGATCCTGCGCAATCTTGGGCTCGCCGCCCGCTTCGTCTCCGGCTATCTCATCCAGCTGACACCCGACCTGAAGGCGCTCGACGGCCCCTCGGGGACTGAGGTCGATTTCACCGACCTGCACGCCTGGTGCGAAGTCTATCTTCCCGGCGCCGGCTGGGTCGGCCTCGACCCGACCTCCGGGCTGCTGACCGGGGAGAGCCACATCCCGCTCGCCGCCACCCCGCACTATCGCAACGCCGCCCCGATCTCCGGTGCGCTCTTTGGCGAGGCCAACACCGAGTTCGCCTTCGACATGAAGGTGTCGCGCGTTGCCGAGCATCCGCGTATCACCAAGCCTTTCTCCGACGACAGCTGGGACGAACTCAACGCACTTGGCGCAAAGGTCGATAGCATTCTTCAAGCCGAGGACGTTCGCCTGACCATGGGCGGCGAACCGACCTTCGTCTCGATCGACGACTTCGAATCCGAGGAATGGAACACCGCCGCCGTCGGCCCGACCAAGCGTGAGAAGGCAGACGAGCTGATCCGCAAGCTGCGCGAACGCTTCGCCCCCGGCGGCTTTCTGCATTACGGCCAGGGCAAGTGGTATCCGGGCGAAAGCCTGCCACGCTGGACCTTCTCGCTCTACTGGCGCAAGGACGGCAAGCCGATCTGGCGAAACCCGGAGCTGATCGCCGGCGAAGGCAAGGACACCGGCGTCAAAGCCGAGGACGCCTCCAACCTGCTGAATGCGATCGCCCGCGAGTTGGCGATCGAGCCCGACATGGTACTTCCCGCCTACGAGGATCCGGCCGAATGGATCATCAAGGAAGGCAGCCTGCCGGAAAATGTCGATCCGTCCAATTCCAAGCTGAAGGACCCGGAAGAGCGCAGCCGCATCGCCCGTGTCTTCGAGCGCGGCCTGACGACGCCGACCGGCTACATTCTGCCGGTTCAGGCCTGGAACGCCAGGGCATCGGGCCAGCGCTGGGTCAGCGAAAAATGGAAGACCCGCCGCGGCAAGATCTTCCTCGTGCCCGGCGACAGCCCCGTCGGCTATCGCCTGCCGCTCGGCACGCTGCCCTATGTGCCTCCGGCTCGCTTTCCCTATATCCACCCAGCCGATCCCTCGATCCCTCGCCAGCCGCTGCCAGAGGTCTTCGTTCCCGCCGGCCGCGCCATGCCCGAAGCGTCCCGCCACAGCGACGACAGCAGCCAGAGCCGCGTCGAGCAAACGATCGGCGAAATCGGCGGCGCGGTGCGTACCGCCATTTCGGTCGAGCCGCGCGACGGAAGGCTCTGCGTCTTCATGCCGCCGGTCGAGCGCATTGAGGATTATCTCGAACTGATCGCCGCCGCCGAAAATGCCGCGGCCGAGCTCGGCCTGCCCGTCCATATCGAAGGCTATTTGCCGCCGCAGGACGAGCGCATCAACGTCATCCGCGTCGCCCCCGACCCCGGTGTCATCGAGGTCAACGTCCATCCCGCGTCCAACTGGCAGGACTGCGTCGACATCACCACGACGGTCTATGAGGAGGCGCGCCAGACCCGGCTTGGCGCCGACAAATTCATGATCGACGGTCGCCACACCGGCACCGGCGGCGGCAACCACGTGGTCGTCGGCGGCGCCAATCCAGGCGACAGCCCGTTCCTGCGCCGTCCCGACCTGTTGAAGAGCCTGGTGCTGCACTGGCAGCGCCATCCCTCGCTCTCCTACCTGTTCTCAGGCATGTTCATCGGCCCGACCAGCCAGGCGCCGCGCATCGACGAGGCCCGCCACGACAGCCTCTACGAGCTGGAGACGGCGCTTGCCCAGATCCCGGCGCCCGGCCACGGGGCGGCGCCGCTCCCATGGATCACTGACCGCCTGTTTCGCAACACGCTGATCGATGTGACGGGCAACACCCACCGCGCCGAAATCTGCATCGACAAGCTGTTCTCCCCGGATGGCCCGACCGGCCGTCTCGGCCTCGTCGAGTTCCGCGGTTTCGAAATGCCGCCGAACGCCCGCATGTCACTGGCCCAGCAATTGATGGTGCGCGCGCTGATCGCCCGTTTCTGGCAGAACCCGGCCGATGGCAGGTTCGTGCGCTGGGGAACGACGCTGCACGACCGCTTCATGCTGCCGCACTTCGTCTGGGCCGATTTCCTCGATGTGCTCGGCGATCTCAGGCAGAACGGCTTCGACGTCAGTCCCGAATGGTTCAAGGCGCAGCTCGAATTCCGCTTCCCCTTCTGCGGCGAGGTCGAATACGAGGGCTCGAAGCTGGAACTGCGCCAGGCGCTGGAACCTTGGAACGTCATGGGCGAGGAAGGGGCGATCGGCGGCACCGTGCGCTATGTCGACAGCTCCGTCGAGCGCCTGCAGGTTCGCCTCGAGACCAGCAATGCCTCGCGCTACACCGTCACCTGCAACGGCCGCACGGTGCCGCTGACGCCGACCGGCACGGCGGGCGTCTCCGTCGCCGGCGTCCGCTTCAAGGCCTGGCAGCCGGCGTCGGGATTGCACCCGCTTTTGCCGGTCAGCACGCCGCTGACCTTCGACATTTATGATACGTGGTCGAAGCGTTCGATCGGCGGCTGCATCTATCATGTTGCCCATCCCGGCGGGCGTAGCTATGACACCTTCCCTGTCAATGGTAACGAAGCGGAAGCAAGGCGTCTGGCGCGATTCGAGCCGTGGGGGCATACGGCAGGCGGTTATATCCCGCGCGCTGAAACAGCGTCGCCGGAATTCCCGCTAACGCTGGATCTTCGACGACCGGTGGGAATTTAAACGTTAGGGTGAAATGGGCAAAAAACCGACGGCAGAACTGAGGGAAGAGCCACGGGAGCGCACCGGCAACGATGCGGTACTCGGCTATGCTCCCCTGCCTGGCGTCGCCGACGAAATGGTCGACACCAACGGCGCGATCCGCCCGGTCTGGCAGCGCTTCTTCGCGCATCTCAGCAGCATGCCCGATAAGGATCTGACCGAGCGCTTCACCCGCGCCGATCGTTATCTGCGCGATGCCGGCGTTTTCTATCGCGCCTATGGCAGCACTGGCAGCGCCGAGCGTTCCTGGCCGCTTTCGCATGTGCCTGTCTTGATCGATGCGCGCGAATGGGAGGTGGTCGCGGCTGGCCTGGTGCAGCGCGCCGACCTGCTGGAGGCGATCGTGGCCGACATCTACGGCCAGAACCGGCTCGTCGCGCAAGGCGTGCTGCCACCCGCGCTGATTGCCGCCAATCCGGAGTATCAGCGTCCGCTCGTCGGCGTCACCCCGGCTGGCGGCCACTACCTGCATTTTTGCGCTTTCGAGATCGGCCGCGGGCCCGACGGCAATTGGTGGGTGCTGGCCGACCGCACCCAGGCGCCATCAGGCGCCGGTTTTGCGCTCGAAAACCGCGTCGCGACAACCCGCGCTTTCTCCGACATTTACGCCGAAACGCCGGTGCATCGGCTGGCCTCTTTCTTCGGCGCATTCCGCGATTCGCTGCAAGGCATGAAGCACAGCGGCGACGACCGCATCGCCGTGCTGACGCCAGGTCCCGCCAACGAAACCTATTACGAACACGCCTATATCGCTCGCTATCTCGGCTTCATGCTGCTCGAAGGCGAGGACCTGACCGTCGTCAACGGCAAGGTCATGGTCCGCACCGTTTCCGGCTTGAAGCCGATCACCGTGCTCTGGCGCCGCCTCGATTCAGCCTATGCCGACCCGCTGGAACTGAACCAGAACTCGCATATCGGCACGCCCGGCCTCGTCGAGGCCCTCCGGGCGGAAAGCGTGACGATCGTCAACGCGCTCGGCAGCGGCATCATCGAAACACGCGCGCTGCTTGCCTTCATGCCGACGATCTGTCGCCGGCTGTTCGGCGAAGAACTGAAGCTCCCGTCGATCGCGACCTGGTGGTGCGGTCAGAAGGATGAGCGCGGGCATGTGGCTGAGAACATCGAGAAGATGGTGATCGGCCCGGCCTATTCGCGCGCACCCTTCTTCGACGACAGCGGCGAATCCGTGCTCGGCTCGACCTTGCGTGCCGCCGCCAAGGACTCGATCGGCGATTGGCTGGATTCCGACGGCGCAAAACTCGTCGGCCAAGAAGTCGTGACGCTGTCGACGACGCCGGCCTGGATTGACGGCAAGCTCACGCCGCGGCCGATGTCCTTGCGCGTCTTTGCCGCCCGCACGGCCAATGGCTGGCAGATCATGCCGGGCGGCTTTGCCCGCATCGGCGGCAGCGATGACGTTTCGGCCATCGCCATGCAATCGGGCGGTGCGGCCGCCGACGTATGGATCGTCAGCGACAAGCCGGTGGAACGCCACACGTTGCTGCCGGCGGAAGGCAGCTTTACCCGCAACATGCCGGGCAGCCTGCCGAGCCGCGCGGCCGACAACCTCTTCTGGCTTGGCCGCTACATCGAACGCGCGGAAGGCGCGCTGCGCATCCTGCGCGCCTGGCACGCCCGCTTTGCCGAGGCCGCCGACCCGGGCCAGCCGTTGCTGGCCGACGTGACGGCCTATCTGGCCGCCGTCGACATCGACACCGAAGATGCGGTGCCAAACACACTGCTGCGCAACATCGACAGCGCCGTCTATTCCGCCAGCAACATCCGCGACCGCTTCTCGCCGGACGGCTGGTTGGCGCTGACCGATCTCGCCAAGACCGCGCGCCGCTTCCACGACACGATCTCGCCCGGCGACGATGCCAGCCATGCCATGACGATCCTGCTGCGCAAACTCGCGGGCTTCGCCGGTCTGGTGCACGAGAACATGTATCGCTTCACCGGCTGGCGCTTCCTCTCGCTCGGTCGCCATATCGAGCGCGGCCTGCACATGACGCGTCTGCTCGGCCACATGTCGGGTACGGACGCCCCGGACGGCGCGCTCGACATGCTGCTCGAAATCGGCGACAGCGTGATGACCCATCGCCGTCGCTACAACGTCAACACCGCCCGCCTGACCGTGACCGATCTTCTGGCGCTCGATCCGCTCAACCCGCGCTCGATTCTCTTCCAGATGAATGAGATCCACCGTGAGGTCGAACAACTGCCGAATGCGCTCGTCAACGGCCAGATGTCGCCGTTCTACCGCGAAGCGATGCGGCTGCACTCCGGCCTTGCGGTGATGACGCCGGAGACGATGAGCGTCGACGACTATCGTCGCCTCGAACGCGAGCTGGAACTGCTGTCCGACCTTCTTGCCCGCACATATCTTGGGTGACGCGCATGCTCTACGACCTCTCGCTGCACATGGGCTACATCTACGACACGCCGGCCTCCGGCGCGCGCCACATCATGCGGCTGATGCCATTGTCGCTGCCGAACGGCCAACGGCTGATTGCCGGCTCGATCAAGGTCTTGCCGACGCCCGACGAGCAGGCGCACTTCATCGATTTCTTCGAACATCCGGCAACCTCCTTCATGCTGCGAGCGCCGCATGAGAAGCTGGACATTCGGATGCAGGCCCGCGTCCAGGTGGAGAGCCATTCGATCGCGGCGGATTTCTCCCCCGTGCTGGCGAAGCTTCCGGACGAGGTCGCGGGTGTCTGGTCGCTGAAGCCTGACGCTCCGCACCACTTTCTCGGCAATAGTCCCCGCCTGCTGGAAACGCGCGCGATCTCGGAATATGCGAGAGCCTGCGCCGAACCGTCATTGACCGTGCTGCAGATCGCGACTGCACTCTGCGCCAAAATCCATCAGGATTTCACCTACGACGCCGATGCGACGACTGTGGACACCACCCCGCTCGAAGCCTTCCAGTTGAGGAGCGGCGTCTGCCAGGACTTCGTCCATGTCATGATCCTTGCGCTGCGCAGCCTCGGCATTCCGGCAGGCTATGTCTCCGGCTTCCTGCGCACCATTCCACCGCCCGGCAAGGAACGGCTGGAGGGTGCCGACGCCATGCACGCCTGGGTCAGGGTCTGGTGCGGCGAAACGATCGGCTGGGTCGAACTCGATCCGACAAACAATATCCCGGCCGGCACGGACCATATCGTCGTTGCCTATGGCCGCGACTACGCCGACGTCGCACCAGTCATCGGCGTACTGAAAAGCTACGGCGGCCAACGCGCCGTCCAGGCGGTGGATGTCATCCCGCTGGGATGATTGACCCGGTAGGCGTATTGGCGCAGCACGTCCCTCAGGGAAGGCGTTTTCACCGAGGCTGCGCACAAGAAAGTGACATTCCGTTAGAATCTTAACGACTTGATAAAGGTGAACTCAAGAATTGAGGCGCATGAGTTAAGCATTATTGGGGCACTAACTCAGGTGAACATGATGAGCACCTTGCATTCGCTGAAGTCGAGCCTGTCTCGGCTGCGGAACGACCGGCATGGCAATTTCGGAATGGTGACGGCCATTGTGATCCCGGTTCTGATCGGAACCGCTGGCGTGGCAATCGACTTTTCCAACATGGTACTCCAGCAGCGACAGCTCCAGGAGGCGTCCGATGCCGCGGCGCTCGCGGCGGCTACTGCGCTTGCAAAAGGTACGGTTGCCGATGGTACAGCAGCCGAAGCCCTGGCGAAAGATTTTGTCGTGGGCCAAATGGTCAACTACCTGAGCAGTACCGATTCAACTTCGCTGAGGAACTCAACAACAGCCTCTGTCACCACAACGACCACAGCCACAAGCAAGAGCTACAAAGTTAAGGTCACTGCTGCTTACGCAATGGGTTTGACCCCGTTGATGAACGTGTTCGGCAAGAAAAGCGTGAACATCGCGAGCACGAGTTCGACGAGCAGTGGCACAAGCGAGGTTAAGAGCGCTCTTTCTATGACGCTCGCTCTTGACGAGTCAGGGTCGATGCTGGCTGACACGACGACGAAGCTAAACAATAACAAATGCGATCACTATAACACCAGCGGCAGCAAGATCGGCAGCTACAGCCCCTGCTACGTCAAGAAGATCGATGCCCTGAAGACAGCCGCAAACCTGCTTCTGGACCAGCTCGACAAGGCCGATCCGAACTTCAAATATTCACGGACGAACGCGATCGGCTGGAGCAGCAAAGTTCAGGTATCCAGCAAATTTGCCTGGGGAACTTCGCAGACGAGAAGCAATGTCATCAACGTCCTGTCTGCTGGTGGCGGCACAGAATCCGCCGCTCCGATGAAAAAAGCCTACGACGACCTGATCACAACGGGATCCAGCTCCGAAACACAAATCCACGCGCAGGCTGGCAACCCCAATCTAACCAAATACATCGTCTTGATGACGGATGGCGAGAACAACGCCTCCTCTTCCGATACCAACACGCTGAAGACATGCACTGATGCGAAGTCAGCCGGAATAAAGATCTATAGCATCGCCTTCATGGCACCGACAGCCGGCCAGAACCTACTCCGCAGCTGCGCGAGCGGCGCCTCCTACTACTTCCAGGCAGAAAGCATGACCGACTTGCTGGGTGCATTCACGTCTATTGGCTCTGAAGCATCCTCGGATAAAGTCATCGTCACTCAATAAGGCGACGCCGAAGACAAATCAAAAACGCCGCTCCGGAACCAACCGGAGCGGCTTTTCGTTTCAAAAACGCGCCTATCAAAATCGGAGAACCGATTGAAATCAAGTTCTTTCCGCGGCCGGATACCGAGCTCTGTCAATTTTCTCGTTTGGGTAATTCCCTTGTTGCAAGTGCGTTGTAACGATGCATAAACTGCGTCTTTAGTGCGTGGTAAACCGATTGAAATTGGCATAACGTACTGAAACCAAACAGAATTGGCGAGGACTGACGATGAACACCGTTTCGAAGCCGACCATCCCTTCCCCCGCCCCCCGCAGTTCCAAGCCTGAAATTCTCGCCGAAGAAATCATCGAGCGCCTGACCTATCGCATCGGCAAGGATGCGAAGGTCGCCAAGCCCCATGACTGGCTGACTGCGACGATCCTCGTTTTGCGCGACCGCATCATCGACAAGTGGATGGAATCGACCCGCAGGGTCTATGCGACCGGCGACAAGCGCGTTTACTACCTCTCGCTCGAATTCCTCATTGGACGCCTGATGCGCGATGCTGTCTCGAACCTCGGCCTCATGGAACAGGTTCGCGACGCGCTCGCCTCGCTCGGCGTCGATGTTTCGGTCATCGCCGGCCTCGAGCCCGACGCCGCGCTCGGCAACGGCGGCCTCGGTCGTCTCGCCGCCTGTTTCATGGAAAGCATGGCGACCGTCGAGGTGCCTGCCTATGGCTACGGCATCCGCTATGTGCACGGCCTCTTCCGCCAGCAGCTTGCCGACGGCTGGCAGGTGGAGCTGCCGGAGAGCTGGCTGGCACACGGCAACCCCTGGGAGTTCGAGCGCCGCGAAAGCGCTTACGAAATCGGCTTCGGCGGCACGGTGGATGTCGTCAACAACCCCGAGGGCGAGCCCCGCTACGTGTGGAAACCGGCCGAACGTGTCATTGCCGCAGCCTTCGACACGCCTGTGGTCGGCTGGCGGGGCAAGCGCGTCAACACGCTGCGTCTCTGGTCGGCGCAGCCGATCGACCCGATCCTGCTCGATGCCTTCAACGCCGGGGATCACATCGGCGCGCTGCGCGAAAGCAACAAGGCGGAAAGCCTGACGCGTGTCCTCTATCCGGCCGATGCGACAGCTGCCGGCCAGGAGCTGCGCCTGCGCCAGGAGTTCTTCTTCTCCTCCGCATCCCTGCAGGACATCCTGCGCCGTCATCTGCAGCAGTATGACGACTTCACCTCGCTGCCCGACAAGGTTGCGATCCAGCTGAATGATACGCACCCGGCCGTCTCCGTCGCCGAGCTCATGCGGCTGCTGTGCGATGTTCACGGCATGGAGTTCGACCTGGCCTGGGATATCACCCGTGGCACGATCGGCTACACCAATCACACGCTCCTGCCTGAAGCGCTCGAAACCTGGCCGATCCCGCTTTTCGAGCGTCTGCTGCCGCGCCACATGCAGATCATCTACGCAATCAACGCCAAGGTGCTGCTTGAGGCGCGCCGGAACAAGAGTTTCTCGGAGACGGAAATCCGCTCGATTTCGCTGATCGAGGAAAGCGGCGAGCGCCGTGTGCGCATGGGCAACCTCGCCTTCGTCGGCGCCCATTCGATCAACGGCGTCTCGGCGCTGCACACCGACCTGATGAAGGTTACGGTCTTTGCCGACCTGCACAAGCTTTATCCCGACCGCATCAACAACAAGACGAACGGCATCACGCCACGCCGCTGGCTGCAGCAGTGCAATCCCGGCCTGACCTCACTGATCCGCGAGGCGATCGGCGACGATTTCCTGGACGATGCCGAGAAACTGAAGCCGCTTGACAAGTTCGCGAGCGATGCAAGCTTCCAGGAGAAGTTCGCTGCGGTGAAGCGTGCCAACAAGGTGGCATTATCTAACCTTGTCGCCAGCCGCATGGGCATCAAGCTCGATCCGTCGGCTATGTTCGATATCCAGATCAAACGCATCCACGAATACAAGCGCCAGCTGCTCAACGTCATCGAGGCCGTCGCCCTCTATGACCAAATCCGCTCGCATCCTGAGTTGGACTGGGTACCGCGCGTCAAGCTGTTCGCCGGCAAGGCGGCGCCGAGCTATCACAATGCTAAGCTGATCATCAAACTGATCAACGATGTCGCCCGCACGATCAACAACGACCCGGCCGTCCGCGGCCTGCTGAAGGTCGTGTTCGTACCGAACTACAACGTCTCGCTGGCCGAGGTCATGGTGCCGGCTGCCGATCTTTCCGAGCAGATCTCGACGGCCGGGATGGAGGCATCGGGTACCGGTAACATGAAGTTTGCCCTCAACGGCGCGCTGACAATCGGCACGCTTGATGGCGCCAATGTCGAGATGCGCGATCATGTCGGTGAGGACAACATCATCATCTTCGGCCTGCGCGCCGATGAAGTCGCTGCCGCCCGTGCCGACGGCCACAATCCCCGCGCCATCATCGAAGCCTCTCGCGAACTGTCCCAGGCCCTGCAGGCCATCAGTTCCGGCGTCTTCTCGCACGACGACCGAAACCGATACTCGGCGTTGATCGAGGGCATCTATGCCCATGACTGGTTCATGGTGGCGGCCGATTTCGATGCCTACGCCCAGGCCCAGCGCGATGTCGACCAGCTCTGGACCGATCCATCCACCTGGAATTCGAAGGCGATCTGCAACACGGCGCGGATGGGCTGGTTTTCGTCCGACCGCACGATACGTCAATATGCCAAGGAAATCTGGAGAGCCGGATGAAAACGCCGAAAGCCACCCTTGAAGTCAGACTTCCCTGGGAGATTTCGGCAGACGAGATAGCGGCAATCCTCGCAGGGTCGCATTCCAACCCTTTCGCCGTTCTCGGCGTTCACAAATCGGGCGATGCCTATGTCGCCCGCTGCTTCATTGCCGGTGCCGAAGAGGCAACAGCAATGGCGCTCGACGGCAGCGTCATTGGGGAATTGAGCCTGCAGCATCCGGACGGCTTTTTCGCCGGACAGGTTTCGCTGACGAAGCTGCAGCCGGTGCGCTACCGCGCGCGGCGCGGCGACGCCGAATGGGCTGTGACCGACCCCTATAGCTTCGGGCCGGTCCTCGGACCGATGGATGACTATTACGTGCGCGAGGGTTCCCACCTGCGCCTCTTCGACAAGATGGGCGCGCACTGGATCAAGCACGAGGGCGCACAGGGCATCCATTTCGCGGTCTGGGCACCAAATGCCCAGCGTGTCTCCGTCGTCGGTGATTTCAACGGCTGGGACGGCCGCCGCCATGTGATGCGTTTCCGCTCCGGCTCCGGTATCTGGGAGATCTTCGCCCCGGATGTTCCGACGGACGTCGCCTACAAATTCGAAATTCGCGGCCACGACGGAGTGCTTCTACCGTTGAAGGCCGATCCGTTTGCCCGTCGCAGCGAGTTGCGCCCGAAGACGGCCTCGGTCGCGGCGTCCGAACTGCTGCAGGATTGGGACGACGAAGCGCATCTGAAGCACTGGAGTGAGACCGACAAGCGTCGTCAGCCGATTTCAATCTACGAGGTTCATGCCGGTTCGTGGCAGCGGCGTGATGACAGCACGTTTCTCTCCTGGGACGAGTTGGCATCCCGGCTGATCCCCTACTGCGTCGACATGGGCTTCACTCACATAGAGTTCCTGCCGATTACCGAGCACCCCTATGATCCGTCCTGGGGATACCAGACGACCGGGCTCTATGCCCCCACCGCCCGCTTCGGCGAGCCTGAGGGTTTCGCCCGCTTCGTCAACGGCTGCCACAAGGTCGGCCTTGGCGTCATCCTCGATTGGGTGCCCGCGCATTTCCCGACCGACGAACACGGTCTCGGCTGGTTCGACGGCACGGCGCTCTACGAGCACGAAGACCCGCGCAAGGGCTTCCATCCCGATTGGAACACCGCGATCTACAATTTCGGTCGCACCGAAGTCATTTCCTACCTCGTCAACAACGCGCTCTATTGGGCCGAGAAGTTCCATCTCGACGGCCTGCGCGTCGATGCCGTCGCCTCGATGCTCTATCTCGACTATTCCCGCAAGCACGGCGAATGGATCCCGAACGAGTACGGCGGCAACGAGAATCTGGAAGCCGTTCGCTTCCTGCAGAACATGAACACGCGCATCTACGCCGAGCATCCCGGCGTGATGACCATCGCCGAGGAGTCGACGTCCTGGCCGAAGGTCTCGCAGCCGGTTCACGAAGGTGGCCTCGGCTTCGGCTTCAAGTGGAACATGGGCTTCATGCACGACACGCTGAGCTACATGAGCCGCGAGCCGATCTACCGCAAACATCATCACAACGAGCTGACCTTCGGCCTGCTCTACGCCTATTCGGAGAACTTCGTGCTGCCGCTCTCCCATGATGAGGTGGTGCATGGAAAGGGCTCGCTGATCGCCAAGATGCCTGGCGACGATTGGCAAAAGTTCGCCAACCTGCGTGCCTACTACGCCTTCATGTGGGGCTATCCGGGCAAGAAGCTGCTGTTCATGGGTCAGGAATTTGCACAGTGGAGCGAGTGGAACGAGGCGACATCGCTCGACTGGAACCTGCTGCAGTATCGGATGCACGAGGGCATGCGTCGGCTGGTGCGCGACCTCAACTTCACCTACCGCAGCAAGCCGGCGCTGCATGCCCGCGATTGCGAGGGCGACGGCTTCGAATGGCTGATCGCCGACGACCACGAGAATTCCGTCTTCGCCTGGCTACGCAAGGCGCCGGGCGAAAAGCCGGTTGCCGTGATCTGCAATCTGACACCGGTTTATCGCGAGAACTACACAGTGCGCCTACCGATCGAGGGGCGGTGGCGCGAGATTCTGAATACCGATGCCGACATCTACGGCGGCAGCGGCAAGGGCAATGGCGGTCGCGTTCAGGCCGTCAATGCCGGCGGCAACATCGCCGCATCGATCACCTTGCCGCCTCTGGCGACGATCATGCTTGAACCTGAGAACTGAAGACTGGTGGGAGGATAAAAATGGTAGAAAAACGTGTTCAGCCACTTGCCCGCGACGCAATGGCCTATGTTCTCGCAGGCGGTCGGGGAAGCCGCCTCAAGGAGCTCACCGATCGCCGCGCCAAGCCGGCGGTCTACTTCGGCGGCAAGACCCGCATCATCGACTTCGCGTTGTCGAATGCCCTGAACTCGGGCATCCGCCGCATCGGCGTCGCCACCCAGTACAAGGCGCACTCACTGATCCGCCACATGCAGCGCGGCTGGAACTTCTTCCGCCCCGAGCGAAACGAGAGTTTCGACATTCTGCCGGCCTCCCAGCGCGTCTCCGAGACGCAGTGGTATGAAGGCACGGCCGACGCCGTCTACCAGAACATCGACATCATCGAGGATTATGGCGTCGAATACATGGTCATCCTTGCCGGCGACCATGTCTACAAGATGGACTACGAATACATGCTGCAGCAGCATGTCGATTCCGGCGCCGACGTCACGATCGGCTGCCTGGAAGTGCCGCGCATGGAGGCCGTCGGTTTCGGCGTCATGCATGTCGACCAGAACGATAGGATAATCGACTTCATCGAGAAGCCTGCCGACCCGCCGGGCATTCCCGACAAGCTGGATTTTGCACTGGCCTCCATGGGCATTTACGTGTTCCACACGAAGTTCCTGATCGATGCGTTGCGCCGCGACGCCGCCGACCCGAACTCCAGCAAGGACTTCGGCAAGGACATCATCCCCTACATCGTCAAGAACGGTAAGGCCGTCGCTCACCGCTTCGCGCAATCCTGCGTCCGCTCCGATTTCGAGCACGAGCCCTATTGGCGCGACGTTGGGACGATCGATGCCTATTGGCAGGCCAACATCGACCTCACCGCGATCGTTCCGGAACTGGATATCTACGACAAGTCCTGGCCGATCTGGACCTACGCAGAAATCTCGCCGCCGGCAAAATTCGTCCATGACGACGAGGACCGCCGTGGCTCGGCGACCTCGTCCGTCGTGGCGGGCGACTGCATCATATCGGGCGCGACGCTCAACAGGAGCCTTCTGTTCACCGGTGTGCGCGCCAACTCCTATTCCAAGCTGGAGGGAGCGGTCGTCCTGCCGAGCGTGAAGGTCGGCCGGCACGCACAGCTCAGGGACGTCGTGATCGATCACGGCGTCGTCATCCCGGAAGGCCTTGTCGTCGGCGAGGACCCGGAACTCGATGCCAAGCGGTTCCGGCGCACCGAGAGCGGAATTTGCCTCATCACGCAGCCGATGATCGACAAGCTGGATCTTTGACAAATGAAAGTTCTTTCGGTTTCGTCCGAGGTCTTCCCGCTCGTCAAGACAGGGGGCCTTGCCGACGTGGCGGGTGCCCTGCCGATCGCCCTCAAGCGTTTCGGCGTCGAAACCAAGACCCTCATGCCCGGCTATCCAGCCGTCATGAAGGCGATCCGCAAGCCCGTCGCCCGGCTTCAGTTCGATGATCTGCTCGGCGAGCCTGCGACGGTCCTGGAAGTGGAGCACGAGGGGATTGATATCCTCGTGCTCGATGCACCCGCCTACTACGACCGCGCGGGCGGTCCCTATCTCGATGCAACCGGCAGGGACTATCCCGACAACTGGCGTCGCTTTGCAGCATTGTCTCTGGCCGGCGCCGAGATTGCCGCAGGATTGATGCCGGGCTGGCGGCCCGACCTCGTGCATACGCATGATTGGCAGTCGGCGATGACCTCGGTCTACATGCGCTACTACCCAACGCCGGAATTGCCGAGCGTGTTGACAATCCACAACATCGCTTTCCAGGGCCAGTTCGGCGCCGATGTCTTCCCCGGCCTTCGCTTGCCGCCGCATGCCTTCGCAACGGAAAGCATCGAATATTACGGCAATGTCGGCTTTCTGAAGGGTGGCCTGCAGACCGCCCACGCCATCACCACCGTTAGCCCTTCCTATGCCGGCGAAATCCTGACCCCCGAGTTCGGCATGGGCCTCCAGGGCGTCATCACAAGCCGAATCGATTCGCTCCACGGCATCGTCAATGGCATCGATACCGACGTCTGGAATCCGTCGACCGATCCCGTTGTCCACACGCATTACAACGGCACCACGCTGAAGAGCCGCGTCGAAAACCGCACCTCGATCGCCGAGTTCTTCGGGCTTCACAACGACAACGCGCCGATCTTCTCAATCATCAGCCGCCTCACCTGGCAGAAGGGCATGGACGTCATCGCCGCCACCGCCGATCAGATCGTCGACATGGGCGGCAAGCTTGCCATTCTTGGTTCGGGAGACGCGGCGCTCGAAGGTTCGCTGCTCGCCGCCGCCGCCCGCCACCCCGGGCGGATCGGCGTCTCCATCGGCTACAACGAGCCGATGTCGCACCTCATGCAGGCCGGCTCCGACGCCATCATCATCCCCTCGCGCTTCGAGCCCTGCGGCCTGACGCAGCTTTACGGCCTGCGCTACGGATGCGTGCCGATCGTCGCCCGCACCGGCGGGTTGAACGACACCGTCATCGACGCCAATCATGCCGCTCTTGCAGCGAAAGTGGCAACCGGGATACAATTCTCGCCTGTGACGGCATCGGGTCTGTTGCAAGCCATCCGCCGAGCGCTACTTCTTTACGCCGATCAAAAAGTCTGGACCCAATTGCAAAAGCAGGGCATGAAATCGGATGTCTCGTGGGAAAAGAGCGCCGAGCGCTACGCTGCCCTCTATTCAAGCCTCGCCCCCAAAGGCAAGTGAGAGAAAATGATAAAATCCGTATCCACTACGCCCTATCAGGATCAGAAGCCGGGCACGTCGGGCCTGCGAAAGAAGGTCCCCGTATTCCAGCAGCCGAACTATGCCGAGAACTTCATCCAGTCGATCTTCGATTCGCTGGAAGGGTTCCAGGGCAAGTGCCTCGTCATCGGCGGCGACGGACGCTACTACAACCGGGAAGTCATCCAGAAGGCGATCAAGATGGCCGCCGCCAATGGCTTCGGCAAGGTGATCGTCGGCAAGGGCGGCATCCTGTCGACCCCGGCAGCCTCCCACATTATCCGCAAATACAAGGCCTTCGGCGGCATCATTCTGTCGGCCAGCCACAATCCCGGCGGTCCGACCGAAGATTTCGGCATCAAGTACAATATCAACAACGGCGGGCCGGCGCCGGAGAAAATCACCGACGCGATCTATGCGCGCACGAAGGTGATCGACACCTACAAGATCGCCGATTTCCCTGATGTGAACCTCGACCGCATCGGCAAGGACGAATTGCCCGGCGGCATGATTCTCTCGGTGCTCGATTCGGTCGAAGACTATACGGCTCTGATGGAAGAGCTCTTCGATTTCGGCGCCATCCGCAACCTCATCAGCCTTGGCTTCCGCATCGCCTTCGATGCGATGAGCGCGGTCACCGGCCCTTATGCCAAGGAAATCTTCGAAAACCGCCTTGGCGCCCCGTCCGGCTCGGTTCGCAATTTCATGCCGTTGCCCGATTTCGGTGGCCACCATCCCGACCCGAACCCGGTTCACTGCAAGGAACTCTACGACGAGATGATGGGCGACGATGCGCCCGATTTCGGCGCAGCATCCGATGGCGACGGCGACCGCAACCTCATCATCGGCCGCGGCATCTTCGTGACGCCGTCCGATAGCCTTGCGATCCTGGCGGCCAACGCCAATCTCGCGCCCGGGTATTCGGGCGGTCTCGCCGGCATCGCCCGCTCCATGCCGACATCAGGTGCGGCTGACCGCGTCGCCGAGCGCCGTGGCATCGGCATGTACGAGACGCCGACCGGCTGGAAGTTCTTCGGCAACCTGCTCGATGCCGGGATGGCGACGATCTGCGGCGAGGAAAGCGCCGGTACCGGCTCCAACCACGTGCGCGAGAAGGACGGCCTATGGGCGGTTCTGCTCTGGCTAAACATTCTGGCCGTCCGCGGCGAAAGCGTTCAGGACATCGTCACCCAGCACTGGCAGACCTATGGCCGCAACTACTATTCGCGCCACGACTACGAAGGCGTGGACACCGACGCAGCAAATGGCCTGATGGCAAACCTGCGCAGCCAGCTTGGTTCGCTACCGGGCAAGAGCTTCGGCCCGCTGAAGGTCGAGAAGGCCGACGACTTTGCCTATCACGACCCGGTCGACAAGTCGGTCAGCGAGCATCAAGGCATTCGTATCCTGTTCGAAGGCGGCTCGCGCGTGGTCTTCCGTCTCTCTGGTACGGGAACATCGGGGGCAACTCTGCGCGTCTACGTCGAGCGGTACGAGCCGGATTCGAGCCGTCACAACATCGAGACGCAGCAGGCGCTCGCCGATCTTATCGTTGCCGCCGAGACGATCGCCGATATTCGCAGCCGCACGGGCCGCGACGCTCCCTCCGTGATTACCTGACCGGGGCAGCATGGCGGCGAACAAATCCGGGCAAGGCGGGGCGACCATCTTTGAGACCGGCGTTGATTTCGCCGTCTGGTCGCACAATGCCGGACAGATCGAGTTGTGTCTGTTCGGCGACGACGACAAGGAACTAACCCGCCTGCCGATGGAACGCGGCGATGACCATGTTCATCGTCTCTTCGTCGACGGATTGAAGGAAGGCGCGCGCTACGGCTACCGCGCCGACGGCGTCTATGCACCCGACAGTGGCCTTTGGTTCGACCCGTCGAAGCTGCTGGTTGATCCCTACGCAAAGGAACTCGATCGCCCCTTCCACCATGATTCTCTGCTCGGCACCTTCGGCGCCGAGACGCAGCATCTCGTGCCGAAGGCGATCGTCACCCGCGACATCAGCGGGAAGCCGGCAAAGTCCCTCTTCAGGCCGGGCGGCTTCATCTACGAGGTCGCGGTGCGGCCCTTCACGATGCTGCATCCGGATATTCCCGAAGCCGAGCGCGGCACGGTCGCAGCTTTGGCGCATCCCTCGGTGATCGCGCATCTGAAGCGTATCGGCGTCGATGCCATCGAGCTCATGCCGATCACCGCCTGGATCGACGAGCGTCACCTGCCGCCGCTCGGGCTGAGAAACGGCTGGGGCTACAACCCCGTTGCCTTCATGGCGCTGGATCCGCGGCTTGTCCCTGGCGGCATGGCGCAACTACGCGATACCGTTGCGAAGCTCCATGCGGAAGGCATCGCCGTCATCCTCGATCTCGTCTTCAATCATACCGGCGAGAGCGACCGCTTCGGCACAACGCTGTCGCTGCGTGGCCTCGACAATCTCTCCTTCTATCGCCATCTGCCCGGCCGGCCAGGCGAATTGGTCAACGATACCGGAACGGGCAACACCGTCGGTTGCGATCATCCCTATATCAGGCAGCTGATCATCGACAGCCTGCGCCACTTTGTGCTCGGCGCCGGGATCGACGGTTTCCGCTTCGACCTCGCCCCCGTCCTTGGCCGTTCCTCAAACGGCTTCGAGGCACACGGCAAAACGTTGACGGCGATGCTCGCCGATGATGTGCTGGCGGACCGCGTGATGATCGCCGAACCCTGGGACATCGGCCCCGGCGGCTATCAGCTTGGCAACTTCCCGGCGCCGTTTCTCGAATGGAACGACCGTGTGCGCGACGATGTCAGGTGCTACTGGCGCGGCGACGACTACAAGACCGGCCCGCTCGCGACTGCCCTTGCCGGCTGCTCCGATATCTTCTCGCGAAACGCAGGGACAGGGACGCGCAGTGTCAATTTCCTCGCCGCCCATGACGGCTTTACGCTGAGGGATGTCGTGTCCTACAGCGGCAAGCACAACGAGGCGAACGGCGAGCAAAACCGCGACGGCCACAACGAGAACCACACCTGGAACAACGGCGTCGAGGGCGAAACCCGCTACCCCGATATCATTCGCAAGCGCCGTGACGACCTGAAGGCGCTGCTCGCCACGCTCTTTGCCACCCGTGGCAGCATCATGCTAACGGCGGGCGACGAAGCCGGCCGCACCCAGCGCGGCAACAACAATGCCTATTGCCAGGACAATGAGATCACCTGGGTCGACTGGGCAGCGCTCGACGACGATCTTATCGCCCATACCGCATTCATCTCCGGCCTGCGCAAGCGCTTCTCCGCCTTCGCGGAGATGGGCTTCCTCAACGGCAACGGCGATGTCGAATGGATATCGCCCTCCGGCCAGCCGATGAGCGTGCAGGAGTGGGAGACGCCGAACTTTTCCACGCTCGGAATGGTGCTTTCGACGCGCGACGCTGAAAGCAGCAAGGCGACACGGCTGGCCGTGCTTTTCAATCGCTCGGGCGGCGAGGAAATCTTTGCGTTGCCCGGTTCGTCCCCATGGCGACTTCTTGCCCCCGATGCGTCGAGGAAATCCGCGACTTCGGCGATCGTGCCGCGCCGCTCGGTCGCTTTCTATCTCGAAAGTTGATCTGCCGGGCTCCTGCCTGCAATTCCTTGTCGCAATCGTCACAATCCCATTGTAAGGCTTGCGCTGCGCTTTCTCATGAGGAATCAATGGTCAAGGAAATTTCGCTCGCGGATGTGCCTGGGCTGGTCGGTACTGAAACCGGCCTCTCGGACTGGATTGTCGTCGATCAGGCCATGATCGATGCGTTTGCGCATGCGACCAACGACCATCAGTTCATCCATGTCGACCCGGAGCGCGCCGCATCGAGTCCCTTCGGCGGCACCATCGCTCACGGCTTTCTTACCCTCTCGCTGCTCTCGGCAATGAACTACAACAGCCTGCCGAAGGTCCGCGAGCAGACCATGGGCATCAATTACGGCTTCGAGAACGTCCGTTTCCTCTCGCCGGTCAAAACGGGCGCGCGCATCCGCGGCCACTTTGTCCTCGCCGAAGCCCGCTTCCGCGGCGCCGGCATGCTGATGACGAGCTATGACGTCTCGATCGAGATCGAGAACGAGAAGAAGCCGGCGCTGACCGCCAAATGGATCACGATCATCCAATTCGACCCCAAGGACCGGCCGGAAAACGTCTAGGCGCCTTCGAAATCGATGACGTGCCGGATAATCTGGCCGGCATGGAGCCGATCGAATGCCTCGTTGATCCCCTCCAGCGGACCGGTCGACGACAGCAAACGATCAACCGGCAGCCGCCCGCGGCTCACAGAGTCGGTGTCGCTTTCTCGTCCACGATATCCCTATGGAGCACCGTTGATTTCGATGATGTTGCGATCGGGATCGAGGAGGTAAGCTTGTGGAAAGCCTGCCGGCCCATTGCGCCTAAGTCGCAACCGCCACGGATCGCCATCAGGCGCGTCCTCCCGAAAACCCTTTGCGATCAGCCCTCGAATACATCCCTCGAAATCATCGGTGCGGAACGCGAAATGCCCGTCGGCCGTGTCTATGGTCGCCGCACGCCGGAAGGTCCCGGCCGGATTGATGATGATGTGGACCTGCAGCGCCCCGCAGGCAAACCACGCTCCGTCCGTGCTGAAGGGCGGCCTCTCGATCTGCTCCAGACCGAAGACATTGCGATAGAAGGCGACCGATCGGGCCAGATCCGTGGCAACGATAGAAACGTGATGCAGCATCATCGAAGACACCCCCGCAACCGTTGCGACTACGCTCCAACACGGGCCGCACGCGATGGTGGATGATGACACGAATGACAGCGGCCTTGCAACTCGAAGCCACGTGAGGACGGCACACTAGCACCGTCCCCGATCGGGAGTTTCAAATTGGTGGCGCTTAGTGCGCTGCGTCTTCCGCCCCCTCGGCCAGCAGGCCGAATACGAAATCCGCAAACGAACGCCAGCACTCCACCCGGAATGTATCGTCCTCGGTGCGGAAGAGAACGATCTCGGCCTTTCCGAACAGCGTGCGCGAGCAGGCGCCTACGGGGAAGATCTCGAGCGACAGATCCTGGGGGCAGCCCGCCGAGATCGTCGCCTCCGCCCCGGGGCCGGAAACGATGATCGCAACGTTGCGATGCGAGACGTCAGTGACCGAATGCAGCGCGCCCGACTTGGCGAGCGCACCCATCAGGTCGGCGCCGGACTCGTCGATAACAAGCCATTCGTCCGGGCCGAGCCAAAGGGCGGCACGACCCCCCTTGCGGCCAGAGGTCTTCGGCGCAGCCGGGACCGTGACGCCAAGAGCGGAGGAAAGTGCTTTGAGCGATTCCGCCGGGGCGCGAAGCGCCACGCGGCTTGCCGCCGGCGCCGGCGTCAGCCGTACTGTGGCCGAGCCCCCATGACGACCAGAAAGCACCGACTTGCGAACTGCCGTATCAGCCATTGATGCGGCCTCCTTCCTTGTCAAAGAACACCAAATCAGTCACCTCGACGGCGATCGTCTTGTCAGGCATCGGCACGTAGAGCGTCTCGCCCATCCGTGCGCGGCCACCCGCGACCAGCGCGAAAGCGATCGACTTGCCGAGATTTTCGGACCAATAGGACGAGGTGACGTGGCCGAGCATCGTCATCGGTTTTGGCTCGTTCGGATTGGCGACGATCTGCGCGCCCTCTTCGAGCACGAGCTTCGGATCCTTGGTGACGAGACCGACCAGCTGCTTGCGGCCTTCCTTCACCAGATCCGGCCGCTTCAGCCCGCGAATGCCGACGAAATCCGTCTTCTTTTTGGAGACGGCCCAGGAAAGACCGGCATCGTCGGGCGTCACGGTTCCGTCCGTGTCCTGGCCGACGATGATGTAGCCCTTCTCGGCGCGAAGAACGTGCATCGTCTCGGTGCCGTAGACGCAGGCGCCGAGCGGCTCGGCATTGGCCCAGACCGCTTCCAGCACCGACTGGCCGTAATCGGCCGGCACGTTGATCTCGAAGCCGACTTCACCGGTGAACGACACGCGGAAGAGACGCGCCGGCACACCCATGACCGTGCACTCGGCAACGCTCATATGCGGGAAGGCTTCGTTCGATATATCGACGCCTTCCACCAGTGGCGCGATGATCTCACGGGCCTTCGGCCCCTGCACGGCGATGACGGCCCACTGTTCCGTCACCGAGGTCAGCCACACCTTAAGGTGCGGGAATTCCGTCTGCAGATAGTCTTCCATGTGGTGGAGGACGCGCGGCGCACCGCCCGTCGTCGTCGTTACGTGAAAACGATCGTCGGCCAGACGCCCGACGACGCCGTCGTCATAAACGAAGCCGTCTTCGCGGGTCATGATGCCATAGCGGCACTTGCCGGGCTTCAGCGTATCCCAGGCGTTGGTGTACATCAGGTTCATGAACGCGGCGGCGTCAGGGCCGACGATCTCGATCTTGCCGAGCGTCGAGGCATCGAACACGCCGGCGACATCGCGCGCCGTCTTGCATTCGCGGGCAACCGCCTGATGCATCGTCTCGCCGGCACGCGGATAAAACCACGCACGCTTCCAGTTGCCGACATCCTCGAACACCGCGCCATGGGCTTCTTCCCACTCGTGCAGTGGCGTCTTGCGCGTCGGGTCGAACAGCTCGCCGCGCGAATGGGCGATCAGCGTACCATAGGTGACAGGCGTATACGGCGCGCGGAACGTCGTGAGACCGACCTGCGGGATCTCCTTGCCGAGCATTTCGGCAGCGATCGCCAGGCCGTGCATGTTGGAGAGCTTGCCTTGATCCGACGCCATGCCGTTCGTGGTGAAGCGCTTGATATGCTCGATCGAGTGCATGCCCTCTCGCACAGCAAGGCGGATATCCTTGGCGCAGACGTCGTGCTGGAAATCGATGAACGCCTTGGCGCTGGTCTCCGGGCCCGCACCTTCGGCAGCGCCGATCATGCCGCCGGTCCACTGATGCGCCTGCTGCGACGACAGGCTGATCTTGCCGCCCGAGGACTTGCCTGCGGCCTGCGCCATCAGCTCGCCGGCGGCAAGCGACTCTTCGATCGTCTGCTGCAAATCGTCGGTGCCGTTGCAGGCGCCGACGGAGAGGCAATCCTGTGCATAGGTGCCGGGCAGGAAACGCTGGGTTTCCGGTTCGAAGGCCACCTTGCCGCGCGACTGCGAGAACAGATGCACCGATGGCGTCCAGCCGGCAGACACCAAGAGCGCATCGACCGCGATTTTGCGCGGCGAGCCGCCGCCGTTGCGGGCAACGGTCATCGAGGAGATGCGCAGCTTGCCCGAGGTGTTGACCACGGACTGGCCGGCGAGAACGTCGATGCCGAGCGAACGGGCTTGGGCAAGAACCTCGCCACCCGGCGCCTGCCTGACATCGACGATCGCGGCGATCTCGACACCGGCGCGCTTCAAGTCGAACGCAGCCTCGTAGGCAGAGTCGTGCGCGGTGTAGACGCCGACCTTCTGGCCGACGGCAACGCCGTACTGATTGAGATACATGCGCGCGGCCGAGGCCAGCATGATGCCCGGACGATCGTTGTTCGGGAATACCATGTGGCGCTCGATCGCGCCGTTGGCGAGGATGACACGCTTGGCGCGCAGCTGCCACAGACGCTCGCGCGGCAGGTGGCGGCCCGGGTTTGCGACATGGTCGGTGACGCGTTCGGCGAGACCGACGAAGTTGTGGTTGTAGTAGCCGAAGGCGGTGGTGCGGGTGAGAACCTGCACATTGTCCATCGCCTTCAGGCTGGCAACCGTCTTCTGCGCCCACTCATAGCCGTCGAGACCGTCGATCTTGACACCGCTGTCGTAACGCAGCGCACCGCCGGCCTCCGCCTGCTCGTCGCACAGAATGACCTTGGCACCGGCATGAGCCGCAGCAAGGGCGGCTGAAAGACCGGCAACGCCGGCACCCACCACCAGCACGTCGCAATGCGCATAGCGGCTGGCATAGTGATCAGGATCCGCTTCCTTCGGGGCGACGCCGAGACCGGCGGCACGGCGGATCATCGGTTCGTAGACATGCTTCCATGCCGCCTTCGGCCACATGAAGGTCTTGTAGTAGAAGCCGGCCGCGAAGAAGGGTGACATCAGGTTGCTGATGCCGCCGATATCGAAGGAAAGCGACGGGAAGCGGTTCTGCGATTCGACGATCATGCCGTCGAAGACTTCCTGCACCGTGGCACGCACGTTCGGCTGCTTGCGGGCGCTGTCGCGCGCAACGTCGATCAGCGCGTTCGGCTCTTCGGCACCGGCAGACAGGATGCCGCGTGGGCGATGATACTTGAATGAGCGGCCGACAAGATGGATGTTGTTGGCGATCAGCGCCGAGGCGACGGTATCGCCTTCCAGCGCCGTGTAGCTCTTGCCGTCGAAGGTGAAGCGGGCGGTTCTGGCAGGCGTCAGGCGACCCTTGCCTGCAATACGGTTCGTGCCGCTCATTGTGCCTCTCCTTCGAGCGCTTCGTAGGTCTCGACGGGAGCATGCGGAACGGCGGCCGCGCCGATCTCCGGCTTCGGCTCGCCTGCCTTGTACGTCCTGATGAACTTGTCGCTGACCGTATCACGCGCCGCGTTGAAGAAACGGCCGCATCCATGCTGGTGACGCCAGCGTTCGAAGATCAGGCCCTTCGGGTTGTCGCGCAGGAAGAAATACGCCTCGAACGCCTCGTCGGAGATCGAGGCGATGTCGGCCGGGCGGGCGATGTGCGCATCGCCGGCGCCGCGAAATTCGAGCTCGGAGCGCTCTTCCTGACAGTATGGGCAGTAGATAAGAAGCATGATGTCCTCGTGTCAGTGCGCGACGGCAGCAGCGGCGGCTTCGTCGATCAGACGGCCGGTGCGGAAACGGTCCAGCGTCAAGCCGGCATTGAACTTGTGCACCTCGTCGCGAGCGATCAGATGCGCGAAGAGATTGGCCGAGCCTGGGGTCGCCTTGAAGCCGCCGGTTCCCCAGCCGCAGTTGACGTAGAGCCCCGGAACCGGCGTCTTTGACTGGATCGCCGAACGGTCCGGCGTGTTGTCAACGATACCACCCCACTGGCGCATCATCTTGACACGGCGGAACATCGGGAACAGCTCGCAGATGGCATCGAGCGTATGCGTGATGATCTGCAACCCGCCGGTCTGGCTGTAGGAATTGTACTGGTCGGTGCCGGCGCCGATGACGAGCTCGCCCTTGTCGGACTGCGAGATATAGGCATGTACCGTGTTCGACATGACCACGCAGGGGAAGATCGGCTTCAGCGGTTCGGAGACCAGCGCCTGCAGCGGGCTCGATTGCAGTGGCACGCGCACGTCTGCCATCTTCATGACCGTCGTGGTGTGGCCGGCCGCCGAAACGCCGACCTTCTTGGCGCCGATGAAGCCGCGGCTCGTCTCGACGCCGGTGACGCGCCCGTCCGGGCTGCGGCGGATGCCGGTCACTTCGCAGTTCTGGATGATGTGGACGCCGCGATCAGAGGCGGCACGGGCATAGCCCCAGGCAACCGCATCATGACGCGCCGTGCCGCCGCGGCGCTGCAGCGCAGCGCCGTTGATCGGATAGCGGGCGCTGGCGGAGATATCGAGCGGCGGACAGTAGGCCTTGGCCTGCTCCGGCGTCAGCCACTCGTTGTCGATGCCGTAGAGGCGGTTGGCATGGATATGCCGCTTGAAGGATTGCTGGTCGTGCACATTGTGCGACAGCATCATCACGCCGCGCGGCGAATACATCACATTGTAGTTGAGATCCTGCGACAGGTTCTCCCAGAGCTTCATCGAATGCTCGTAGATGTGCATGCTCTCTTCATAGAGATAGTTCGAGCGGATGATGGTCGTGTTGCGACCCGTGTTACCGCCGCCGAGCCAGCCCTTTTCGAGCACCGCGACATTGGTGATGCCGTGCTCCTTGGCGAGATAATAAGCCGCACCCAGGCCATGTCCGCCACCGCCGATGATGATGACGTCGTATTCGGCGCGCGGCTCGGGCGAAGCCCATTGCTTGTCCCAGCCCTTGTGGCCTCTCAGGGCCTCCCGTGCCACGGCAAAAACCGAGTATCTGCGCATCCGCCTTCATCTCCTTCGGGGAAAGGTCCCTTCTCGTCGGCCATACAAATCGCAAATCCAAAAGCGGCACAACGTTTCTTTTGCGACGCGAAGCGGCTTTTGTTTTGACACACAGCAAGAATGAATGAGATCGGGTGTTCTCTTCGAAGCAGAGCAAACACCGCGAAAAAAGTCGGACCGGCCTGTCGCGGCTTCCGGCCTCGCCATCCCTCGAATTTTAGCATATTTGCACTTACAATTTTTGAGCGCATAGTTCACGCGCTGCGCGAGCGCTCTTTGCGCGCTGAGGGTCAAGCGTGCGCAGCAGTGGCAACATCGTAAGCCAGACGTCGGCACGCATATAGGAAGATTTAACGTCCGGTTTGGCATCGATTGGAACAGACCGACACGGCATGCGGAGCCTGCTGTGGGGTCATTGGGAGGATTCGTCATGAAATCGCATTTCATCACCCTCACGGTTGGTCTGCTTTTGTCCGGAGCATGTCTTAATAGTCCGGTCGCTGCCGCCGAGGACGCTCTAACAAAGGAGGAAGCGGCAGCGATTGGCGTCGATGCCTATCTCTACCTCTATCCATTGGTCACCATGAACCTGACCCGCGAGCAAGCAACCAACGTTGAGGCTGGCAAGACGATGGGACGAGGGCCGGCCAACATGTTCACCAACGTCCCGCAGTTTCCGACCGCGGAATTCAGGGATGTCGTTCGGCCCAATTTCGACACGCTCTACTCGATCGCCTGGCTGGACATGACAAAGGAACCGATGATTATCTCGGCCCCCGATACAAACGGGCGCTATTATCTGTTGCCCATGCTGGATATGTGGACTGACGTATTCGCCTCGCCGGGCTGGCGTACGACGGGAACCGCGAAAGCCGAATTCGCCGTTGTTCCCCCTGGCTGGACAGGCAAGGAGCTTCCCGCCGGAACACAACGGATCGATGCGCCGACACCACATGTTTGGGTCATCGGACGCACAAAAACGGATGGGCCTGCCGACTACGACGCCGTTCACAAGATCCAGGCTGGCTACACGGTCACCCCGTTATCGCAATGGGGCAAGACGGCCGTGCCGGTCAAAGTGACGATCAATCCGAAGATTGATATGAAAACGCCGCCAAAAACGACAGTGGACGGGATGGCGGCAGAGGACTTCTTCGCCTACGCAACGGAGCTGCTGAAGGTCAATCCGCCGCACGCCACCGACCAGCCGATCATAAGCCAGATGAAGCGGATCGGGATAGAGCCGGGCAAGAGCTTCGATAAAAGCAAGGTCGCGCCCGATATCGCCGAGGCTTTGAAAGACGTCCCGGCCGAAGCTCAAAAACTGATGGGATGGAAAATCGCAACACTTGCTCGCGTGGCCAACAACTGGTCGATGAACACCGACACCATGGGCGTCTATGGCAACTACTACCTGAAGCGGGCGATCGTCGCGCAGCTCGGGCTTGGCGCGAACCTGCCGGAGGACGCGATCTACCCGCTCAACCTTGGCGACGCGAAGGCAAGCCCGCTAAACGGAGTGAACAGCTATAAGATTCACTTCGACAAGGAGAACCTGCCACCGGTCAAAGCGTTCTGGTCTGTCACGCTTTACGATCCGGAGGGATTTCAAGTCGCCAACAGCATGAACCGGTTTGCCGTGAGCAGTTGGATGCCGTTTGTTTACAATGCGGACGGGTCGCTTGATCTCTACTTCCAGAGCAAGAGCCCGGGCGAGGCAAAGGAAGCGAACTGGCTACCCGCACCAGCGGGGCCGTTCAACCTGACCATGCGTCTTTACGGGCCGAAAGCAGAAGCCCTGACAGGGAAATGGAACCCGCCCGCCGTAGAAATGGTGCTCGGGCTCCAACAGATCACGGCGCAGTGATGCTTCCACGGGCCTGCCTCGACCAGTCCGGTCA
The DNA here is from genome assembly GCF_000577275.2 of Rhizobium favelukesii. Lineage (NCBI taxonomy): Bacteria > Pseudomonadati > Pseudomonadota > Alphaproteobacteria > Hyphomicrobiales > Rhizobiaceae > Rhizobium > Rhizobium favelukesii. The sequence continues at coordinate 3,564,706 of NZ_HG916852.1, forward strand.
AACATGGCCACTGAAAGCCTAGGCAGGCTCTATTCCATCAAACAAATAAAAAGCCCTCGCGCACTAGGCGCGGGGGCTGTTCAGGAGGACGAAGCCGACTTGCGCGCAGTCCGTCGCTTCTTGACAGGGGCGGCGGCCGGTGGTGCATCGGCTTCCTGCTGCAAGCGCAGCGCCCTCAGCTTTTCCGTCTTCTTTTCGCGAGCGGCGGCTTCTGCCGTAACGATTGCCCTCGCCGTCGTGTCGGTGACGGTCGCCTTGTCGCGCGGTGAGAGCTTAGCCGGATTGAAGAGTTCGTCTTTTGAAGTCATCTGCTCTCTCTCTATCTAGAAGGAGTCTGCCAGATGGCAGTTCAGCGGGCCGGACGGACTGCCTTCTTCGGAGCCGGAAGGAGACCTTCACGCTGAAGCTTCTTGCGGGCAAGCTTGCGCTGACGGCGAACCGCCTCGGCCTTTTCGCGGACACGCTTCTCGGACGGCTTTTCATAAGCGCTGCGCGCCTTGAACTCGCGGAACAGACCTTCGCGCTGCATCTTCTTCTTCAGGACGCGGAGCGCCTGGTCGACATTGTTGTCTCGAACGAGAACCTGCAAAATCTTTCCTTTCATGCGGCAAACTCGTTTGCCGGTTGGTCAGAGTGGAAACTACTTCCGCACCCTGATGCTTGAAGTTTTCAACCAGGATCCGCCCCGGATATCCGCAGCGGCGTCAACTCTCGGCGTCGGGGATGCCGACTGGTTCACGTCGATATCGCTCTCAAGAATCCGCCGATCGAAGTTTTCGGTGTCGAATCGAACCCGATACTGCGGGCGACTGCCGTCAGACGGAAGAATCGCCGCGATTATACAAGTCCTGCTCGCCTCTTCGGTACGGACGAAACCGTCTTTCAGAACGATACTGTCGCCGACAGCGTATCTTGGCATTCGTGCCATTTGGTTCACCGAACTGTCTTGATCGTCAAAAGCATAAAAGGCCGGGTTTAACCCCGACCTTCGCCATCAGCTCTCAGCTGCCAGTACATCCGTGGTCAGCCGGGCCGAATGAGAATTAAGCCACGCGCAGGTTGTCAGCAGAATTCTTGCCGGACTTCTTGTCGCGAACGAGATCATAGCTGATCTTCTGGCCGTCGGACAGATTGCCCAAACCAGCGCGTTCAACGGCAGAAATGTGAACGAAAACGTCCGTGCTGCCGTCGTCCGGCTGAATGAAGCCGAAGCCCTTGGTGCTGTTGAACCACTTAACGGTACCTGAATTCATAACGATCTCCTTTCAATAGTCGTTACTGCCATGCGTTTATTCACAAGGCTAAGATCGATTTTGAGAGGAAATCTGACGGAGCTTCGCGCTCTTTGACAAAGGTCACAACCAACAGTCGATGGGCTACATATATCGCAAATGGCGGAATAAACAAGGGAAAGAAGCAGGCTATTTGGGTTCGGGTGGATCGCGCAACGCTGATCGGCGGTGCGTCAGGGATACCCAGCCATGCTGAATGGCAGCCTTTTGAGGGCTCAACAAACCGGCGCCGATAGGGACAAGACACGGTTTTTTACGGCAAGAACCGCGAGAGCATATGGACTTCCACCCGCCATTCTGCTATCCGCAACCTCAATCGCAAGGCTCCGGCCGCGCGAACCGTATATTTTTTGCCTCTGGCGCCTTGCCGACGCCGGGACCAACCAAACCAAAGGAACGTGATTCTCGTGCAGGTACTTGTCCGCGATAACAATGTCGATCAGGCCCTCCGCGCTCTCAAGAAGAAGATGCAGCGCGAAGGTATTTTCCGCGAAATGAAGATGCGTGACTACTACGAAAAGCCGTCGCAGAAGCGCGCTCGCGAAAAGGCCGAAGCCGTTCGTCGTGTTCGCAAGCTGGCTCGCAAGCGGGCCCAGCGCGAAGGTCTCGTCGCGCGTTAAGCGTAGCTGTCGTTATTTCGACGTTTTCAGATGCATGTTGGCGGGGGCGATCTATTCGCCACCGCCTTTTTAATTTGCTGCTAAAGCTTGCCCGTCCTTGAAACGGACCGGCTGCACTGGGGGAAAACGAGCCCGCATGGCTGACATCACCAAGACCCGCTCTTTGCGTTCGCCGAAAATCGCTGTTCTACCGGTTTTCGCAATCGTCACCGCGCTAGGCCTTGCTGGCTGCACGACAAGCAACACGTCCGATGCGGTCATTCGCATCGACAAAGCGCAGGGTTCACAGGAAAACATCGCCTCGCTGACATCGGTCATCAATGCCAATCCGAAGGATCCGGAAGGCTACAACGTCCGTGGCTCCGCCTATGGCCGTGGCGGCGATTTCCGCCAGGGGTTGAACGACTTCAATACGGCGCTGCAGCTCAACCCGCGTTTCTATCAGGCCTACGCCAACCGCGCGCTGGTCTACCGCAACATGGGCCAGCAACAGCAGGCGATTCAGGACTACAACACCGCCCTGCAGATCAATCCGAACTACGACGTGGCGCTGATCGGCCGCGGCAACGTCTACCGCGCCGCCGGTCAGGACGATGCCGCCTTCAACGATTTCGACAAGGCGATCCAGAACGGCACGACCGATGGCCGCGCCTATCACAATCGCGGTCTGATCTATCAGAAGCGCAATCAGCAGGACAAGGCGATCGACGACTTCTCGAAGGCGATCTCGCTTTCGCCGAACGCGCCGGAACCCTATAACGGCCGCGGCATCTCCTACATCGCGCTGAACGACGACGATAACGCGTTTGCCGACTTCAACCACGCGATCGAGCTCAACGGCAACATTGCCGAATCCTGGGCCAACCAGGCGCTGGTCTATGAGCGCCGCGGCGAAAAGGACAAGGCTGCGCGCTCCTACCGTCACGCGATCGGCCTGGATGCGAAGTACCAGCCGGCAAAGGACGGTCTTGCTCGCGTGGGCGCAGCGACAACCGGCTAAGGCATTACAGGCAGGAGATCGACGATGGCAGCGAAACAGCATGTGGTCGTCGTCGGCTCCGGCATTGTCGGTGCCTCGATCGCCTGGCACCTGACGCGTGACGGCGCCGCCGTTACCGTCGTAGCCGAGGACATCGGCGGAGTGGCGACCCCCAATTCTTTTGCCTGGATCAATGCGAGCTGGGGCAACCCGGAATTCTATTTTCACTTTCGCCGCCGTTCCATGGCCGAATGGAAGCGCTTGGCCCGCGAGCTCCCCGGACTGCCGCTTTCCTGGTGTGGTGGCATCTGCTGGGATCTGCCGCCCGATCAGCTTGAGGCGTTTGCCGTCGAGCACCGTTCGTGGGGTTATGACATTGAACGGCTCGACAGCGCAGCAATTGCAGCGCGCGAGCCTTGCCTGGCACATGTTCCCGATTTCGCGCTGTCGGTCTTGGAAGAAGGTGCGGTCGAGCCGGCCGCAGCCGCGCGGCTGCTGCTTGCCGACGCGGAAACCAGGGGCGCCAAGTTCGTCAACGCCGCTGTCGACGGCCTTATCCGCAGCGGCGAGCGCATTGCCGGCATCGTCTCATCGGCAGGCATTATCGAGGCCGATCACATTGTCCTGGCTGCCGGCGCCGGCAGCACGCCGCTTGCCGCCGCTGTCGGCGTCACACTCCCCTTGCAAGCGCCCCCCGGGCTGATCGTTCACTCGCGTCCTTTCGAAAGGCGACTGAACGGCCTGGTCATGGCAGCCGATCTGCATATGCGCCAAACGGCCGACGGCCGCATCATCGCGGGCTCGGATTTCGGCGGCACCGATCCCGGCGCCGACCAGCACGCCACTGCCGCGCTACTCTTTGCGAAGATGAAGGAAAGCCTGACGGAGAGCGACCGGCTGAGCATGGAGTTCTTCACCGTCGGCTACCGTCCGACACCCAAGGACGGCTTCCCGATCATTGGCAATTGCGGCCAGAACGGCCTTTATATTGCCGTGATGCACTCCGGGGTGACGCTCGCGCCGCTTGTCGGTCTACTCGCGTCTAACGAGATTCTTTCGGGCGATGCAGATTCATCTCTCGCTTCCTTCCGCCTCGGAAGATTCGGCTGACACCACAGTCGAACAAAAATTTGCGAATTGCCGGACGACATGTTTTAGTGTGTTGCAAGCAGCAACACCTGTCCCTAACATGCAGTGGTTTCGATAGCAGGCTATCAGGAGAGCCGGGGGCGCGTTGAAGGCAATTGCAGTGGTCCAGTTTTTTGCTTTCATGCCTGTAGGCGGCGGGCGCACCGGCGGTTTCGGCTGCGTAACTCAGCGAAGTACAGGCTCATGAGAGGCCGCTTCCGCTTCTTTCCGAAGGCGTCGATCGGGACTTACTTGATCGCGATGGCAGTTGCGACGGCCTTGCCGATTTTCACCCTCGTGGCACTTCTGCTGGCGCAACTCGAAGACAACCAGCGCTCGATTCTGAAGCGGGAAACAGCCCAGGATGCCACCGCACTCGCCCGGTCTATCGATCGCCAGCTTCAGGACATGGCTACAACTTTAAGGCTGCTCTCGAACTCGCCGGAATTGGAGAGCAACGACTTCGCGTCGTTCCACGCCCGCACTGAAACATCTCTGCGGGCAGACACCCTTTATGTCATTGCCGTCGACGAGAGCGGCCAGCAGCTCCTGAACACCCGCCGGAACTACGGCGAGCTCCTCGGGAAGGCGGGGAACCTGCCGGCTGTCGAAGCGGCCATCAAGTCGGGCCGAATCGAAGCCTCGGATGTGTTCATGGGGCGAACGAGCGGTGAATTCGTTTACAACGTTACCATGCCGCTGCAGGCGGGCAAGGTCAGGGCGCTGATCATAACGCAGAACGCCAGGGACCTTGCGAAGCTTGTCACGACTGAAGGCCTGCCGAACGATTGGTCTGCAGCTGTCATCGATCAGAGCGGCCACGTGGTCGCCTCTGCCGGCGCCACGAATATCGGTTTCGGCCAACCTTTCAATCCGAGCATTCTACCCTCACTGGTCGATTCCAGCGGGGTCTATGAGGATAGACAGGTCCTGCCGAAGGCAATGCTGGGCTATGCGCAGATTCCGGGCTGGTCCTGGAAGGCTGTGATATGGGGGCCAGTCGCCACGGCGCAGGCTTCCATCCTGACGACATGGCGCTTTCTGGTCATCGGTGGTTTGGCGCTGATGCTTCTCGCAATTCTGGCTGCCTATGTGGTGGCGCGCCAGGTCCGCACGACAATCCGCTCGATCGCCGACATGGCGATTCGCATGGGCGAAGGCCACATCGTGGCGCCGATCGAGACCAGCGTCATCGAAGCGAACCAGGTTGCGGTCGCGCTCTCCAACGCATCTTTCGACCGGAGCCAGACCGAAGATCGCCTGCACTTCGTGATGAACGAGCTGGTGCACCGCACCAAGAACCTTTTGACCCTGGTACAGGCGATGATGCGCCAGGTCGCCAAGCGCGCCGACAGCGTCGAGGCATACCAGGCAGCGGTTGCCGATCGCCTCGAGGGCCTCTCCCGCTCGATCGATCTGCTCACCAGCGAGCAATGGGCGGGCGCATCGCTGCGGCGGGTGATCGACATCCACTTCAAGAGCTTTCCACAAGCTGCCGAGCAGGCCGATATATCGGGCAAGGATTTCACGCTGAGGCCCGAGGTGGTGCAAAACCTCGGCCTCGTTCTGCATGAGCTGGCAACGAACTCGGTGAAATACGGTGCCCTTTCCGTGCCGCACGGCCGTGTTCTGCTGAGCTGGCAGGACGTGCGAGACGAAGAGCGGAGCGAACCCATGCTTCGTTTCACCTGGGAGGAGCGTGACGGTCCGCCCGCCCACCCGCCAGAGAACTCAGGCTTTGGTACGACCATCATCAAGAACCACGCCGCCGCCGCTTTTGGTAGCACCGTCGAAATCGACTTCCGGCCGGAAGGCTTTTATTGGTCGTTGACGGCCCTTCGCCGCACCTTGGAGCGCGCATAGGTCACGGAACAATCCCGCTGAACGTTCGTTTCGGACAGGCTACTCGAAAAGGAGAAGACCATGTTCAGGGAAACGATGATTGCCGCGGCGGCGGCCGCGGTAGCCGCCATCGCAAACCCGGCAAGTGCCGCAAATTACATCACGCTCGGTCAGCTCGTCTGCGGATCACAGGGCGGTCAGGGACTGATCGTCACCTCGCAGAAGAACCTACTCTGCACCTACACGCCGGCGCAAGGAGGCCCGAAGGTCGTCTATGCCGGAACAATCCAGAAATTCGGACTGGATGTCGGCCAGACGGGCAAGACTGTCATGATATGGCAGGTCCTGGCCAAGACCGGAACCGATATTCCAGAATATGCGCTGGCCGGTGAGTATTACGGCATAGGGGCCGATGCGAGCTTCGGCGCGGGTGCGGGAGCCAAGGTTATCGCCGGTGGTACAAACCAATCGTTCATGCTCCAGCCACTGAACGTGCAGGCTCAGGAAGGCCTGAACCTCGCGCTCGGCGTGGAGAAACTGACGCTGGCGCCGGCTGCCACCTGATCGCAGGTCGCGCCGAGGAGGAGAGGGGCGAGCGGCCTCTCTCCTTTCCATATCAGGCGGAATGATCCGCCAGGCCGAAAATCATCATCAACGTACCAATGACGCGATTGACCCATCGAACAGCCCGGGAAGATCAAGCAACCTGGAAACGCCTCAGTGATTTATCGCCTTGTTGATTTCTTCGGTGACCTTCTTGGCATCGCCGAGCAGCATCATCGTGCCGTCCTTGTAAAACAGCGTGTTGTCGATGCCGGCATAGCCGGAGCCGAGCGAACGCTTCACGAAGAGGCAGGTCTTCGCCTTGTCGACGTCGAGGATTGGCATGCCGTAGATCGGCGAGGTCTTGTCGTCGCGCGCCGCCGGATTGGTGACGTCATTGGCGCCGATGACATAGGCGACATCCGCCTGCGCGAATTCCGAATTGATGTCCTCGAGCTCGAAAACCTCATCGTAGGGCACGTTCGCTTCGGCAAGCAGCACGTTCATGTGACCCGGCATGCGGCCGGCGACCGGATGGATCGCGTATTTTACCTCGACACCGTTCTTCTTCAGATTGTCGGCCATTTCGCGAAGTGCATGCTGCGCCTGCGCCACCGCCATGCCGTAGCCTGGCACGATAATGACCTTCGAGGCGTTCGCCATCAGATACGCTGCATCCTCTGCCGAACCGAGCTTGACGGTCTTGTCCGAATTGTCCGCGCCACCCGCCACCGTCTCGCCGCCGAAGCCGCCGAGAATGACCGAGATGAACGAGCGGTTCATGCCCTTGCACATGATGTAGGACAGGATCGCACCGGATGAGCCGACGAGCGCACCGGTGATGATCAGCGCCAGGTTGCCGAGCGTGAAGCCGATGCCGGCCGCCGCCCATCCCGAATAGGAATTCAGCATCGACACGACAACCGGCATGTCGGCGCCGCCGATCGGCACGATCAGCAGTACGCCGAGCGCCAGCGACAGGGCGACGACAGCCCAGAAATCGAAATGGCTTTCCGTTACGGCGAGGCCGACGATGAACAGCACGATCAACACCAGCAGGGCAATGTTGATCAGATGCCGGAAGGGCAGCATGATCGGCTTGCCCGACATGCGCCCGTCAAGCTTCAGGAAGGCGATGATCGAGCCGGTGAAGGTCAGCGCACCGATGGCGACGCCAAGCGCCATTTCGATCCGCGCCTCGGTGTGGATTTCGCCGATATTGCCGATGCCGAAGGAAGACGGCGTGTAGAGCGCCGAGGCCGCCACCAGCACGGCCGCAAGGCCGACCAGAGAGTGGAAACCGGCAACAAGTTGCGGCATCGAGGTCATCGGGATCACGCGGGCGATATAGGCGCCCGCACCGCCGCCGATGGCAAGACCGAGGATGATCAGCACCAGGCCACCGAACGAGGGCGTTGCCAGCGTCAGCGTGGTGAGGATGGCGATTCCCATACCGATCATGCCGTAGAGATTGCCCTTGCGGCTGCTGGCCGGGTGGGAAAGGCCGCGCAATGCCAGGATGAAGAGCACGCCGGAGACGAGGTAGAGGAAGGCTGCAATACTGGTCATGCGGTCCTCACTTGTCCTTCTTCTTGTACATCGCCAGCATGCGCTGGGTGACAAGGAAGCCGCCAAAGATGTTCACGGAGACGAGGACCAGAGCGATGAAGCCGAAGCCTGTCGCAAGCCCGCTGGTCGAGATGCCGACCGCCAGAAGCGCGCCGACGACGATGACCGAGGAGATCGCGTTGGTGACGGCCATCAGCGGCGTGTGCAACGCCGGCGTTACCGACCAGACGACGTAGTAACCGACAAAGATCGCCAGCACGAAGATCGCGAACTGGAACACGAAGGGATCGATCGCCCCGCCGGTTGCAGCACTTGCCGCCTCGGGCGCATGCGCGGCAGCGGCGGCCACCGCATTCACGGCCTGGTTCAGCTGTTCCAGCGCCTTGTCCATTGCTTCACCAGCCATCAGTTGTCCCCTTCTTCGCACCGCCAAATGCCGGATGCACGACATTGCCCGCATGCGTCAGCATCGTCGCCTTGATCAGTTCGTCCTCGAGATTGAGGGCGATCGTCTTCGTTTCCTTGTTGACCATGGTCTCAAGGAAGGTGACGAGGTTCTTGGCGTAGAGCTGGGAGGCACTGGCAGCGATCCTGCCGGCCATATTCGGGAAGCCGATGACGCGCACGCCGTCGACGTCGGCCACCTTGCCGGGCTTGACGCCCTCGATATTGCCGCCGCGCTCGACCGCAAGGTCGACGGCAACCGCTCCCGGCTTCATCGACTTCAGCATTTCGCGCGAGACGAGCTTCGGTGCCGGGCGCCCGGGGATCAGGGCGGTGGTGATGACGATGTCCTGCTTGGCGATATGCTCAGCCACGAGGGCTGCCTGCTTTGCCTGATACTCCCTGGACATTTCCTTGGCGTAGCCGCCGGCGGTCTCCGCCGCCTTGAACTCTTCATCCTCGACGGCGATGAACTTCGCGCCCAAGGACGCGACCTGCTCCTTGGCCGCCGGACGAACGTCGGTCGCCGAAACGGCAGCGCCGAGACGACGGGCCGTGGCGATCGCCTGCAACCCGGCAACACCTGCGCCCATGACGAAGACCTTGGCTGCGGGAACGGTGCCGGCTGCCGTCATCATCATCGGCATGGCACGGTCATAAACCGCAGCTGCTTCGATGACGGCCTGGTAGCCTGCGAGGTTTGCCTGCGAGGAAAGAACGTCCATCGACTGCGCGCGGGTGATGCGCGGCATCAGCTCCATGGCGAAGCTGGAGAGCCCGGCCTTGGCCATGGCGGCGACCGCCTCGTCATTGCCGTAGGGATCCATGACCGCAATGACGATCGCACCGCTCTTGTAGCCGCCGATATCTTCTTCCGTTGGGCGGCGGACTTTTAGCACGACATCGGCTGTCGCCGCAGCGCCGACCGAACCGATCCGCGCGCCGACCGCTTCGAACTCCGCATCCGGAATTTTCGACTTGGCCCCCGCTCCCGCCTCGACGACGACGTCGAGGCCAAGCCCTATCATCTTCTTTACGGTTTCGACGGACGCAGCGACACGCGTCTCATCCCCCGTGATTTCCTTTGCCACAAAAACAACGTTGCCCAACCGCCCCCTCCTCCGGGTCAGCCAGCCTGCCGCAGGTCCTCCCTGCTCAGCCCGAACATTCAGTCAAAGCTTTGGAAAGCCGCGCCGCGCTTAGCGCAGCAGGACGAGGCCAGCGATAAAGACGATCAACAGGACGACGAGGCCGCCAAGGAAACCGGCACCAGTGAAGAAGCCAGCGGCCATGCCAAGCAGGAGAGCGACAAGGAACAGGGTACCGTACTTCGCCGCGGCGAGGAACATGCTGTAGGTCTGCTCATGCTCCTTATAGTCCATCGGCGCGCCAACTTCGGCAGGTCCGGTGTGATGCTCAGCCATGAATATCGTCTCCCTCAAACTTCCCGGCCGGTAAAGCAATGCGGCCGTTCGACTGCCGTGATTTCCTCGATCCCGCGAGGAAATTTCCCTGCAGAGGGATTACACAAAGCTTTGATAAAGCGCAATGCAAGAGAATGCCGCAGGCAGGCGGCATTCTCAGTCAAATTCAAGCGGATGGGCTCACAGCGGAAGATCGGTTCCGAGATCGCCTTCAGCCATGAAACGTGCCGTCGGTATGATGGTGAGCGGCGGCAGCGTGTCATTGGGAGTGCGCGAGAACATCATGCGCTGTTCGCTGGCGCTGGAGATGAAGAAGGGATAGCGCGTTAGGAGCTTTCGGCCGACCTCGATGACATTGGTCGCCATCAGCGTCAGATCGAAGCCGTAGGTCTCCGTCATGCGGCTTGCGACGACGGTGTCGGCGTAGAAGACCCGCTTGTAGAAGGCTGCATGCGCCGCGCGCACGTGCTGCATCACACGGTCGGCGCGAAAATGCGCGGCGGCGACGATGTTCGGACGCAGCGTCAGATAGGGGATCCACGGCATTTCCGTGCTGAGTTCGGGATCCGCGGCAAAGCGCGCCGGATCGATCAGGCTGAGCCCGGCATCCAGAAACGCGTCCATTTCCGCCGGAAAGATACCGCCCGATTGTGAGACACGATGGTCCGGCGTCACGTGATGGATGCGAATCGTGCTGACGAGCTGTTCATAATAGTACAGTCCGAAAACATACGCCTGACTGTCGAAATCGGCCTCGTCGATCATGCTTTTGGCGGCAACCGGAAGCACTTCACGGGCCTTGTAGGCCTTGTAGCGCAGGCGCTCCACCTCTTCCATATCCTCGCCACCTTCGACGCGGCGGTATTCGACGTGGTCCATTATTTCGAGAAGTTTGCTGCTGAAATCACTCGTCTTTAAAGGGTTGTCTACCATAGTTACCCGGTCCGCCTGTTAACGAAGCATTAATCATATGGAACCGGCGGAAGGGCAAGAATGATACGAGAACTTGCGTTATATTTGAATTGTTAAGGTTAACGGCGCGGCGTTTGCGTGAAGAACCCTCAGCCAAGAAAACGGTCGAGCTTATGCAACTTTCGGGCGACGACGCGGTGCGGTACGACGGCTGAGGCTTTGGGAAAGGATGGCGATGTTCTGCGCCGGAACTGCCGGCGAGAAAACGTAGCCCTGCACGAGATCGGTGGCGCGATACTTGTTGAGCAAGGCCAGTTGCTCGGTGGTCTCAACACCTTCGGTGACGATCTTCAGACCGAGTTCGCGCGCCAGGTTGACGGTGCCGCGCAGTAGCTTGAGCCGACGCCCGTCCTCGACGATGTTGCGCAGGAACGAGCGGTCGATCTTCACGATGTCGAGCGGCAGCGTGTCGAGATAGCTGAGGCTGGAGAAGCCGGTGCCGAAGTCGTCGATGGCGATCGTGATCCCGCGTGCCCTAAGTTCGGCGAGGATCGCGCGCACCGCGGCCGGCTCATCGATCAGGCAGCTTTCCGTAATTTCGAGATGCAGCCGCGCGGGTTCGAGACGCGACGCCTCGAGCGCCTCGGAAACGACGGCAAGAATATCCGCGTCGCGCAGATCGCGCGCCGACAGGTTGACCGAGACGGCGATATGATCCGGCCAGCTCATGCAGTCCTTGCATGCCTTCATGAGGATGAAGCGCGTGATCTCGGAGATGATGCCCATCTCTTCGGCAATGCGAATGAAGACGTCCGGCGGGATCGCGCCCTTCTCTGGATGGACCCAACGCGCCAGCGCCTCGGCGCATTCGATGCGCGTTCCGTCCGCCTTGAACATCGGCTGGTAGGCGACGCTGAGACCCTGGTTGCCGATCGCTTCGCGCAGATCCGCCTTGAGCTTTTGCTGCTCGATATAGCGCCCGTCCATCTCGCGTTCGAAGCCGGCAATTCCGCCGCGCTGCTTCGACTTGCTTTCGAAGAGCGCGAGATCGGCCTTGATGCTCCACTCCTCCATCGCGAAGGCATCGCTTTCGAGGATCGCAAAGCCGGCGCTCAGCGAAACGAGGAAGGTGACGTCGTCGGCGTCGTAGTTGCCCTGAATGCTCTCATGGAAGCGATGGATCTCCGCGTCGAGCGCGGCCATGTCCTTCGCGTGCGGGAAGAAGAGAATGAACTGGTCGCCCATCAAGCGGCCGACGATGGCCTTGCCCGCCTGCTTGGCGATGCGGCTTGCGATGGCGCAGAGCAAGCGGTCGCCGGTAATGTGGCCGCGCATGTCGTTGACATGCTTGAACTCATCGATATCGAGAACCATGAAGGCGACAGGGCCGCGCTTCTTCTGGTACTTGGTCAGGTAGTCCTGCACGAGGTGGCTGAAGTATTCGCGGTTCGGCAGACCGGTCAGCGCATCGAAGCGAACCATGTGCAGGATCTTCTGCTCGGCCTTCACGCGGCTCGACACGTCTTCGAAAATCAAGACGGCGCCGCCATCGGCGCGGCGGCTTGCCGAAAACTCCAGGGACAGATCTTCTGGAAAGTGAATCAGCGTGCGCGAAAGCTTGCCCTCGGCGACATGCGTCATCTGCCGCAGGATCAGCTCCGGCTGGGTTGAATCCATGAAGCTGTAGCGGGCACCGTAGCGCAACACCGCGCCGAGGTCGCGTTCCTTCAGCCGCTCCGGATCGCCAATCTTCAGAAGATCGCAGGCCTTGCGGTTGATGACCTGGATGCGGTTTTCCGGATCGACCATCACCAGACCGTGCGGCATGTTGTTGAGTGCCGTGTCGAAGCGGTCGGCGATCATTGAGATCTGGCGACGCGCAATGACGTTCTCATACAGGAACTCGCGCACGCCATTCGCCATTGCCCGCGTCGTCAGGCCAAACGGAATGAGGAAGGCCGACAGGATCGCGCGATAGAAGTCGAGCGCCATCAGGCTGCAGATGATCATCGGCAGACAGCAGGCCAGTGTCTGCAGGTCGATTGCCTTTTGCGATCCGTAATTTCGGCCGACGACGGAGACCATCGACGCCATGGTGACCGCGATGCAGGCGAGCTCGGCGAACGGATCCTGGAGGATGAAGATCGCATAGCCGCTGCCGATGCCGAGGATCGCGGCCGTGGAGGCAGCACCGATGACATAGACGGTTTCCCAATGTTCGATCTGCTCGCGCGATAGCGTCCGCTTGTCGACCTTGTCGAACATGCGGAAGGTAACCATCCGGCCGGCGAAAACGGCAAGGAAACCTACCGAAAGGGCGACATAGAACGGAGAACTGGTTTTCAGGGCTACGGCGAGGAAGGCAACCACATGCACGATGACACCCGCGACGAGTGTCATGCGATTCCCGAAGAGGGAACTGACAAACGACAGATAAACGTCGGTAGGGACCCTGTTCGGGTTATGTGGCTTCATCCATACTTTCCCTGTGCGGCGAAACCTTAACCGCAACCCTTTAAAAATTGATTTCGGGTAATCGATACATTTTTTGTCGAATTTTCCAAAACCCTGGGATGAATTTTAGCATTTGCAATAACTTATACATCCATTCGGTGAAGTTTTCGCGGCATCCCGCCTATCCTGAGGTTGTCTGTGCGCACCGCTATTGACGCCAAGCGTGTCGCATGCGGTTTATACGACTATATTCCAACACGCCCCCTTTGATCTTTCAATTTGAAAAACCGTGGTCTAAACCGGTGGAAAGATAAAAGGCGCAAAAAACGCGCGACATAACGGGGGGGAGGCATGCCGGCTTTGTTGACCGTTAGTCGGCTGATCGACGCGGTCAGCCAATTCATGGGCAAACTGTCCGAATACATGGTGCTGTTGTGCTGTCTGATCAGCGCCGCCAATGCACTGATCCGCTATTCTTTCAATTACAGTTCAAATGGCTGGCTCGAGATCCAATGGTATCTCTTCGCCTTCATCGTCGTGCTGGGGGCAGCGCATACGCTGCGCATGAACGAGCACGTGCGGGTAGACCTGATCTATGGCGCGGTCTCCGACAAGGCGAGGATCTGGATCGACGTCATCGGCCTTGTCGTTTTCCTTATCCCGGCCTGCCTCTTCCTGAGCTGGCTCTGCTGGCCCTTCTTCCTGTCCTCCTACCTCCAGCATGAGGTCTCGGCCAATGCCGGCGGCCTGATCCGCTGGCCGGTCAAGCTCGTTCTCTTCCTCGGCTTCGGGCTGCTGACCCTTCAAGGTCTCTCGGAGTTGATCAAGAGGATTGCTGCCCTCACCGGCTACATCCTGATCGATACGAAATACGAAAAGCCGCTGCAGTAGGCCAGGCCCGGAGGAACACCATTGTTTGATTTCGGCATCATTCCGCCGGCCATGTTCGTGGGTATGATTCTCTTCATGCTCTACGGCTTTCCGGTCGCCTTTTCGCTGGCCGCCGTCGGCCTGTTCTTCGGCATTATTGGCATCGCCACGGGCCATTTCAGCGAAGCGTTCCTGCAGGCCCTGCCGCTGCGCTTCTTCGGGATCGTCTCCAACGACCTGCTGCTTGCCATCCCCTTCTTCACCTTCATGGGTGCTATTCTGGAGCGCTGCGGCCTGGCCGAAGATCTGCTGGAGGGAACGGGCAAGCTGTTCGGCCGAATTCCGGGCGGCCTTGCCTATGCAGTGATCCTGGTCGGCGCCGTGCTCGGCGCCATCACCGGCACGGTGGCCGCCTCCGTCATCACCATGGGCGTCATCTCGCTGCCCATCATGCTGCGTTACGGCTACAGCCCGAGGCTCGCCACCGGCGTCATCGCCGCCTCCGGCACCATAACCCAGGTCATTCCACCATCGCTCGTGCTGGTCGTGCTTGCCGACCAGCTCGGCAAATCGGTCGGCGACATGTATCTCGGCGCCATCGGCCCCTCGATCCTGCAGGTGGCGATCTTCATGGGCTACATCCTGATCCTGTCGTTCTTGAAGCCGGCCGCCATGCCGCCGCTGCCGAAGGAAGTCCGCGGCGATTTCAACTGGGCGCTGCTCATGAGGGTGCTGTCAGGGATGGTGCCGTCGATCGTGCTGATCTTCCTTGTCCTCGGCACGATCTTCATGGGGCTCGCGACGCCTACCGAGGCCGGCGCGCTTGGCGTCGTCGGCGCCATGGTGCTTGCCGCCATGCATCGCCGTCTCACCTGGCCGCTGATGCAGGAAGCGATGCGTTCCACCATGCACATCACCTCGATGGTGGTGATGATCCTGATCGGCTCGACCTGCTTCAGCCTTGTCTTCCAGGGCATGGACGGCTCACGCTGGATCGAGCACATGCTGTCGGGCATCCCCGGGGGCCCGGTCGGCTTCCTGATCTTCGCCAACATCTTCATCTTCGTGCTGGCCTTCTTCCTCGATTTCTTCGAGATCGCCTTCATCGTCATTCCGATGCTGGCGCCGGTGGCTTCGGCACTCGGCATCGACCTGATCTGGTTCGGCGTGCTGATCTGCGTGAACATGCAGACGAGCTTCATGCATCCTCCCTTCGGCTTCGCGCTCTTCTACCTGCGTTCGATTGCCGATCGCAGCGTCAAGACGTCGGATATCTACATGGGCGCCGTGCCCTGGGTCTTTATGCAGCTGATCCTCGTCGCGATCGTGATCTTCTGGCCGCAATCGGTGACCTACTGGCTGGACAAGGGACCGAAGGTCGATCCGAATTCGATCAAGATCGAAGTGCCGGGCTTCGGCGGCAATGGCTTCTCGCTGCCACCATTGGGCGCGCCGGGCGGTGGCTCACCGCAAATGCCCGGACTGACCTTGCCACCGATGAATGGCCTGCCCGGCCAGCCGCCCGCACCCGCAACGCCTGCGCCGCCGGCAACGGATCTCAGCCAGCCACCGAAGATCAACTGACAAAATAGCCCCGGATCGAAATCCGGGGCTTCTTCTTATCGGGGTTGGTAGCGATCAGATTTTGCCGGCGCGCTGCTGGATCATCATGAACGTATCGAACGTGTATTCCGATAGCTGCGCCCAGAGGTAGGCATCGCGCTTGAACGCGGTCTGATCCTCATAGATCCTCTTGAAATACGGGTTCGATGCGGAAATCTCGGCATAGATGCCGAGGGCCGCCTGGAAGCAGGCTTCCAAGATGTCCTGGCTGAAGGGACGCAGCGTCGCGCCCTCCGATACCAGCTGCTTCAGCGCCGGCGGGTTCTTCACGTCGTATTTTGCCATCATGTTGGTGTTGGCAAAGGCGCAGGCATCGGTCAGCGCCGCCTGATAGTGCTTCGGCAGGCTGTTCCACTTTTCCAGGTTGAAGAAGGCGTGAACCGTCGGACCGCCTTCCCACCAGCCGGGATAGTAGTAGTACTTCGCAACCTTGTGCAGGCCGAGCTTCAGGTCGTCATAGGGGCCGACGAACTCAGAGGCATCGATCGTGCCTTTTTCGAGGGCCGGATAGATGTCGCCGCCGGCAATCTGCTGCGGAATAACACCGACCTTGCTGATGACCTGGCCGGCAAGACCGGCAATACGCATCTTGACGCCCTTCAGGTCATCAAGCGTATTGATTTCCTTGCGGAACCAGCCGCCCATCTGGGCACCCGTATTACCCGCCGGCAGGCCGTAAATGCCCTGCGTGGCGTAGAACTCGTTCATCAGCTTGTTGCCATTGCCTTCGTAGAACCAGGCATTGGTGAGGCGTCCGTTGAGACCGAACGGGATTGCCGTACCGATCGCGTAGGTCGGATCCTTGCCGACGAAATAATAGGAGCAGGTGTGCGCTGCCTCGACCGTGCCGGCACTGACGGCATCCGCGGCCTGCAGGCCCGGAATGATTTCGCCTGCCGCAAACGGCTGGATGATGAAATTGCCGTCGGTCGCCGCGGCAAGGTGCTTGGAGATATCGTCTGCCGCGCCATAGATCGTATCGAGGCTCTTCGGGAATGACGACGTCATGCGCCAGGAAATCTTAGGGTTCTCTTGTGCAATGGCGGGCGCCGCCAGCGCACCGGCAGCAGCGACCGCACCGGCGCCGGCGGTTCCTGCCTTCTTCATGAATGAACGACGATCCATCAAAAACCTCCCGTATAGATGGCGCTGCGAGGCGAACCCTCATCTCTGCTCGCAGCAATAGCTGGAAGCTAAGCACGGTGGCAACCGTGTTTCAAGCACCGTGCCATTAGTCTTTGGCATCACGACGGCAATATGGCGCCAAGCGCGCATTTGCATCAAAATCAGCGAGTTAGGCAAGACAGGCCGGAGCCACCGGCCGACAATGCCGCAATTCCGCCCGTGATTGCGCCGAGACGTTGACTTCCAAGCCGTTCTCGGCTCTCACAATAATGAACTGCATCTTCCGACCGGGGTGAAAATGACGAAGCCGATCGTCGCCGTTCCTGCCGATATCCGCACCTTCGACGGCGCCAGCTGGCACGCCGTCCAGCATCAATATGTGCGCGCTGCGTTGAACGCGGCCGGGGTCATGGCCTTCATCATTCCGGCCTTCGAGGAAGGCTACGGCACGGACGCGATTCTGGACCGCGTCGACGGCGTTCTCGTCTCGGGCTCGGCCAGCAACGTCCATCCGTCTTACTACGGCGCAACGGCGACCGACGCCGACGGGCCCTTCGATATCGCGCGTGACGCCACGAGCCTGCCGCTGATCCGCCGCGCCATCGACCGCGCCATTCCGCTGCTGGCAATCTGCCGCGGCATCCAGGAACTCAACGTCGCACTGGGCGGCACACTCGCGAGCGAGATCCAGGACCAGCCGGGCATATGGGACCACCGCAAGCCGGCGGATGTCGACCGCGACGGTATGTACGCGATCCGCCAGAGCGTCTTCGTCAAAGAAGGCTCCTGCATTGCCGGCATCGTCGGCCCTGGCGAGATCAAGGTGAACTCTTTGCATCGCCAGGCCATCGCCGAGACGGCTCCGCGCCTAAAGGTGGAGGCGGTCGCCGAGGATGGCACGATCGAGGCAGTCTCGGTGATCGATGCTCCAGCCTTTGCGGTTGGCGTCCAATGGCACCCGGAATACTGGGCCGAGACCGACAAGCCTTCGAACCAGATCTTCAGGGCCTTCGGCGATGCGGTGAGAGCCTACGCGGCCGGCAAGCTGTCAAATGCCGAGAATGAGGCGCTTGCCTGAAGGGCAGTCCTGAGCGTATGTCGCTTGGCCCGAACGGGCGACTGCTGTCGGCCGATATTGTTCTCTAATGGGTCAAGGAGCGGCGACCGAGGACGCAGGCGCCAACTGTCGTTGGCTGCGTCGTAGAGATGCAATGGTACCAGCGACTTCGTCCACAGTCATATCACCTTCAACTATCCAAAGGCCGATCCGCTCCGAACGGCACATTGCGGTTTTGACTGACAAGACTATTGTGCGTGCCGCAGCTTGGCGGCATCGCGAAACGAGATCAGGCGTCGGCTTTGCTCATCCCACAGAACCAGTTTTACACAGCGCAGGCTCTCCATCATGGTGATGCGGCCAATACCGGCCAATGCTGGGTGGTCTCTCAACACTTCCGGAAGCCTGTAATAGGGTACCCTGCTCGACAGGTGGTGAACGTGATGGATACCGATGTTGCCAGTGATCCAGCGAAGCGCCAGCGGCAGGTCGTAATGCGATGCACCATGAAGGGCCGCATGTGGAAATTGCCATTCCGGTTCTCTTGACCAATGGGTTTCCTCAAACTGATGTTGCACGTAGAAGAGCCAGATGCCCGCGGTTGCCGCAAGTAGGGCGATGGGCAGATGCACCAGCAGGAAGGGCAGGATTCCGATTGCCCACATCAATGTCGCGGAGATAATCGCGATCGCCAGATTTGTCGCCATGGTGGATATCCAGGGCAAGGAACCGGATCGCATCATGCCAAAAGGTAGCCGCTGCTTGAATAGGAACAGCCATGCCGGGCCGATGCCGAACATGACTGCCGGATGCCTGTACAGGCGGTAGTTAAGCCGACCGGGCCAGGAGCGGCCGTTATACTCCGACACCGTCAGCGTTGTTATATCGCCAACGCCGCGACCCTCGAGATTTCCCGCCAAGGCATGATGCTCCGCATGCGCCCGGCGCCAATAGTCATAGGGCGTAAGTGTGAGGACACCGATCACGCGGCCCGTCCAATCGTCGACGCGCCGACGCGCAAAGAAAGAGCCGTGGCCGCAATCGTGCTGGATCATAAACAAGCGAAGCAGAAAAGCGGCTGCGGGAACAATCAGTATCAGCCCGGCCCAGAAGCCGTAGTGAACCGCTGCCAAGGCACCAGCCCAGCAAAACGCAAATGGAATGGCCGTTACCGCAAGTTCGAAAATGCTGCGTCTGAGATGCGGCTGGCGATATTTGGCGAGGATCTTGAGCCAAGCCTTTTCGTCGGAAAGGGGTGGGCTTAGGTCGCGCTGAAGGGACTCAATCAAAGAACAATTCCGCAAATAGCAATGAATTCCGAAAAGGCGAGGGCTATTGCGACGGCGGAAATCCCGCCCTTGTACTGGGTGTCATTTTCGACGCATCGGATGACGACGCGGTCGCGAAGCGGGGGGTATGCCATGAGGATCTTTCTGCGGCGCAGCGCGTAATGCGGCCTAGATAGCAGCGATTGCCCTCGGTTGATAGAAGCGCCCAGAAATATAATCTGGAGATAAAAATCACAGAAATAACAATTTCCATCTACGACACTCGGGAGAATGCGATCGAAAAAGATGGAATTCTAGTTGGTGGATGAACTGCGAGATATATTCCAGCCGCCGCTATTGCCACTCAAAGCGCCCGTCGCCGGTGCTAGCTGCGCATTGCCCATCGAATACCGGCCGCAACCGCGATGCCGAGAAGCGGCCATATCGCCCAGAATGTTCCATGCCACGACAGAAGGTTGATGGCGACAATGCCCAGCCCGACAACGGCAAGAGCGGCGATGCGTCGGTCGATGCGGTTCTGGCTGCGAACCCAGGTCATCGCCGCTAGAAAGGCAAAAGCAAGAATCGGCCAGGGCGCCCAGAAATCGCCCTGCCATGATAGAAGGTTGATCACCACCAATGCGGCCGAAGCCACTGCGTAAAGAGCGCCCATCTTTTGGGCTTTCGTGCTCCGCGGGCCTGCGTCTGGCGTCGAGACGGCCCCCGCCGGCACGGCGCTCACGGGCCGCTGCGATGAACCATCCACGCCTTCGCCGATCCTGACCGCGTAGCTCGGCACAGCCTCGGCGACGTTCTTGACCGCGAGCGGTCCCAGGAAATCGAAGCCGACGGCGACCTTGTTGCGGACCTGGTCGTAGACCGTATTGGAAATTACGATGCCGCCGGCGACAGCCGAGGCCTGAAGCCTGGCGGCGATGTTGACGCCATCGCCATAGATGTCATCGCCTTCGGCGAGCACATCGCCGAGATTAATGCCGATCCGAAACAGCATCCGCCCGTCCGCGGGCCGGGCTGTATTCATCCCTGCAAGTTCGTTCTGAACATCGACGGCAGCCCGCACCGCCTCGACCACGCTCGGGAATTCGGCAATCAGACCGTCGCCCCAGGTATTGATCACCCGGCCGCCATGCGCGACGATCAGGCCCGACATCGCCTCCCGCGAGCGTTTCAGCATCGCAAGCGTGCCTTCCTCGTCGGCCCCCATCAGCCGCGTGTAGTCCTGCACGTCAGCGGAGAAGATGGTCGTCAGCTTGCGCCGAGTTTCGTTCATGACGTCTCGCTTTTACCCAATCAACGTAAGGCGGTTCGAGAAGCGAAATGAATATGCGCGATTGTGATTGATGTAAATTGACGCGAACAAACGTTGCCGAAAAACCTCCCGCTCACCTCCCTTCATCGGTGTCGCCCACCGGTCGCGACATTCTGCCGCGGCTGGAGGACCGCGGAACAGCTTTGCCGATAGAACGTTTCCATGAGGCATATCGGGCACTACCGGCATTTCGCCGGCACTCTCGAGTGGGAGGAAAATCATGAAAACGCTGCTGGTCTCATTAGGCGTGCTGGCCGCGACCGCGCTTTCGGCATTTGCAGCCGAGCCGGCCAAAATGGTCGATACGAAGATGGGCAAGATCCTGGCAACTGATAAGTAAGGGCATGACCCTTTATACCTTCGACAAGGATGCCAAGGACAAATCGAACTGCGACAAGGCCTGCCTGAAGAAATGGCCAGCCTTCCATGCCGCCGCCAAGGCCAAGGCGGAAGGCGAGTGGACGCTGGTCAAGGCTGCGGACGGCAAGGAAATGTGGGCCTATGAGGGCAAGCCGCTCTACATGTTTGTCGACGACAAGATGGCAGGCGACATGAAAGGCGATGGCGTGGGTGGCGTGTGGCATGTCGCCAAATAGCTGAGCGGCCAATTTGGACGGGCGCGCATTCGCAATCGTGCCCGCTCCAGCGCAGTTACGCCTTGACCGGCGTTTCCGGCACCGGTGTCAGCGGCTTGCCATTTTGGAACCACCCGATCAGGTTGTCGACCACCAGGTCCGCCATCGCGTTGCGTGTCGGCACCGAGCCCGATGCAAGGTGCGGCAGAAGCACTGCGTTCGGCAGATCGAGCAGGGAGGCCGGCACATCAGGCTCGTCGTAGAAGACGTCGAGGCCGGCAGCGCCGATTGTTCCAGACTTCAGGGCCGCCGCAAGCGCATCCTCGTCGACCGTCCAGCCGCGTCCGACATTGATGAAGACCCCGTCCGGTCCCAACGCCGACAGGATTTCCGCATTGATCGTCCTGTGCGTTTGCGGCGTTTTCGGAACAATGGAAATCAGCGTATCGACCGCCTCGGCAAGGTCCTTCAACGACGGGTAGTAGCCATATGGCGCATCGGCATGGCGCGTGCGGGTGTGGTAGCTGATCTTCACCTTGAACGGCTCCAGGCGCCTGGCGATCTCCTGGCCGATGCGGCCAAGACCATAGATGCCGACATGCCGGCCCTTCAGGGAAAAGCGCGACAGCGGATAGTTCTGTCCGGGTTTCCAGTTGCCGGCGCGCAGCCAGTTCTCGGCACGCGGAAGTTCGCGAATCGTGTTGAGCAGCAGTCCGATCGCCGTATCAGCGACTTCGTCATTCAGCACGTCGGGCGTGTTCGTGACGATGACGCCCTTGGTGGCCGCGTGCTTGGCATTGACGCCGTCATAGCCGACACCGAAGCTGGCGATGAGCTCGACATTCGGAAGGCTGTCGATCGCGGCGGCGTTGAACGTGCCCGAGACGGCGACGCCGCGAATTCTGCCTGCAGCCTGCGCATCGAGCGCCACCGGATCGGTTTGGATAACATCGAAGCTCTCCCGCAGGCGCGTCAGGACGCGTTCGTGTATCTTCCCGGGAACGAGAACAGCGATGCGGGACATGGCATTTCCTCTTGGCTTGCTTACGGGCGCGCTCGGTAGGGGCTTGTCGACTGGCGGATACGCATCTCGGGCTTGATCAGATGGAGCCCGTCAGGCTCGTGGCTGCCGGCCAGGCGATCGAGAAGCGCGCGGGCGGCAAGGCGTCCGACTTCCGCCTGGCCATTCCAGACAGTCGTCAGCGCCGGCATCGATATCGACGCTTCCTCGAGATCGTCGTAGCCGGTGACGGAGATATCCTTGCCCGGGACGAGACCCGCGCGGGCGATGCCGTTCATCAGGCCGATCGCGACGAGGTCGTTCCAGCAGACGGCAGCCGTCGGCTTTTGCGGCAGCGACAGGAAATGCACCGCCGCTTCGAAGCCGCCCTGCATCGAGCGCGGGCCGGGAATGCGCAGGCCCGGATCGACATCGATGCCGGCCTTGCGCAGCGCGTTGACGTAACCCTGGTAGCGATCGCGTCCCGTCGAGGTCTGGTCGGTGCCGCCGATCATGGCGATCGAGCGATGGCCAAGCCCGATCAGGTGGTTGGTGGCAAGCGAAATGCCGTAGCTGTCGTCGCCGCGATAGGTCGGAAGGTCCAATCCGTCCAGCGAGCGGGCAACCAGGATCGCCGGCATACCATTGTCTTCGGCAAGCTGCATGTCCTCTTGCGGTGTGCCGATCGCCGGCGACATGATGACGCCGTCGCCGCCAAGCTGCAGCAGCGTTTCGATGAAGGTGCGCTGCTTTTCGACCGAATCGTAATGATTCGACAGAATGAAAGTGTGCCGGCTGCGATCGAGCTCGCTTTCGATTGCCTTCAGGATTTCACCGTAGAACGGGTTCATGATGTCGTGCACGACGACACCGATGATGCCGGAGCGAGACGTGCGCAGGCTGGCGGCACGGCGGTTGTAGATATAGCCGAGCGCGCGCGCCTGTTCCTTGATTTTGTCGCGGGTGGCGCCAGCCACCAGCGGGCTGTCGCGTAGGGCAAGAGATACGGTTGCTGTTGAAATGCCGAGCGTTTCGGCGATTGTCGAAAGCTTGATCTTCTGAGCCACGTGTCCTCCCCAGCAACGCGCGGTTTTCTACGCGCCCGACAATTAGAAGAGTCGAGCGTTATTAAAATGTTTAATTAAAAGATTAAACGCAGCGAGGCAATTCGTAATTTCACAAATCTGTCAGATTTCCTCAGGCTCATCGAGAGGAATGGCAGCGGACTGCAAGTTGCCGTCGATTGCCTTCAACAGACGGACAAGATTGCGAATTTCCTTCTCGGAAAACGCCTGGGTTGCCATCCGGTCGCAGGCCGAAGAGGCCATCTCAATTGCCTTGACGCTGCCGCGGCCGAGTTCGGTCAGATAGACTTTCGTCAGGCGTGCATCTTCGGCGTCGGCCTTGCGCTCGAGGAAGCCTTGCGCCTCCATGCGCCCGATCGTGCGCGTCATGGTCGGCGCCTTGACCCCGAGCTTCTGCGCCAGCCCGCCGGCGGTCATGCCGTCACTTTCCGCAAGCAAGACGATCACGCCGTCTTGGCCGGCATAGAGGCCGCTTTCGAGGAGGTTGCGCGACAAGACGGTGCGCATCGACCGGGCCGCCTGCGTCAAAGCCGGCGAAAGATCGACGACCGTATATTCGGTCTGGTCCTTCTTTTTGGATTTCTGCCTCTTTCCATCCTTGTGCTTCTTCCCCATCGCCATCCCTTTGACTTTTGCTGTGTTGCGCATCTCTCGCCCTGCAAGCGAGCCGGAACATTTTGTATCATCTCCCCTAAATCGATTTCGGTTTAAGGGCTTATGCGCTAAGCATTGAGAACGCTGCGTTATGACATTGCGCATCATTTCGTCATAAACAAGAGGTCTTAGCCGGATGACGGAGCCTTCTCGCGACTTCGAGGATAACGATGCGAACCTGACGCCCAAAGACCGCCGCCAGTGGATCGCTGTTCTGCCACTTGGCGCGCATGAGCAGCACGGCCCTCACCTGCCCTTCGAGACCGACACGCTGATCGCCAAGGGTATCGTTGCCCGGCTTAAGGCCACCCTTCCCGCTGCCCTGCCGGTGACCTTCCTGCCGACGGAGGAGATCGGCTACTCGATCGAGCACATGGACGCCAGCGGTACGCAAACGCTGACATACGGCGAAGCCATCGAGCACTGGCTGGGCATTGCCCGAAAGCTCTCCGACCTGGGCATTCGCAAGCTGGTGATGCTGAACGCGCACGGCGGCAACTCGCCGCTGATGACGATCGTTGCAACGGAGGCCCGCGTCCGTTTCAACATGCTTGCCGTCGCGACCAGCTGGACACGCTTCGGTGTTCCGCCGGACACCATTTCGCCCGAGGCGAAGGCGATCGACGTCCACGGCGGCGACATCGAGACCTCCGTCATGCTGGCGCTTCACCCCAATAAGGTCGATATGAGCAAGGCCGCTGACTTCGCTTCCCGCCAGTCTGACTTTGCTGCCCGCTTCAAACATCTGCGCGCCTACGGCCCACACGCGTTCGGATGGAAGATGCCCGACCTGAGCCCGTCAGGCGTCGCGGGCAACGCAGCACTTGCAACGGCGCAGAAAGGCGAGGCACTGATCCAACATTCCGTAAAAGGCCTGGTGGAACTGCTCGAGGACGTCGACGCGTTCGATGCAACACAGCTTGGCTGAAACCATCGCCCTTGCGATGTGATCTTATAACATACAAAACCCTTTGAACTGCCGCTCGCAACTCCTTATATGAGACCGACGAATTTTTAGCCCCGCCCCCGGGCGCCATCTCTCGAGGTTCTCATGACCGACGCGATCTCCACCCAGCAGAAACCAATCCCCGTTACCGTTCTCACCGGCTACCTCGGCGCCGGCAAGACGACCTTGCTCAACCGTATCCTGTCGGAGAACCACGGCAAGAAATATGCGGTCATCGTCAACGAATTCGGCGAGATCGGCATCGACAACGACCTCATCGTCGAATCCGACGAAGAGATCTATGAAATGAACAATGGCTGCGTCTGCTGCACGGTGCGCGGCGACCTGATCCGCGTCGTCGAAGGCCTGATGCGCCGCCCCGGCCGCTTCGACGGCATCATCGTCGAAACGACGGGCCTTGCGGATCCGGTGCCGGTCGCCCAGACCTTCTTCATGGATGACGACGTGCGCGCAAAGACGGAACTCGACGCCGTCGTCGCCCTCGTCGACGCCAAGCACCTACCGCTGCGCCTGAAGGATAGCCGCGAGGCGGAAGACCAGATCGCCTTTGCCGACGTCGTCCTGATCAACAAGACCGACCTGGTGACGCCCGAAGAACTGGCACAGATCGAAGACATCGTGCACGCCATCAACCCATCGGCTCGCGTCTACAAGACCAGCCGTTCCGGCGTCGATCTCGCCCACGTTCTCGATCAGGGTGCCTTCAATCTGGAGCGCGCGTTGGAGAACGATCCGCACTTCCTCGATCATGACCACGACGACCACGTCTGTGGTCCGGATTGCGATCACGACCACCATCACCACGCGCATGATCACGACCACGATCATGACCATCACCATGATCATGACCATGGACATGATCACCATCATCATGGCGCCATGTCGCCGATCCATGACGTGACGGTGCAGTCGGTCTCGCTGCGCGGCGGCGAAATGAACCCCGAGCGCTTCTTCCCCTGGATCCAGAAGGTCACGCAGACGCAGGGGCCGAACATCCTGCGCCTCAAGGGCATCATCGCCTTCAAGGACGATGCAGAACGCTATGTCGTGCAGGGCGTCCACATGATCGTCGAAGGCGATCACCAGCGTCCGTGGAGGGACGGCGAGAAGCATGAGACCCGTCTCGTCTTCATCGGCCGCGAACTCGACCACGAAAAGCTCGAAGCCTCCTTTAAGGCGTGCGAGGCGGCAGCCTGATGCCGACAGTTGCCCCGTTTGACCTCGACGGCCATATCCTGGCCGTCGAATTTTTAGGTGACACCCCTTTCTTCGCCAATGCCGCCGGCACCTTCCACCGCCTCGATGGTGGAGAGAAGGTCACGGAAGCCCATCAGGGCATGCTGAGCTGCATCAGAGATCCCTACAGCGAGAGCCTGATATCCGGTGGCGAGGACGGCAAGGTACTGCGCATGGCGGCTGACGCCGGTGTGACGGAGCTTGCCAGCGCGCCGCGCAAGTGGATATCGCAGCTTGCCGCCGGTCCTCAGGGTGCCGTCGCCTATTCCTACGGCAAGAGTGCGTTCGTCCGTCTCGCAGACGGCATGACCAAGGAATTTACCGAAGAGCGCACCGTCGAAGGCCTCGCTTTTGCCCCGAAGGGCATGCGCATTGCCGCTGCGCGCTATAATGGCGTGTCGCTGCATTGGGTCGGCACAGCTGCCAAACCGGTCGATCTCGAATGGAAGGGCGCCCACACCGGCGTGACTTTCTCGCCGGATGGCAACTTCCTCGTCACCATGATGCAGGAGAATGCGCTGCACGGCTGGAAGCTCGACAGCAAGGCCGGCGCCGAGGCCCGGCACATGCGCATGACCGGCTATCCTGCAAAGGTGAAATCGCTCTCCTGGTCGGCGAAGGGCAAGTGGCTTGCCTCCTCAGGTGCGCCGGCCGCGATCGTCTGGCCGTTCCAGGGCAAGGACGGCCCGATGGGCAAGGCGCCGCTCGAACTCGGTACCCGCGCCAACATCATGGCGACGTCAGTGAAGTTCCACCCCGTCGAAGACATTCTCGCCATCGGCTTCATCGACGGCATGATCCTCGCCGTCCGCGTCGCCGACAGCAAGGAAGCGCTGCTGCGCCGTCCCGGCAAAGGCGCGATCACCTCAATGAGCTGGAGCAAGAACGGCAAGCTTTTGGCCTTCGCGTCCGAAGCCGGCGATTGCGGCGTGGTCGACATCGCGGCTTAGGCAGCAAGAGCGCGCCGCCCAAAATACCGCGCTTGAGATTAGGGGTAAGCGAGGCACCGCAAGGCAGTGGTGCCTCGTCCCCTTTTGCGAAGAGGCCCTCGCCGCCGCACGCTGGTCATGCGGCCTGCTCGCCCTTTGCCGACGCTTCGACGCGATTCCGACCCCGGCGTTTGGAGGCATATAGCGCCTCATCTGCCTTTCGCAGCAGTTGCTCGAAATCGACACCTGTCTCGCCGGAGGCGGCAACGCCGATACTGAGGGTCGGAAAGACTGCCAACCCCGCATGACGGCAGCTGAAAACGCCAGCCTTATGCTTTCGGCGGTCTGCACCGCCTCGGCATCGGGCATGTCCTTCAGAACGGCCAAGAACTCGTCGCCGCCTTGACGGGACAGCAGATCGCCGGGCCGCAGCACCGCCTGCGCCACTCGGGCAAAGAGCCGCAATATATCGTCGCCCAGCACATGGCCGTGTTGGTCGTTCAACTGCTTGAAATTGTCGATATCGATGGCGAGCAGCGCAAACGACTGCGCTCGCCTGAATAGCAGGCGTTGCGCCAGACCGCCGCGATTAAGCGCGCCGGTCAGCGGATCACGATGCGCCAGATCGATGAGCTTGTTCCTGCTGCGCTCGGCGGCCATCAGGACGATGACCATGCTGCGCAGGACGAGGAACACCAATGCGGTGGCCGCCATCCAGCTATGAACGGGATTGTCGCCGAAGACGCCTGGTCCGGAGATCCGGCCCGATGCCGCAAGCAGACTGCGAACCAGGAAGATCGCTGCCGTCGGCATATAAAGCCAAGCGAGCAGCCCGGCCGAGAACAGCTTCTCGCGCCGGTGAATGGTGAGGCCTTCCCGCAGGATTGCGAGATCACAGAGGCAGCACACGGTTGAAACATAGAGGATGCGGGCCGATACCGCGGCGGGATCTCCCGTGAACATCAGTACGGGCAAGCTGATGCAGGCGATGGCAAGCACACAGTAGCGCTCGCCGACCGGCCGCTCGGCGAAGACACGAACGGCAAAGAACGTCAGGAGGTAGCCTGCGATCGTCAAGACGTTGCCGGCGTCGAGGGAGACGAACGAAGGAACGAAATCGCGCAGGGAGACGCAGAAGGAGCCGATACCGATGAGGAGATTACTGACACCCCACCAGGCCGGCCAGCGTCCAAAGCGGCCGCTCCGATGCGCCGCGAGATGCACGCTGCCCAGGACCAGACATGTCATGGCCGAAACGACGTAGATCGTTCTCAGGTCCAGCATCATGTCCGGGCACTCTCCAACCTATGGCTGGCGCACCTTATAACCGCGCTATTGAATTTTAATTTTACAGTTCGCTTGTTTTTTAATGATGTGCCGAAATCGCTCATCAGGTTGCGCGACTGGCTGCAATAATCTCGGCCAGAAGCCGATGCAGCGCATCGCGATAGCCGGTGCGCGCGGATGGGCCGCTCTCGTCCGATGTCATCACGACCGTCATGCCAAAAGAGGGCACGATGTAGAGCATCTGGCCGCCGTAACCCCAGGCGAAGTGGACCTCTTCGCCGCCGATTTGCCGCGAGAACCAGCCGTAGCCATAGTCGTCGCCGGAGAAGCGGGAATTGGTGCGGTGCTGCCACGACTGCGCGATCCAGTCCGCCGGTACCACCTGCGTGCCGTCAGCGGTCCTGCCGCCGTTGCGGTAGAGTTCGCCGAAAGCCAGCAGCGAGCGAGCCGTCATCGCCATCTGGTTGCCGCCGAGATAAATGCCCTGCGGGTCGCGCTCCCAGGCGCCGATTCGGAAACCGTCGACAGGCCCGAGCCATTCGCGAGCCAGAGCCAACGTCGATTTCCCGCCGACCTTTGTCAGGATCGCCGAGAGAAGGTGAGTGGAAGCGGTCGAGTAAAGCATCTGGCCGCCCGGCTCGTCGGCGAAGGGCTGAGCAAGCGCGAAACGCACCCAGTTGCGGGAGGAGATCCAGCGACCGTAGTTGGGACCAGACAGCCGACCAAGTCCTGCCTGCATGGAGAGCAGGTCGCCGATGGTGACTTCGTTGAGCCGCGCATTGGGATGGGCGGGCAGATCGTTTCTCAGGATGGGAGCGATCTTCTGCTCCGGCCCTTCGAGCAATTTCCTTTCGATGGCAATACCGACGAGGCTCGAGATGATCGATTTGGACGCGGACTTGATGTTGACGGATTCGGTCGCTGTGTGGCCGCGATAGCCTTGCTCCGCCACAGTCCGCCCATTCCTGGCGACGATCACCGTCTTAAGCGGTTTTAGATCCTCGCGTGAAGACAAGCTCTCCAGGAGAGCTGTCGTCCGCCCGTTTTCCTGCTCGGCGGTGGCAGCGAATGGGGACAGCAGAAGAACGACGAAGAAAGCGAGGCGCGTGATCATCCCGCTGAGCTAGCGTCGGCGCACCGCGAAGTCATCGCCCGCCCGGCGCGGCTCACGCGGACGTGAAAGTTTATGATCGCCATGCCGTCACTGATGAACGCAGCTACGTTTCATCGAGGGTCGCTTCTGCGCCTTGGTGAACTTGGCGATCATACCGCTCGGGCACCTCTTGTCGTCAAAGAGTACTGATTGGCCGGGCGCTAGCGACTCCACGGTTGGCTTGGATGTGACGGTCTGGATCTCGGCGCTTGCCGGTGCAACACTGGAAATCGCGAAAAGCAATGAAATGGATACTAGGATCAAACTTGAACGTGTCATTTGCGCACCTTCATATATCGCATTGCTAATTTACAATCTTACAGAATGAAGGTCGACGCAACGAATCCGAAAGGCGTAAGCGGGCATCGCGCAGGCACCCCAACGCGCCGCCCGAAGCTTTGCTTCGTAGTGGTTTGCCTGATGGGAATGGGCAGGCGATTGGGTATTGGAGTCGGATGTCAGGCTGCATCGCCTGCCCGATCGCACCGGCTTTCCGGGTTTTCACGATCGGCAGGAGCGTCTCCCGACCCCGGTTCCCCGATGGATCATCAACTCTGACGGCATCCGACCCAGCCTTGGCAACCATCATTGAGCGCCGAAATATGAACGGAAGGCGGACCGGTTCATGAACCTGGCTCCCTGCCCGATGACCAGGCAATCGAATAAAACCTGCGTCAGGAGCGGAAAACGTCTGCCCAAAATTTCATCTATATGATTGAGATAATTGCATATTTACGAGAACAAACAGGGAATTCCATCCACCCCAGGGCGAAACTCAGGTGTTGCTAAAATATCATTAATTTTTGCTCTCACAGTTTTTTGTTCATCTGGCGTTCAGAAAACTCTTTGGAAAGCCACTTTTTGAGCCCACATTGGACTCCTGAGAATAGGAGTGCATGAATGATTCTAAGGGCCACTGCCGCAGCGACTATATTCGCGGTTTATGCTTTCACGATGTTCTTCATCGCCGCTATACCTGAAAATGTCGTTCAGACTGCCGGAACTCAATTCATCGACGCAAGCGTCGTCAAATGATTGAAGCCTAAGGGGGCAAGCAGTCGTAAAAGTTTAGGCTACGCGTTCGCCGGGTCTTCCGGCGCTCCTAAACTTGATTTCCGGAAAAACGGGACAACAAAAAAGCCCCTCCCCTTTCGGGGAGAGGCCGTGCCGATTACGCCGCCCTGCGGACCGGTGCGGTGGCCAGCATGCGTCCCGAGGGGACGATCATGCCGGCCGCGCCATCAAGCCAGCCCTCGATCAACGCCAGCGCCAGGAAGCGCGAGCGCTCGAAGGGGCCCGGCATGACGAGATGTTGAGCCTTCTCTGCAAAGAAGCCGAAACGCTCATAGTAGGGGGCGTCGCCGACAAGCAGGATCGCCCCGTGTCCGCGATTCTTGGCTTCCAGAACCGCAGCCCGCATCAATGCCGAGCCGACGCCCTTGCCTTCGAAGCTGGAATCGACCGCCAGCGGTCCGAGCAACAGCGCATTGATCGGCGTGCCCTCAGCATTGACGCCTGCCTCGACATTCCACAGGCGCACGGTGCCGATCACATGGCCATCGCGATCGCGCGCAACCAGCGCCAGACCGTCTGCCGGAACGCGGCCGCGTCGGATCTTCTCCGAC
The DNA here is from genome assembly GCF_000577275.2 of Rhizobium favelukesii. Lineage (NCBI taxonomy): Bacteria > Pseudomonadati > Pseudomonadota > Alphaproteobacteria > Hyphomicrobiales > Rhizobiaceae > Rhizobium > Rhizobium favelukesii. The sequence continues at coordinate 3,595,697 of NZ_HG916852.1, forward strand.
GACTTCTTGCGGCGGTTCGGACCCATGGCGCGATCGAGCAAATTCTCGCGAGCGACGACATCGCCGGGATTTTCGGCGTCGATGGTGAAGACAGACGGCGCAAAGTATGCGCGGACAGATTCAAGAACAGCGGCCATCGTGGCCTCCCGTACCCAAAACCGTTATGAGCGGCGATTGATATGAATTGTGAGGGTGCCGCCCCGGCTGGCTACGGGGCAGGCAAAGTCGAACCTTGGCCCATGAGCCTTTCCTCGGATCAGAAGATCTGAGGGGTCATGTGCTAGATAACGTAGGCTTTCAGCGGCTCGAAGCCATTGAACGCGACCGCCGAATAGGTGGTCGTGTAGGCGCCGGTGCCTTCGATCAGGATCTCGTCGCCGATCGATAGGGAGATCGGCAGCGGATAGAGATTCTTTTCGTACAGCACGTCGGCCGAGTCGCAGGTCGGGCCGGCAATCACGCAAGGCTCCATTTCGTCGCCGTCACGTTCGGTGCGGATCGGGTAACGAATGGCTTCGTCCATCGTTTCGGCGAGCCCGCCGAACTTGCCGATGTCGAGGAACACCCAGCGGGCAGCGTCGTTGTCCGACTTCTTCGAGATCAGCACGACCTCCGTCTTGATGACACCGGCATTGCCGACCATGCCGCGGCCCGGTTCGATGATCGTCTTCGGAAGCTGGTTGCCGAAGTGATTGCGCAGGCTCTGGTAGATCGCACGACCGTAAGCTTCCGCCGATGGAACATCGCGCAGATACTTGGTCGGGAAGCCGCCGCCCATGTTGACCATCTGCAGGTGGATGCCCTGCTTGGCCAGCTGGACGAAGACGCGTTTGGCATCGGCCAGGGCCGAATCCCAGGCATCGACCTTGGTCATCTGCGAACCAACGTGGAACGACACGCCGTAGGACTCGAGACCGAGCTGATGAGCGTAGACGAGAACGTCGACAGCCATCTGCGGCACGCAGCCGAACTTGCGCGACAGCGGCCACTCAGCGCCTTCGCCATCCGTCAGGACGCGGCAGAACACGCGGGCGCCGGGAGCGGCACGCGAGATCTTCTCGACTTCCTCGTGGCTGTCGACCGCAAAGAGGCTGACGCCGAGCGCATGCGCGCGGGCAACGTCGCGTTCCTTCTTGATCGTGTTGCCGTAGGAAATGCGGGCAGCCGTCGCACCGGCGTTGAGCGCCATTTCGATTTCAGCGACAGACGCGCAATCGAAGTTGGAACCCATGTTGGCGAGCAGCTTCAGGACTTCAGGAGCCGGGTTCGCCTTGACGGCGTAGTAGATCGCGCTGTCCGGCATCGCATGACGGAAAGCAGAGAAGTTGTCGCGCACGACGTCGAGGTCGACCACCAGGCAGGGACCATCGGGACGTCGGGTTGCGAGAAAGTCGCGGATGCGCTGAGTGGTCATATCAATCCCTCTTCCAATTCCAGAGCTCCGGGAAAACCCGGAGGACAAAGGGCAACCAATCACTCGCATAGGAACCAGCCGGTGGAGACCCCGGAACCTTAGCAAGCGCTTGGATCGCGCAAATGATGAATCAACGCCGCTTAAGCGACATGGATCCGGCTTTGTCTGCCATGGATTGGAGGGAGAATCCCAACCGCACTTCCGGCAATGAAGGTGTGCCTCTTCAGTAACCCCCGCTGATGGAAAGCAGGGAGAGAACAAAAAGGCCCGCACCGTCGTTGCTTCAGGCGTCCTCGCATTTTCCGGTTGGCCGGAATAGCGACTGGAGGGGTTAATTCCAGGTACCTTACCGATTTCCTCACCAATTCGAGGGTTCGGCGGACACCCATGGGCACGTGCGACTTTGGGCTGAACACGAGATAGGAATATTCGCCGTCATAATCAAGCGGTTTTTTCGCATCTCCCGGCAGAAAATATTTGAACAATACACCGCAATTTGTTCAACGTGGTGAAACGGCAGGCAAGCGATTGATTTGACTTCCGGTTCGACGCGCTCGGAGACGACAGCCATGGACACCCTCACCCGCATCCGCGCCTTCATCGATGTCGTTGAAGCAGAAGGCTTTTCGGCCGCGGCGCGGCGCACCGGCCGTTCCAAGGCGCTGCTGTCCAAATACGTGCGTGAATTGGAGGACGAACTCGGCGCCCTGCTATTGAACCGCACGACCCGACAGTTCTCGATGACCGAAGCCGGGCACACCTATTATCGTACCGCTTCCGACATCCTCAAAGAAATCGACAACCTTGCCGATCTCGTGCGCGAGAACAACGCGCAGCTGAAGGGCCGGCTGAAGGTCTCGGTGCCGCGCACCTTCGTCGATGCCGATGTCGGGCAGTCGCTGATCGATTTCGCCAAGGAAAACCCCGATCTCACCCTCGATATCGCGGCCGACGACAGGTTCGTCGACCTCATCGAGGAAGGCTTCGACGTCGCGATCCGCGTGACCAAGCTCGAGGACTCCGGCATGATCGCCCGCAAGATTTCGGATTTCCGCGTCCATCTTTGCGCAACGCCCGACTTCGTCGAACGCCATCCCGAGCTCGCCCACCCCTCTGATCTCGCGAACGTCCCCTTCATCATCGACACCAACGCGCGCAGCCAGGGCAGCATCCGCTTCTACAATCCGGACAACAGCTCCTTCGCGGTTGCCGTTACCGGCCCCATGGAAGTCAACAGCCCCCATGCGACGCTGCGTGCCGCCCTTGCCGGCATCGGCGTTGCGCTGATCCCCGATTTCATTGCCCGCAAGCCGATCGAAGACGGAGAGCTGGTGACGCTCTTCAACGATTACATTCCGACCGATCGCGGCATCTATGCCGTCTACCCGCACCGCCGCTATCTGCCGGCCAAGGTGCGAATCTTCGTCGACTATCTTCACAATTGGTTCAGGAAGCACCCCTGACCGCCTTGTCGACGCAGCCGGTCCCAATTCCGTCCCATTTACTGGCAAGGACTCAAATGAACAACGGGATCCCGCAGAGCACCCATGAAGAAATCGACATTCCTGATGGCGTCGCTCCTGTCGCTCCTGCCAGCCGCCGCCCTTGCGCACCCGCACGTGTTCGTCGAGGCACGGCTGGAGGTCGTCGCCGACGATGACGGCAATGTTGCCGAACTGCGCAACGTCTGGCGCTTCGACGAGGTCTTCTCTTCATCCGTCGTGTTGGATTTCGACAAGAACACCGACCTGAAGCTCGATCCGAACGAGCTGGCCGAGGTCGGTAAGACGGTGCGGGATTCGCTGGTCGACTACGACTACTACATGAACCTCACGATGAACGGTAAGAACATCAAGGTCGAGAAGCCCGATCTGATCCATGTGGACTACAAGCAGGGCCAGCTCCTGATGTTCTTCGCGGTCAAGCCGGCGGAAAAAATGCCGCTCAAGGGCCGTCTGACTTTCGGCGTCTACGACCCGACGCTCTACACGTCGATCGACTTTCCGAGCGATAACGAGCTGGTCCTGGTCGGAGACAGCTTCAAAAGCTGCAAGCACCAGGTCGTCCGCCCCGATGCGGACCAGGTGATCGCCGAGAACAAGCAGTCCTTGACCGACGCCTTCTTCAACGACCCGACGGGGACGAACATGTCGAAGCTTTTTGCGACGCGGCTGGACGTGACATGCTGAGGCACCGGCTTCGACCGCTTGCCCTCGGTGTAGCACTCGCGCTCGTCGCGGGCATAGCGGTCGCGCATGCGCAATCGCCGCTCGGCATCGGCACGTCGGAGCCGAGCTTCCAGCCGACCGGCGGTCCGCTCGCGCCCATTCTCCTTTACGTCAATGCGCAACAACAAGCCTTCTATCGCGCGCTGACCGGCGCGCTCAAAGCCATGCGGGATGACTCCTGGGACCTGTGGACACTGATTGGCCTCTCCTTCGCCTATGGCGTCTTCCATGCCGCCGGTCCCGGACACGGCAAGGCTGTCATTTCCTCCTACATGATCGCGAACGAAATCGAGTTGAAACGCGGCGTGTCGATCTCCTTCGTGTCCGCCTTCTTACAAGGGCTTGTGGCGATCGCGCTCGTCGGCGGGGCATGGTTGGTGTTGCGCGGCACCGGCATTACCCTGACCGCAGCGACACAGGCGATGGAGATCGCGAGCTTCATCATGGTCGTCCTCTTCGGTTGCTGGCTGCTGTTTCGCAAGCTGCGCGCGATCGTCGCCGGCATGCCGCGCCGCGAAGTCATGGCAACATCCTCCGGGCCCGTCAGCATGATGCTGGACTGGAGGGACAACGAGGCACAGAAGCAGGGGGCCAGCTACGCCTTCGGCGAGGCGCAAGCGCTCAAAGCCGGGCACAGGTTCATTGCGGGCATGGCCTGCGAGACCTGCGGGCAGTCGCACATGCCCGACCCGTCCCTGCTCGGCGCGGCGAACTTCAACATCCGGGAAGCCTGGTCGGCCATCATCGCGGTCGGCCTGCGCCCCTGCTCCGGCGCGCTGCTGGTCATGACCTTCTCGCTGCTGAACGGCCTCTATCTCGGCGGCGTGCTGTCGGTGATCGCCATGTCGTTTGGCACCGCCATAACAGTCGCGATCCTGGCGACGCTTGCCGTCACCGCCAAGAGCACCGCGATGCGGCTTGCCGGCCGCGGCTCTGCCGCTTCGATCTGGATCGGGAATACGATCGAAATTCTCGGCGCCCTGCTTGTGATTGCCATGGGAGCGCTGCTGCTCGGCGCCTCGCTGCAGGGTTAGGGAAGCGTTACTTGCCGCGGCCGCGCTGGTATCGCGCCCTTAGCCAGAAGACAACAAAGAAAGCGAAAACCAGGCAGGCGCCGACGGCAGCCGCCAGATAAGGCGAGTAGCTGCCGAGTTTGAGAACGATGGTCGGCATGAAATAGAGCACGAGGCCTGCCGCCGCGAGGATGACGGCCGCGGCAATCGCCTGCGACCGGCTTTCCGATTTCGGAGCCGTCATACCGCCTGCTCCTTGCTGATCTCGGCGCGGATATCCTCCAGTCGGCGCTTCTGTTTGCCGTCCGCATCGAAATTGTCAGGCGACAGCCAGGCCTCGAACGCGGCGTTCAAGACGGGCCACTCGGAATCGATCATCGAAAACCACGCGGTATCGCGATTGCGGCCCTTGGAGATCATATGCTGTCGGAACACGCCTTCGAAGGTGAAGCCGTAGCGGGCCGCGGTCGTTTTGCTTGCCTCGTTCAGATTGTCGCATTTCCACTCGTAGCGCCGGTAGCCGAGCGCCTCGAAGATATGCTTGGCCATGAGGTAATGGACTTCCGTGGAGAGCGGCGAGCGCTTCATGTCGGGACCGTGCGCAACGCCGCCGACCTCGATCACGCCATTGGCCGGATCTGCCCGCATGTAGTTCGCCATGCCGACGATCTTGCCGGAGCTGTTGTCACGGAAGATGTGCGTCAGCCAGCCCGATTTGGCGACCGAATGAAGCCAGTTGGAGAAATCCTCCATGCCGGTGAAGTCGGGCTGGGCGAAATAGCGCAGCAGCGGGTTGATAGCCATGCCACCCAGTCCATCCCACAAGGCCTGCAGATGCTGCTCGCGGACATAGGGTTCAACGGTGACGAAACGGCCCTTAAGGGTTACCGGCTGTGGTGCCGGGCAACCCTTGAAATTCGATAGATCGCGCATGCGCTCCTCCAGATAAGGAGACATGGCTTAGGCCAGCCGCCCGGGAAAGGCAACTGGCCGGAGGATGCCCTTTACAAACTGACCTTGGCGGAGGAAACCGTCGCCTCGATGTGATCGACCAGCGCATCGGGAAGGCCGAGGCGGCCGGCCAGCAGATCGAGGTAGCCGCGTTCGGCGCGCGAATCCGGCTCGATGGTCAGGCGCGAGGCGGTGTAGAGTTCCACCCGCTGCTCCTCGGTGACCGCGGCTGCGACCAGCGCATCGATATCCGTCGGCTGCGACAGCTCCCGTTCGATGAAGGCGGCTGCCTCGCCGCTCACATCGGCGGCCTTGACCTTGTCGACAATGAGCGCGCGTTCGCCATCATCGATGTGACCATCGGCCTTCGCCGCCGCGATCATGGCGCGGATGAGAACGAGCACGAATTCGTTGCTCTGAGCGGGCGAAGCGGCGCCGAACCCGGACTCGGCGGGCGGTGGCAGCACGGCCGTCTTCGGCGGCGGCGCGTCGGACGGCGTCGCGGGCGCCTGCCCTGCCTGGTAATTCCTGTAGGCCTGATAGCCGAGGCCGGCGATCGCGGCGAGACCGCCGATGGTCAGTGCATTGCCGGCAATGCTGCGGCCGGTCTTGGTTCCGAGAAGCGCGGTTGCCAGCGCGCCGGCCTTCCACGGATTGTCCTTGGCCATCTGGACCGCGTCACCCGCCCGGTCACGGACAGAACCGCCGACACCCGGCACCTGCGAACCCAAGAACTGCTCAAGAAGCTTCTTCGCGTCGAACATTCCTCATCATCTCCCTGTCTAGAGGCCAGATGGGAGATAGGTATTGGCGACGGAAATACAAATGCAGGCGGGAAATCCACCTGCATCGAATGATGGGTCTGTCCCGAAATCAGCCCTTCAACGCTGCCGCTTCCGACGCGAGCTTGGTGATGCCGGCCCAATCACCAGCGGCGATCAGTTCCTTCGGCGCAACCCAGGAGCCGCCAACGCAGATGACGTTCGGCAGCGACAGGTAGTCCATCGCATTCTTCAGCGAAATGCCGCCGGTCGGGCAGAAAACGGTGCCGGCGAGCGGCGAGGACAGCGCCTTGAGATAGGCAGCGCCGCCGGCCTGCTCTGCCGGGAAGAACTTCAGCACCTGATAGCCTTCTTCGCGCAGCGCCATGACTTCGCTTGCGGTCGCAGCACCCGGCAGCAGGGGAACGGACGAACTGCGCGCGGCATCGAGCAGTTCCTGCGTCGCGCCCGGGCTGACGATGAACCTCGAGCCGGCAGCAACCGCGGCGTCCCAATGAGCGGCATTGAGGATGGTTCCGGCACCGACCTCGGCGCCTTCGACCTCGTCGGCAACGGCGCGGACAGCATCGAGTGCGGCCGACGTGCGCATGGTAATCTCGATTGCCTTCAGCCCGCCTGCGACAAGAGCGCGCGCCAGCGAAACGGCAGACTTGACGTCATCGACGATCAGGACCGGGACAACTGGCTGGAGTTTCAGGATGGAAAGGAGCTTTTCTGTCTTCTCGCCCATGGCCGCGTGATCCTTTTGAACCGATTGAATTCGGGACCCGAAATAACCCCAAGGGTAGGCTTTGTCGAGCCGAAACCGATCTTTGGAATAGAATGGGTACCCATGGCGATGAAATTAGGCTAGCGTAATTAAATCGTCACACAAGGTTCACCGGGAATGGCGAAAGAAATCGAGCGGAAGTTTCTGGTGCACAGCGATGCCTGGCGCTCCGGAGCGGAGACGAAATCCGTTTTAAAACAAGGCTATATCGCCTCGATGGATGATCGCTCCGTGCGCGTGCGCGTGCTCGACAATATGAAGGCACGGCTGACGGTCAAGATCGGCCGCAGCACGATGACCCGCGAGGAATTCGAATACGATATTCCCGTCGCCGACGCCGAACAACTGCTCGATGACGCGATCGGCATTATCATCGAGAAGACTCGTTATCGCGTCCCCCACGGCGGTTTCGTCTGGGAGGTCGACGTGTTTGCCGGACAGCATCGTGGCTTGGTGATCGCCGAAGTGGAGATGCGCTCGGAGAGCGACAACCCCGCGCTGCCTTCATGGATCGGCCGCGAGGTGACAGGCGATTTCCGCTATTCAAACCAGGCGCTTGCCACTGAATACGAGCGCGACCGGCATGCCCTTTCGCATACGGCCTGACCACAGTTTCACTGCAGAGTTCAGGAAGGCCGCTGGCGGCCAGCTCTCTCATGCGATCCACACGCTTGCAGAGAGGCCTGACGGCAAGCACGAGGCGATCCACGCCTTTCGCAAGAACCTGAAGCGCCTGCGCTCCCTTTACCGCCTCGTGGCCAGCGAAGTGCCGGAGTTTTGCGAGCGCGAGAACGCTCGGCTTCGTGATGTGGCGAAGTCCCTGTCGGCGATCCGAGACGCGACAGCGCTGATCGAGACCGCCGCCTACCTCAAGGAAAACGCCCGCGACGCCAAAGAGGCAAAAGCACTTGGCCACATTGTCGCGGCACTGGAAAGCCGGCGCGACCACATGGCCGATGCCGAGGCGGATATCGACAGGAAGCTCACCGAAACGCCGGAGGTGCTGAGGGACGCCATTGCAGCGGTGGGGGAGGTCCACTTCAACGGCGGCCCGCGTCGGACTGCACGGCTTGTCGCCAAGGGCTGGCGCAAGACGACGTTGAAGGCGAGGAAAGCCATCGAGCATTGCCAGGCCGAAGCCTCGGCGGAAACCTTTCACACATTGCGCAAACGGGCACAGGACTACCGGGCATACCAACGGCTGCTTCGACCGCTCTGGCCAACGGCGATGAAGGCGAAATACGAGGTGACGAGCAGCCTGATCGATCTGCTCGGCCATATTCACGACCTCGACGTGCTCTGCGCACTGGTGGAGGCCGAGCCGCAACATTTTTCAAATGCCGACGACCTCGCACATCTGCTGGATGCGATCATCTTCCGCCAGCAGGAGGACCGACATGCGGCGTTGGAACGGGCAGAGGACGTCTTCGCCGATGATGCGCAAGAGGAAGCGGATCGGATCGAGTTGCTGTGGCGGGCTCAGGTGAGCTGAAACGCCCCAATTGCGCAGAAGACCCGAAAGCTGTATTTGCAGCCGCATGACAGACACGCTCACACAACCGACGTCTGCGACGAGCCCCTTCCTCGTTGCGGCTCTCTACCATTTCGTTTCGGTGCCGCGCTTCGACAGCCTGCGCGAGCCGCTGCAGGCGCTTTGCGAAGAAAATGGCGTGAAGGGTACGCTGCTTCTGGCGCATGAGGGGATCAACGGTACGCTCGCCGGCCCGGATGCGGGCATTCAGACGGTGCTTGCCTATCTGCGTGCCCAGCCGGAATTTTCCGCGCTCGAGCACAAGGAAAGCCGCGCATCGAAGATGCCCTTCGTTCGCATGAAGGTGAAGCTCAAGAAAGAGATCGTCACCATGGGCGTCGAAAACATCGACCCCAACAAGGTGGTCGGCACCTATGTGGCACCGCAGGACTGGAATGCTCTGATCTCCGATCCGGACACGATCGTCATCGATACGCGCAACGACTACGAGACGGCGATCGGTATCTTCCGTGGCGCTGTTGACCCGAAGACGAAGACCTTCCGTGAATTTCCCGACTGGGTGCGCGACAATACCGGCCTGCACAACAAGCCCAAAATCGCCATGTATTGCACCGGCGGCATCCGCTGCGAGAAGGCAACCGCCTTCATGAAGGAGCAGGGTTTCGACGAGGTCTACCATCTCAAGGGCGGCATTCTGAAATATCTCGAGGAAATCCCGCAGGAAGAAAGCCTCTGGGACGGCGCCTGCTTCGTCTTCGACGAACGCGTGTCGGTCGAGCACGGCCTGAAGGAAGGCGAACATAGGCTCTGCCACGCCTGCCGCAATCCGATCACGGCCGAGGAGATCACCTCACCTTACCATGAGGAAGGCGTCTCCTGCAGCAACTGCTACCACACGCGCAGCGAAGACGACCGCCTGCGCTACCGCCAGCGGCAGCACCAGATTGCGCTCGCCAAGAAGCGCGGGCAGAAGCACATCGGAGGCTAGAGCGCCGTACCTTTAATCGAACCCATAGCCTGCGGCTGTAAAATAGTTTCGACATTCTTGGCTGTTGAAGAGGTTGCAGATGGATCCGAGCGCATTTGAGAGTGCGTCAAACGTGCGAGCGGCGGCGGCTCGGAGATGGGCCTTAATTTTGGCGAAGGCCATTTCGATCGGGTTCAAATCTGGCGAATAAGACGGCAGAAACAGGAGCCACGCACCAACTTCCTTGAGGCAGGCTTTGGCTTTATCGCTCTTGTGAACGCGAAGATTATCCAGGATGACGACATTGCCTGGTTCGAGTGTCGGCGCAAGCTGGGTCTCGATGTAGGTGTCGAAGATTTCCCGGTTCATCGGCCTGTCAATAATCCAGGGCGCAGTAAGACCGAAACAGCGCAAGCCTGCAATGAATGTCTGTGTCCCCCAGTGGCCAAAGGGCGCATCCGTGATGAGACGCTCGCCGCGCGGGGAGCGCCCACGCAGTCTCACCATCTTTGTGTTCACCGAGGTTTCGTCCAAGAAAACAAGTCGATGCGGTTCAAATCGCATCCGGGGTTGGCGTTTCGAAATCCAGACATCACGATCCTTTCGGATATCAGCGCGAGCGCGTTCCGACGCCATTATCTGTTTTTTTATATGTGTATCCCTGCGTTATCAAAAACCGCGACAGGGACGATGGTGGAATAACCAATCCATGTTCATCCTCAAGGCGACGGGCAAGCTCTGGCATGGTGATATCCGGTTTGCCTTCGACCTGTGCGACCAGGAAATCGCGAAACGCCGACAGTTTCCCTGCACCTGGTGGCCTTCCTTGACGCGCGGGGGTTATCAGCCCAGTCCGCTCCCGGCGTTGCAGCAGCTTGATCGCACTGCTGTCGCTGATTGCGAAATGACGGGCAGCGGCTCGCCGTGATTGGCCGCTAGCGACCATGGAAACAACACGCTGACGAAGATCAACAGAATGAGATTTACCCATGTGATTCACCTCCAACCGCAGTGAATCACACCAATACCCTCGTGAAAACCCCACTCGATTCTCAATTCAAGTGCGATGCTCTAAAGCGCGACTTCGGCCGACCTGTTTTCAGGCGGCATTGGGGCGGCGGGTGGTGACCTTCGCCGCGCGCGCCTGCATCAGCCGCTCGGTGATCTGATCGGCCGGCATCGGCCGACCAAAGAAGTAACCCTGTAGCGTATCGCAGCCGAAGAGCCGCACCGCAATGGCCTGCTCCTCGGTCTCGATGCCCTCGGCGGTGACCGGAATGTCGAGCGAGCGGGCAAGCGCCACTGTCGCCTGCAGCATTTCGCGCTGACTATCGCTTTCGAGGATATCCATGACCAACGAGCGGTCGATCTTGATGCGATCGAAGCCGAACTGGCGCAAATAGCCGATGGAGGAAAAGCCCGAGCCGAAATCATCGAGCGCAACCTTGACGCCCAGCGCCTTCAACCGCTCGATCGCCTGCCGGGTTCGCTGTGGGTTCTGGATCATATAGCCTTCGGTGACTTCAAGCGTCACACGTTTGGCCTCGATCTCAGTCTGCTTCAGCACGTAACGGACATAGTCGGCAAAGGCCGGGTTGCGGAACTGCCCGGGAGAAACATTCACCGAGATACGCAGTTCCGGCCATTGCTTGGCGGTTTCGCAGGCCTTGCGCAGAACGAAAAGCCCCAGCGCCTCGATAAGCCCGCTGGTTTCCGCGATGGGAATAAATGTTTCGGGCGAGACCGGGCCGTGTCCCGGGCGGTTCCATCGCACCAATGCTTCGACACCGGTCATTTGATGGGTCGGCGCATCGATCAGCGGCTGATAGGCAATCTGCAGGTCGCCGCCTTCGATCGCCATCCGCAAATCGAGTTCCAGCGCATTGCGCTCTCCGCGGTCTGCGTCCATCGCCGGATCGTAAAGCGTCATGCGTGCACGGCCAGCTTCCTTGGCCTTGTACATGGCAAGATCGGCCCGACGCACCAGCTCTTCGCGATCGATCGTGCCGCCTTCCGACATGGCAATACCGATGCTCGCGCCAATGACGACGACGCGTCGGCCAATCTCCAGCGGCTCTGCCAGGAAGTCCAGTATCTGCTCGGATAGCTGCAGGGCAACGGCGTGCTCGCTTTCGGAGACAAAGGCGATGGCGAATTCATCGCCGCCGATACGTGCGAGAACGGCGCCCTCCGGAATAAGCACGTTGAGACCGGCGGCGACCGCGCGGATCAGCTGGTCGCCGGTGCCATGGCCATAAGCGTCATTGACTTCCTTGAAGCCGTCGAGATCGAGATAAAGGATGAGCACGTTGCGGCGTGTTTGCGCCGCTTCGGCAACGAAGACGTCGATGGCGGATCCAAGCCCATCGCGGTTCAGCAGGCCGCTCAGCCGATCGCGGTTTGCTTCCTCCCGGGCGTTGATTTCTTCTGCCTTGAGGCGCCGCAGCGCCAACCAGCCAATGATGAGCAGAACGACGAAGAACAGGCCAACAAGTCCAAGCGCCTTGACGACCATCGGGCGAACTTCGCCGTAGCCGATATCGCCGGGCGCCCGCGACACCCAGACGAGCTTGCCGAGAGTGACCGCTTGCGCGTCCGCGATCGCCACCGAATAGGGAGCTTGGAAATCCGGAGCGACCAGCTTCAACCCGTCGATAACATAGGTCGCGCCAAGCTCGGCAACTTTGTCGGCGCTGAGATGTCGCGCAAAGATGAGATAGCGATGCTTTCCTGCCGAGACGTCGAGCGCACCGGATTTCTCGCGTATCAGCGCCACACCGACGACTGCTATACCGGCCTTCGTGCCAACGAAGCCCGTCGCCTCGGGATTATCCTGCGGCCCCGCCGCCTTCACTTTGTCGAAGAGCGTCCAGAGCGACGGGGAGAAGAAATCATCCAGCGCGCCGTCCATCGGTTTGCCTTCCCGATAAACCATGATCGGCTTCTTCTCGTCATCGATCACGATCGCCATGTCGAAGAGAGAACTGTTGACCGACATCTCGCCGTAGTTGCTGATCGTCCAGGCCATGCCATCGGCCGCATAGACGTTCGCTGCGGCATCATCCCAGGCTGCGTAGTCGTTGAGCGTCGCGCTCAATTGCATTTCGAAGGTCTTGAGCGCGCCGGACATGGTTTCCCGCGAGCGCTCGTCGTCCAGCACATTCGATCGGTCTGCAACGCGTTCGAGCGCACTCAGCACCATGACGGTGACGATCGCGACGACAATTGCAAAGGAAAAAAGCACGCCGGCGACGGTCGCATGACGACCGAAGCCCGAAACTTTTTTGCTGCCCCCGAAAATTGCCTGCATTCACTGCTCCCCGATCACGGAAGTCTGCCAGCCAAGGGCTCAAAAAACGGTTAAAGATCGATGTAACGATTAATCATCGCGATTTTGCAAGAGCGCTGGAAGCAGCGCAGATTCGTGCAGATTTGATCAATATTACCAATGACTTGAGCGATCCGGCCAGATCCTGGTTCGATTGATTGCAGCGCAGAATTTTGCAAGCGCTGATAAGAGCCGGCGGTTTTCCACGCTCTCTGCGAGGACAGATGCCTGCGCGTCCTCCGATTTGCCGAGCAACGAAATCCGCAAAACGGCGTCATTGACCACGTCGAAGGACATCGTCTTCAGGACCTCAGTCAGCTGTTCCAGCGCGAAATCACCGCGATGCGAGGCATGCGCGATCATCACGGGCTTGAAGGGCACCTCGTCGCGGGAGACCAGCCAATCCAACGCGTTCTTCAACCCGCCCGGGAGGCCATGGGCGTATTCCGGACAGGCGACGATGATGCCGTCGCACGCTCGGACTTTAGCCGCAAACTCTTCGACGAGCGCAGGCGTATTCTCGCCCTCACGATCCGGGTTGAAGATCGGCAGTTCGCCAATCATCTCGCAGATCTCGACGCAGACGGCCACGGGCGCATTGTCCCGCAGCGCTTCGAGCAGCCGGCGATTGGTCGAAGCCTTTCGCTGGCTGCCGCAGAGCGCATAAAGGACAAGCGGCTTTTCCATGCGCCCGCTTTAAGACATGACGCCGATTCGCGCCATGTGTCAGCTGACCTTGTGGTTGCCCTTGGGAAACTGCGCCGCAAGTTCGCTGTACCACTCGCCGCTCTTCTTCACCGTGCGGACCTGCGTGTGATAGTCGACATGCACGAGCCCGAAGCGCATGCGATAACCCTCGGCCCACTCGAAATTGTCCATCAGGCTCCAAGCGAAATAACCGCGCATCGGATAGCCGTCCTTGATCAGGTCGGCGACGACATCAAGATGATCGCTGTAGTAGTCGAGGCGCGGCTGGTCATCGACCTCACCGTTGACGACGTCCATGTTGTAGCAGGCGCCGTTCTCGGTGATGTAGCACTCCGGCAGCTCGTAGCGACGGTAGAGGTCCTCGACGACGTTCTTCAGGCCCGGCGCATAGACCTCCCAGCCGATATCGGTCTTCACGTCGCTGACGCGTGGCGCTTCGATTGTCCAGGGGAAGTCGCCGTTCTTCGCCGGATCATCGGCAACCCGCAGCGGCGTGTAGTAGTTGAGGCCCCACCAGTCGAGCTTCTGGTTGATGATCCTGAGGTCAGCGTCTTCCACAACAGGCATGCGGTCGCCAAGCGCCTCCAGGAATTCCTTCGGATATCCGCCCTTGAAGACCGGATCGAAGAAAGCGCCGTTGTGGAACTGGTGCGCGCGTTCGCCCGCGGCCTTGTCGGCTGCGCTCTCGGAACCCGGAATGACCGACGAAGCATTGAGCACGAGGCCGACGGGAACATTCGGCGCTACCGCGCGAATGGCCTCGACGCCGAGGCCGTGGGCAAGGTTCATGTGGTGCATGGCGTGGAGTGCCGCCTGCATGTTGCGCTCACCCGGCGCATGAATGCCGTAGAGGTGGCTGAGCCAGACGATGCACCACGGCTCATTGAAGGTCGCGACGCTGTCGAGACGGTCGCCGAGGCGGGCCATCACGGTCTTGGCGTAGCGCTGGTAGGCATAGGCCGTCGAGCGCGCCGTCCAGCCGCCATCGCCGGCCAGAAGCAGCGGCAGATCCCAGTGATAGAGCGTTGCGAAAGTCTTGATGCCCCGGGCTTTGCAGCCATCGACGAGGCGATCGTAGAAATCCAGGCCAGCCTCGTTCACCGGGCCGCTACCATCCGGGATGATGCGCGGCCAGGCGATCGAGAAGCGATAGGCTTCGACGCCGATGGACTTGATGAGATCGAGATCCTGATCGAGGCGATTGTAGTGATCGCAGGCAACGTCGCCATTGTCGCGATTGTAGACGCGGCCCGGCATGTTGCAGAAGGCATCCCAGATGGAGGGCTTGCGGCCATCCGTCTTCGAAGCACCTTCAATTTGGAACGCCGCCGTCGCGACGCCAAAGGTGAAATCGCCAGGCAAGCGGGCAGCAAGGGTCTTCGGATCGATCATGGAAATCCCGTTCTTTTGGTTTCGAAGGCGGTTTAGCCAAGCGGACCGATGTTGTACAGAGTCGAAATGACAGCGCTGTAACGTTTCAGTCGCGCCTTCCGCGCCGTTCCGCGCGCTGCCAAAGTCATTGCCTTGCATTGCGCGTCTTTTCGCGAAACAACCCTTGCATGAGCATTCCCGTGACACACCCATTTGCCTTCGACCCGACCTACGGCATGAAGCTCCCCGACCTTCAGGCGATCGTGCCACCGGAGGCGCCGCCCGGCTTCGACCCGTTTTGGCAGACCCGATACAAAAGGGCGATCGCGACGGACCCGCAGCCGGTGCTCCGGATCAGCGCGCTGACGCATCCCATTTGGCAGGTTCTCGACATCGTCTACACCTCGACCGGCGGGATCAGGATCGGCGGCTGGCTGCTTTTGCCGCGCGACCGGCCGGTGCGCCGCGGACTGGTGGTGGGTCATGGCTATGGTGGTCGCGACGCACCGGATTTCGATCTGCCCGTCGAAGACGCCGCGGTCCTCTTCCTCTGCTTTCGCGGCCTGTCGCTCAGCCCCCATCCGCCAATCCCGCCGGATGCATCGGGGCATGTTCTCCAGGAGATCGACAAGCCCGACGACTACATCATCGGCGGCTGCGTCGATGACCTCTGGCTTGCCGTTTCGACGCTTCTGTCGCTCTATCCATGGCTTGCCGGTCACATCGGCTATAGCGGCGTCAGTTTCGGGGGCGGCATCGGCGCCTTGGCGATACCATTCGATCTCCGCATCAATCGCGGCCACCTCGTCGTTCCAACCTTTGGCGACCGAGAGCGATGGCTGACACTGCCGACCGTCGGCAGCGCCGATTCCGTCCAGACCTACCAGAAGACTCATGGAAGCGTGCTCGAGGCCCTGCGCATGTTCGATGCGGCGAGTGCCGCAACCCGGATCAAGGTGCCGATGCTTGCTGCTGTCGCGCTGTTCGACCCTGCCGTCGCACCACCCTGCCAGTTTGCGGTGGCGAATGCTTTGTCGACATCAAAATATAATGAAATCTTCATCCTCGATGCCGGGCACTTCGACTATCCTGGTAGCACAGAACAGAATGCGCTTCTCCGTGAAAAGGTCCGGCATTTTTTCAAGGTGTTATGAACCGAGAATATTTGCGCTGGCATAGTCCGCGCTTGCATCGCGACATGGAACTGCTGGTGTTCGGCCATGCCGGCGCCAAGGTGTTGATGTTTCCCACGCGCGAGGGACGCTTCTGGGAATATGAAAGGCTCGGCCTTGTTGAAAGCCTTGCCGGCAAGCTGGAGGCTGGCCAGCTCCAGCTCTATTGCATCGAGGGGCTGGCCGCCGAGACCTTCTACGGCTTCGATCGGCATCCAGCTGAGCGCATTCACCGCCATGCAGCCTTCGAAGACTATATCCTGAATGAAGTCCTGCCGCTGATGGCTTCGAGGAATGCGCATGATTGCACCATCGTGCATGGCTGCAGCCTCGGCGCCTTCCAGGCCGCCAGTCTGGTCTTTCACCATCCGCATTTGTTTCGCAAACTCGTCGCCTTTTCCGGTCGCTACGATCTGACAATCAAGGTCGAATCCTTCGGCGATCTGTTCGACGGCTACTACGACAGTTCAGTCTATTTTCACACTCCGACGCACTTTCTGCCGGGGCTTGATGGCGGCTGGCAGCTGGAGAAGTTGCGCCAGATCGAGATCGTTCTGACGATCGGCGACGCCGATCCCTTCCTCGACAACAATCACTACCTCAGCCGTCTGCTTTCCGAAAAGCAGGTCGGCCACCATCTACACGTCTGGGAAGGGCGAGCCCATCGTGCCGGCGCCTGGCGGAAGATGGCAGCGCTTTATATCTGATCCTCAGGGAGGGCGGCTGAAAGCAACGGTTTGCCAAGGTCGAGCAGCCCTCCATGGCCACAGACGCTGGCACGAATAGAGCGGGACGGGCGGGTGCGGCGCACGCCCGATCCTAGCGACGGCCGCAGCAGCCTCTCGTTGACAGACAACGCGCTCGCGAAAGCGCCCCGCGGTGCGCGAGGTGCTGCGCCAAGGCAGCGTGGACGCTCTGGCGGGCTTCGTCGAAGACGCCTCCAAGCCCTCTCAGACCGTCTCCTCTGCCGTTTACAGAATGATCTCTTCGCCAAGAGGTAGCTGAAGCCGTCTCGCAACGCCGATATTCTCCAGAAACACCTCGTCATGACTGACGACAAGCAGCGCGCCGTCGTAGGCCTGCAAGCCGGCCTCCACGGCAGCGATGGAATCGATGTCGAGATGGTTGGTCGGCTCGTCGAGGATCAGGAGCGGCGGCGGCTTTGCGCCGCCGAGCACGCAGGCAAGGCCGGCACGCAACAGCTGCCCGCCGGAGAGCGTCGAGACCTGCTGCAGAGCGGCATCTGCCCGGAACATGAAACGCGCCAGCGCCGCACGGCAGGCATTTTCGTTCGCTCGCGGATTGAGATTGCGGAAATTCTCGCGGATCGACAGCGCTCGATCGAGCAGGCTGACGCTCTGATCGAACAGCGAAAAGCCGGTCATGACGGATACCGTACCGGACCATGGCTGCAGTGTGCCTGAAATCAACGCGAGCAGCGTCGTCTTGCCCGAGCCATTTGGCCCGGCGATCGCCACGCGATCAGGACCGGTGATGCCGAAAGAGAGGTTTCGGACGATGGGCTCACCTGGCTGATAGCCGGCGGTGACGCCATTCAGCCTCAGGACGTCCCGGCCCGACGGCAGTCCCGTCGACGCAAGCTGGGCCGAGAAGAGCTGAAGGATCTCGATCCGCTCCCGCGCCGCTGACGCCTCCTGCATCGCTTCCTCGCGGCGCTTTTCGCCGCGGCGAACCTTGTTGCCGCTGGTATTTTCCGCCCGCCGCTGGAGGCCGCCGGCGACGATGCGGGGCATATCCCCCCTTGCCGCCTTCTTGCGCCCGGCGCGATCGCTGCGTGCCTGCCGCTGCGCCGTGACCTGGGCGCTGCCGACGACATCGGCGAGGCGCCTTTCGGCGTCTGCGAGATCGTGCTCGGCGGCAGCCAGTTCAATGGCCTTGCGCTCCCGGAACGCGCTCCAGTTTCCGCCGTATCGCCGTGCGCCGAGCGCGGTGATCTCGATGATCGCATCCATGGTCTCCAGCAGTTCGCGATCGTGGCTGACGACCACAGCACCGGCACGCCAGCTGGCCAGCAATGCGATGACAGCGTCGCGCCCGTCGCGATCGAGATTATTGGTCGGCTCGTCGAGGATGAGGAAATCGGGCTCGGAGAAGATAAGCGCAGCGAGACTGACGCGCGTCCGCTGCCCGCCGGATAGCGAGGCAAGCAGGGTTTCCGGCTGGGCGTCGAGCCCGATACGCTCCAGTGCCGTGGCTATGCGTGCCTCGATGGTCCAATCCGCCAAGGCGATCTCCTCGGTAGTCGCCTCGCCGACCTCGGCACGGCGCAGAATGGCCAGCGCATCGCTGGCCCCGAAGAAATCGGCAACCGTCGCACTCTCCTCCACCTGCACCGCCTGGCGCAGGAAGCCGAGCCGCCCGCCGAAGGCAATGCTGCCGGATTGCGTCGGCAACTCACCGGAGACGAGCTTCAGAAGCGTTGTCTTTCCGACGCCATTGCGGCCGACGAGGCCAGTTCGTTCGGCGCCGAAACTTAGGTCGAGATTGGAAAGAAGCGCGCGCCCGTCAGGCGTGGACCACGAAAGATTGGACAGGGTAATGGATGCAGGCATGGATAAAGGACTCCCGAATGGCAAGGCGAACTGGCGTTGCGATCGGGGTGAAATCCATTACTGCACACATCCTGTTGGTGTTGGAGACGACCGCAATCTAGGCAGGCAGGACACTGAAATCAAGGGCAGGCCTTGCCACGGCAACTGCCCTTGCCGATCCAATCCGTTCTATCGAACCGGAGAATCGTCGCTATATGTGTGGATCGACGCGGCGACCGCGCAGCAGAATGCGAGGACGTTTGCCGCCGCATTGCGTGCGCGTACTGCCATCAGGTGCGCAGCGCTTGCCCATTGTCAGGCTGAACGGTCCAATCCTGCGTGGCGTTTGCTGGCTGCGTGAAAGGCCAAACGATCGTGAGGTTGAGCGCCAATAGCACCGCCGCCGCGATCGAAAGCACCATCGCCGTCCTGTCGTCTCGCACCGCTATGGCGTTCCCGAGATGGCGAGCCACGCCAACGGCAGGAAAGGGCCGACGATCCACCAATCGCGATAGATCTGCTGCGCCACAAAGTCATCCGCTTTCGGCAGTCCGATT